>NZ_JEOG01000003.1:0-170026 GCF_006408715.1 Bifidobacterium sp. UTCIF-39 | reverse complement strand
CGCTCAGGTTGAGCGAATACTTGGCCTGGAGGGCATGTTGGTGGCAGCGCCTGTGGCGGCTGCCACCAACAACAATGACTGTGACGCCGAAAGTTCCCGGCGGATTCATGCTTTTGGACAATGATGAAAAATAGGACCGCGACGAGGCGGTTGTTAGGTGGATTGTTATGATTAAGGCGATTGAAAAGTTCGGAATCCCCCGAGCGTTGTTGCTGGGGTTCCTGGCGGTGGCCATCTTCATGACGGGCGATGGCTTTGAGCTGACGTTCCTGTCGAAGTACATGGTCGATCAGGGATTCACGGCGGCGCAAGCGTCCGGACTGGTCACCGTGTACGGTCTGTTCGCGGCACTCGGCGGATGGACGGCCGGCGTGCTCGCCGAGATGTTCGGCGCACGTCGGGTCATGATGTTCGGCGCCTGCTGGTGGATCGGCGTGCATCTGGTCTTCCTCGCCGTGGCACTGCCCAGCGGCATCTACCCGCTCATCCTCGGCGTCTACGCGATCCGCGGCATCGGCTACCCGCTGTTCATCTACAGCTTCGTGGTGCTCATGGCCCAGTACATCGCCCCCGCCAGGCTCGCCAGCGCCACCGGCTTCTTCTGGACCTGCTTCTCGCTGGGCATCGGCGTGTTCGGCGCCTACCTGCCGAGCTTCATCATGCCACACTTCGGCGAATACAAGACCTTCTGGTTCGCACTGCCGTTCTCGATCATCGGCACGATCATGTGCTTCTTCTGCGTCCCGAAGAACAAAGTGATCAAGGGCGAGGGCCTGAGCCGCGCCGAACAGCTCAAGGAACTGGCCGAAGGCGCCACCATCCTGTTCACTAACCGCAAGATCGCCATCTGCGCTATCATCCGCATCATCAACAACCTGCTGCTGTACGGATTCCCGGTGATCATGCCGCTGTACCTGTGCACCACGAAATACGGCGGCATCAACATCTTCAAGACCGAGGAATGGATGCGCATCTGGGGATTCGTGTTCGTCGTCACCCTGATCTTCAACACGTTCTGGGGCTGGTTCATGGACCGCTTCGGCTGGATCTGGCCGATGCGCTGGTTCGGATGCGGCGTGCTCGCTGTCGGATCCGTGCTCTTCTACTACATGCCGCGTTGGTTCGGACCGAATGCGCTGATGATGATCGTCGCCTCGATCGTGGTGGGCATCGGCACCTGCGCCTTCTCCTGCCTGCCCACGGTGATGACGCTTGAGGCCCCCGGCAAGCAGGGCGCGGCACTGTCCGCCTACAACCTAGCCGCCGGACTCACCACGTTCGTCGGCCCCGGCATCGCCACCCTCCTGCTGCCGGTCATCGGCATCGAAGGCATCTGCTGGACGTACGCCGGACTGTACATGCTGGCGTTCCTCCTCACGCTCACCCTGCACCCGAAGCAGCCCGGCTTCGACGAGAAGGGCCATCGCATCCCCGGCGCCAAGACGCTCGGCGACGCGCTCATGGAGGAGCAGGAGCAGATCGAACTCGTCGCCACCGCCAAGGCGTGACGACACCGACGACGAAAGGCCGGGCGGCTCGTATCCACACGAGTCGCCCGGCCCTTCGCATTGCAGACCTCGAAACCGAACCGACAGCCGTCATCGGATGACGAGATACATCAGCATGGCGGTCACGATGACCACCAGACCGATGACGATCACTGCGATCAGCCCAGTACGCACACCGAACATACGCCCCTGTTTCGGATTCTTCGGATCGACGGCACGGCCGCTTTCCAACAGCATGGAAAACGCGCCGAACGCCACCAGCAACGATCCCATGACGATCAGCACCATCAGGGTGCGCGTGGGGAACGACAGACCGTCGCCGAGCTGAATCGAGGCGATGACGAACGAGATGATGCCGGCGAAGAAGCCGATGAACTCCAGCATGTCGATGCGTTCGTTATCGAAACGCCGGCCAAGCTCGTCCATCTTGTCGTCAAGTTCGCGCGCACGGGCCCGCTGCGCGTCCTGCGCATCATCGATGACCGCCGACAGCGAGCGCATGTTCGACAGCATATTGCACGTGTTGCGCGCGTCGAAGATCTCATTCATCTCGGTCACGTACGTGCTGCCCTTGATCGTGGTCGTCTGCGCGGCATCACTGGACTCACTCCACGCGTTGTACCGGGCGTTCTCCAGATCCACGGCCTGGGAGAACTCGCTCTGTGCTTCGCCGTACCGGCCGAGGCATGCGAGGATCCGTCCGTAGCTCACATGGAAGATCGGATGCCATCCGTCCCTCGGACGCTTCTCGAAGTCGTCCAGAAGATGCTCAAGCGACTGCCGGTCATCCTCGTCGGGCATCTGCCGGCCCGAGGAGATGAGCTCATGCTCCACACGGTCCAGAATCTGCTCGGTGTAGGTGTTGAGAAAACCGATATGGTCCGGGGCCGTGTCGAGGGCGCGGCGGGCAGCCGCCTCGGCCCCCTGCTCGTCACCGCCATACAGGCAGAACATGGACAGCGCGTACTGGTAGAGCGAGAACCCGCCAAGACACGGACGCAGCAACGGCACGAACCGCCGCCAGTACAGCAACCGCTGATCGGCGTCGAATTCACACCGGTGGAACCACTCGAACGCGACGAAGAACGGCACCAGCAGCGCGGGATCGTTCTTGTGCCGGGCGCTGACGTCCAGCACGGAATCACTGATATCAATGGCCTCGGCACGCGTGAACGTCCCATGTTCGATCACGTCCTCGCGCAGGTACCGTTCGAATTCGGGATCGTCGGGCAAGACGTCGGCAAGACGATCGTAGATACCACGTAGGCGTTCGATCACGTCGTCGGATACAGGAAATTCGGATCGTGCAAGTTCATGCAGCAGCGCGTCGGCTCCTGGAAACGTCGCCGCGTCATCATGATGATCGTTATGCCCGGCAGTGGGATTGCCGCATTCCGCAGTGGAATCGTCAGCCATTGATGGAACCTCCACTCATGCACTCATGTAATCGCATCACTCATATAATCGCAATTGACATTCAGTGTATCGCCGCCATACGCGGCCCGGGGAAAGGCGACGTCGATGAAGCCTGTCGTGGCGTTGATGATGCAGTATTCGGAGACGGTGGCGGGAGCGTTCGACATCGATCCCGGATACCTGCGGCTGGTGGAGTTTGCGGGAGCCAACGTACTGACCGTGGACCCGTCTGACGACGACCGCTATCTCATCGACATGATCGACCGCGCCGACGGGCTGCTGATTCCCGGTGGCAATGACATCGATCCGGATCTGTACGGAGGCCGCCATCTGCCGGGCATGGACGAACCGGTCCCGTTGCGCGATCATGCGGAGGCAACACTGCTGAAGGCCGCCTACGAACGGCATATGCCCTATCTTGGCGTATGCCGCGGTCTGCAGATGATGTGCGTACTGGCGGGCGGCAACCTCTACCAGCAGATCGCCGACGATATTCCGGGTGCTCTGGATCACTGGCAGAAGCAGCCATTCAATCAGCCGAGTCACTCGGTGACCGTGCTGCCGGGCACTCCCCTGCGCGGCATTCTGGGATGCGACGGCATCATGGTCAACAGCGTGCATCATCAGGCCGTGCATAAACCGGGCGAGGGCGTGGCCGTGCAGGCGAGCGCCCCCGACGGCGTTATCGAGTCCGCGTATCGGCCGGATCGCGAGTTCTTCATGGCCGTGCAGTGGCATCCCGAGCAGACGCCGGACGACAAGCCGAGTCATCGTCTGGCGACGGCGTTCGTGGATGCCTGCCGCGCGTATCGGCGAAACCGCGATCGCGGATAGGCGCGGATAGGCGCGGATAGGCGCGGATAGGCGCGGATAGGCGGAAATGGGTCGCTCACTCGCCGTCGTTGCGGATGCCGAACGGGATGTGCACGGCGGGGATGTTGAGATCGGGGTTCTCCAGATTCATCATGTCGTCATCGAAGAAGATGTGCGGCTGCACCTCGTTGAGGAACGGCGTCTTGCTGAGCCCGCCGAGGAAGAACGCCTCGTCCACGGTCAGCCCCTTCTCCTCCAGCGTACGGATGGCACGCTCGTGGGCCGGCGCACTACGGGCGGTCATCAGATACACGCGCAACGACGGCTTGTCCGGCAACGTGCTTTCACGTGCCGCCCGCTGCAACGCGTTCAGTCCCTTCAGCAGTCGTTCGAGCGGCCCGTTCTCCAACGGCCGGTCCGCGTTCATCAGCTCATGGTCGCCGTACACTTCCGTCGCGTGTTCGGGATCGTTCCGACGGGCCTGCTGGAACACCCGCTCGGACGAGTCGCCGGCCAGCACACCGTCGAAGTCGAACGCCACCCGCAGCTCATTGTCATCATCAAGCTGGTGCGATCGACGACGGAACGGCAATACCAGACCGGCGGGCAGCCCCTTGTCCACGGCGCTTTTGACCTCGTCGGCGTTCGCGGACAGAAACAGCGACATATTGAACTCGCGCATCAGCGGAAACGTGGACATCCCGCTGCGGAACACCGCCCTCGTGATGTCGAGATCATGGGCGCGGATGCTATTCATAATGCGCAGTCCGGTACGCGGACTGTTGCGTGACAGCACCACCACCTCAACGCCCTCGTCGGGATCGTCGAACAGCCGGTTGAACCGGAGCAGACGCGAGACGAACGGGAACGCAGTGCCCGGGGCGAGCGTCTCGTCGACACGGCTTTTCTGATAATCCTCGTACTGTGCCACGCCGTCGTTGCGATAGACGTCGTTGGCCTCCTCAAGGTCGAACAACGCCCTGGATGAGGCACCGATCACCAGCGCCTTCCGTGACAGATCCGCCATCGCATCCCCTTCCGTGTCGCGATCATACGCACCGTGACCATGTCTGTCGTGATCATGCCTACCGTTCCCGTGCATACCGTTTTCATTGTACGGACGCGGCCCACGGCCGTTTGTACCATTCCACAACGTCGCGGCGGCAAGTTCATATCCCCCGACAATGCGCACCCGACTACGGCACCGTAACATAAAAGAGGACATAGGCATACCCGTACGCCGATCGTCTGATCGACGACATGAATTCGAGGCATGATGAAGGAATACACGGAACCCGGAACCATCGAGGTTCGCGACGACGAAACCCTCTACTCGCTGCTCACCGAACGCATCGACCGTACTGGCGAGGACACGGTGATCGCCAGCCGCAAGACCGGCCCCGGCGCCTGGTCCGACGTCACCACCGGCGAATTCCACCGCCTGGTTCGCGCGTGCGCCAAGGGATTCATGGCGTTCGGCATCCGCAAGGGCGACGCGGTGACCCTGTTCTCCAGCACCCGCTACGAGTGGGGCGTGCTCGACTTCGCGCTGGCCGCCATCGGCGCGGTGAACGTGCCGATCTACGACACCGACTCCGCCGCGCAGGCCAAGCGCATTCTCAACGACTCCGACGTGCGGATCGCCATCGCCGACGATCAGGAGCGGTTCGACCGCCTGCAGTCGGTGGTGAACGACTGTCCAAAGCTGGACCGCATCCTCATGCTCGACGCGAACGCGATGGGCGCGCTCGAAGGACTGGGCGTCACCGTGGGCGACGACGAGCTCGACGAGCGCATCGCCTCGGTTGGAGCCGACGATCTCGCCACGATCGTGTACACGTCCGGTTCCACGGGAGCGCCGAAGGGTGCCGAACTGACGCACCGCAACTTCCTGAGCATCGTGCGCGCCGGCTATGTGTGCATGAAGGAGATGATCTGCGACGGGCATCCGCGACTCCTGCTGTTCCTGCCCCTCGCCCACTGCTTCGCCCGCTACATCCAGTACTGCTCGATCGGTTCCGACGACGGCGTGGTCGGCTATCTGCCGGATACGCGCTCGCTGCTGCCCGACCTGCGTAGCTTCAAGCCCACGTATCTGCTGGGTGTGCCGCGCGTGTTCGAAAAGGTGTACAACGCGGCCTCCCGCAAGGCCGGCATGGGTATGAGGGGCCGGATGTTCGCCAAGGCCGCCGAGGCCGCCCGCGACTGGTCGCGCACCGCGCAGGAGGGCCGTCACCACACGTTGCGGCAGATCTCCGAGCACGCGATGTATGAGTCGACCGTGTACCGCACGGTACGCAGCGCGCTCGGACCGAACATCAAGTACGTGGCCTGCGGCGGCGCGCCGCTGAACCCGGATCTGGCGCACTTCTTCGCCGGCATCGGCCTGCCGATGATCCAGGGCTACGGCATGACGGAGACCGCGGCGCCGTTCACCGTCACCCGTGTGGACGACAACCGCATCGGCACGGTGGGACGCTGCGCGCCCGGCTCGTCGGTGCGCATCAGCGACGACGGCGAGGTGCAGGTCAAGGGTGCGAACGTGTTCCGCGGCTACCACAATCTGCCGGAGAAGACGGCCGAGGCGTTCACCGAGGACGGCTGGCTGCGCACCGGCGATCTAGGTTCGCTGGACGACGACGGCACGCTGACCATCACCGGCCGTGCGAAGGACATCATCATCACCGCCGGCGGCAAGAACGTCTCCCCCATTCCGATGGAGGAGACGATCAACGACTGCCCGATCGTGGAGCACGCCGTGGTGATCGGCGACGGCCGCCCGTTCATCGCCGCACTGATCACGCTTGACCCGGAGGGACTTGCCGTATGGCTGCCCGCACACGGTTTGCAGGCCGATATGCCGCTGGAGGAGGCCGCCGCGAACAAGACGGTACGCGACGAGATCCAGCTGTTCGTGGACAAGGCGAACTCGCAGGTGTCGCGTGCCGAATCGGTGCGTAAGTTCGTGGTGCTGCCCGAACGGTTCACGCAGGACAATGGATGCCTAACCCCGTCGCTCAAGGTGGTGCGTCCGAAGGTGAACACCGTGTTCGCCGATGTGATCGACGACGAGGTCTACGCAGGCAAGAAGTAACGGACGGCACCGCGGAAAAGAACGGAGAAGACCACGGCCGCGTATCATCCCCGATTCGGAGCGATACGCGATCGTGGTCTTCCGGTTTTTGCACGCCGGGTCCGAAGACATGTGTCACCGGTCCCGGCAGGTCTTGGTTAGAACGACGTCCATCCGCCGTCGGAGGCGATTGTCTCCGCGGTGAGGAACGAGGCGTCGTCGGAGACGAGGAACAGCATCACGGATGCCTGCTCGTCCGGTTCGGCCTCGCGGTCGATCAGCGAGCGCCGCTTCAGGCCCGCCATAGAGTTGGCCTCCTTGGGGTCCATGCCGGCGGCGATCGCCTGCTCGCGGTGGCGCTTGACGTACTCGTAGGCGGCCTTGGTCAGCGGCGTGGTCGTACCCGCCGGGTTGATCGAGTTGACGCGGATGCCCTTGCTGGCGTAGTCGATGGCCACGTTCTTGGTCAGGCCGTTCACCGCATGCTTGGATGCGCTGTACGGCAGGTTGCCGGGCAGACCGGTCAGGCCGGCGATCGACGAGACGTTGAGGATCACGCCGCCGTGGTTCTCCTTGAGGAATTCGATGATCTCGTACTTGCAGCTGAAGAACACCGAGTAGAAGTTGTTGGCCATGGTATGGTCCAACTGCTCCTTGGTGACGTCGACGATGCGGCCGGGCTGGCCCATGATGCCGGCATTGTTGATGGCGATGTCGAGCCGGCCGAATGTGCTGACGGCCAGCTCCACCATGTCACGGCAGGTGCTTTCCTCGGAGACGTCGCCGTGCAGGAACACAGCTTCTGCCCCGAGTTCCCTGACCCGGAGGAGGATGTCCTCGCCCTCCTTTTCGAGCTTGTCGACCAGAACGAGCTTGGCACCCTCCTGTGCTGCGCGCAGGGCGGTGGCTTCACCGATGCCCAGAGCGGCACCGGTGAGGATCATCACCTTGCCGTCGAAGCGGCCTTCGATTGGTTTCTTCATCGCTTTCCTCGATTCGGTTTCCTCGGGATGGATCAGTGCTCGTCTCCGGCGCGCAGGGAGTCGGAGAGCTTGCGGCGACGCAGCGCGAACATCATGGCGGCCACGACGGCGAGCACGACCATGACGGCGACGATGGTGCCGATGGCGGCACCGGTGGAGGCCAGCTGGCTGCCATCGGATGCGTTCGGCGTGGAGGACGACGGGGTGGTCGCCGTCTTGCCGGTGGTGGTCGGCGTGCTGGTCTTGTCGAGCTTGGACGGGGTGCCGTTGTTGGTGGTGGGCGGGTTCTTGGTCCACCAGGTCGGGATGACCACGTTGCCGTGGTTGTCGCGGTTCACAATGATGGTGTTGCCATTGCCATTGTTGTTCCCGTTATTGTTCCCGTTATTGTTCCCGTTATTGTTCAGGCTTCCGTTGCCGTTGTTGTTGCCGTTGCCGTTGCCGTTGTTGTTGCCGTTGCCGTTGCCATTGCCATTGCCGTTGCCGTTGTTGTGGTCAATGGGGGACAGCAGCGCCACGAGCGTGGTGTCGGCCGTGGAGTACACGCCGGTCAGGTCGGCGTCGTAGCTGCGACCGCACTCGTCGGCCCAGCCGACGATCTCATAGCCGGCGGGAGCCGACAGCTTGGTGTTGAACGGCACGTAGACCTTCTTGCCGTCCTTGAAGTCCTTGGACTCCTCGTGCACCTTCTTGCCGGTGGCCGGATCGTAGACCACGAACGTGTAGGTGTGGGACTTGGCGTTGTTGTCGCCGGGCTTGTCCGGGTTCTCCGGCTGCTCGGGCTTGGTGCCGGGCTCGCCGTTCACCGGGTCGAGACGGTCGGCGGCCTTGTACAGCAGATCGTAGGCCACGTTCACGCGAGCGGTGCCGGAGTTGGCATCGGCAAGCACCTCCTCGGCGTGGGCGAGACGCTGCTGGAAGATCGTCTTGTGCAGATTGTCCTGGTACTTGGACAGGTCGATCGCCTTGTCCTTGTCCACCTCGGCCTGCAGACGGGCACGCTCCTCGCTGGTGGCGGGGATGGACGTGACAGCCGCGTCACCGTTCTGGTTGGCAGATGAGAAATCGAACAGCTGGGACAGGTCGAAGTACTGGTTCGACTGCTCGCCCGACTGTTCCGTCGTCTGATTCTGGGTCTGCTCCGCCGCGGCATCACCGTCGGCGGCGAATGCGGCTCCGTTCACCGGCACCAACATCGCCAGACCGGCGACGGCACCAATGAGAGCCCTACTCCACTTGCTCATTTCCATTCTCCTTAGTGTTGGGAAACACAACTGAACACCAATACCGGCGGCCGTTCATCACATGTCGTGACTGTTTGACCGCCAGCCCACGGCGTTTGCAGAACAGCGGGTCGCATGCGCGTATCGCGGCACAGTCCGCGAGCCCGAGCCCTGTGAATTTGCCGTAAGCCTCCTTGAGCGTCCACAGCATGGTCGTCCGTTCGGCGAGCATTTCGGTGTCCGCTTCGACGTCGTCCATGACGACGGAATGATCCGACGAAATCGGATCACGCAGCTCCCCACGCTGGCGGGGAGAAAAACAGTGGCGCAGCACACCTGCGGTGGGGCGGCGCACCGACTCCACGTCGATGCCCACACGTCCTCCCCGATGCACGGCGCATGCGATCAGACCGTCGGCATGCGATATGCTGACCGCCCATGTCCGCGATTCCGACTCCGCGCCGGAAATCGCGCCCGTACCGGAAACCACATACGGCCGGCCATGCGCATCCTTGCGGATCACCGCATGATCGTCGCCGCTCATCGCGCGCACGAGACGCAGGGCCAGCGCATGGGCATGATCGGACAGCATCCTCCCGTAGGCGATGCTGTCGATCCCCTGTCGTAAACCCACGGTCTCCAACGCAATGCTCATGCGGTACCGCCCTTTGTCGCATCCACCGCGCCAACGCCGTCCGTGCCAGCCGCACCCACGGCGACGTCGCTTCCGGCACCCTGCATGGCGATCTCATACGGAAGATCGTCAGGCGTCTGCAGACGCATGGCCGACGCGCGACCGTGCGCGACCGTGGCGATCTGGTCAATCGTCCGATCCGGGTTTTTCGCCACCTCGTCGAGGAACGCAAGCATGAACCGGTGGAAACGACGGATCGACTCCGGATCCACATAGCCCACGATGTACTCGTAGTTCACCCACAGGTCGCCACTGGCATCGAGCGGCATGATGCTCACGTACAACGGCATCGCGTTCGCGCCGTTCGGACGGCGACGGAACCGGAACCGCACCGGCAGACCGCCGTCGAAATACGGCTGGAACGTGGTGCTGACGCTCGCATAGCCCCGGCACGCCTTGAGCCCGAAGTTCTGACGCAGCACCTCGAGAATATCGGCGGTGGCCACGTTCGCACGACGATAGGCGTCCATCTGCTCGTGCATCAGGATCTCGCAGGCGTCGGCAAACGACGTGGAACCGGGAATCACCGTACGCAGCGCCACCGCGTTCACCATGGTGCCGCCGGCACGCTTCTGCGCAAGCGTGGCGCGACGGGCCACCGCGTTCATGAACATCACGTCGTCGGTGCCGGACATACGGCTCAGGAACGTACGCAACGCAATGAAATACGGGATCTGCATGGGCAGATGCTCGCGCTCGCAATAGTCGCGCATGGCAGACACGAGCGAACGGTCGATGCGATAATCCACCATGCCGCCCTTGGTCTGCCACAACCGCAGCGTCACGCCGTAGCGCTCGCCCCTGATGAACTCCTTGCCCTTCAGGCCATTGACCGAGGTGAACTGCGGTTCGACGGAGAAATGCTTCCTCCACCACTCCACCTGACGCTTGTAGCGCTCGCCCTTCTGCTGCGCGAAGTCGGCCTTGTAGGCGGGCAGCGGCGAATACGGTTCGTCCGGCAACGCGGTGCCGTTGCACAGCGCCTGGTAAATGGCGAACGTGTATGTCAGGCAGCCCATGAGCGAGTAGGCGTCAAACACCACGTGGCTCACGCAGTAGTACAGGCTGACCCGGTCGTTGTCGCGACGGATGATCCGCACGCGATACAGCTGTGTGTCATTGCCGCCGTTCGGGAACGGCGTGGCACCGATCTCGTCACAGTAGCGCTCCACGTCGCGCTGCGAGCGCCCGCGCATGTCCACCAGTTCGATGTCGTGCGGCACGTCGGTGGCGAAGTACTGCATCGGACGCTTGTCGACAAGGTGGATGCGCACCGCGTTCGACGGGATGCGCATCATCGCCAAGTACACGGCCTGCACCAGACGATGTTCGTCGATCTTGTCGTACAGGTCCACCAGGCTGCAGACGTTGACGATCTGCTTTCGGAAGCTGAACTTGAGGTTGTAGAACATCAGGTTCTGCGACTGCGTGAGCGGATAGTACCGCACCGAATCGATCACGCGGCTTCCCATGCCGTCCGGATCGTTCACGCCGTCGGTGCCGTTCACGCCATTCGGACTATCTACGCTATTGTCGTGATTGTTCTCCGTCATCGGGACTCCTCTCTTCTACTCCACGCTCTTGAGTGATTCGACCATCGGAATACGCACCAGCTTGGGATACATGACCGCCATCACGATGATGGAGAACAGCAGGGTGAGCAGGAACGACCACACGTAGCTCCACGGGGAAATCATGTAGCCGAAGGTCACATCCTTCTGTTCGATGGATTGCATGATCAGCCGGTGCAGACCACTGCCGATGAGCAAGCCCAGCACCGCGCCCATGATGGTGAGCAGCAGATTCTCGCGGTAGATGTACATGGCCACCTCGCCGCGTTTGAATCCAAGCACCTTGATCGTGGCGATCTCGCGAATGCGTTCCGACACGTTGATGTTCGTCAGGTTGTACAGCACGACGAACGCCAGCAGGGCCGCGCACACGATGATCAGCAGCACGATGCTGCTCATGGCCTTGATCTGATCGGTGAACTCCTCCGCCACCTTCGTGTACGACGTCACCGACGCCACGCCGTCGCTGTTCTGCAACGCCTTGACCAGGTTGTCCTCCTGCCGGGCCGTCACCTTGTCGCTGAACTTGACCAGCAGCGTGTTCGGAGGCAGTTCCTCGAGGAAGTACTTGGCATACGATTTCTGCGTCATGTACGCGTAGTGGAATACATAGTTCTCAGTGACGCCGGTGACGGGGATCCGCTTGGTCATGCCGCCCGAATCACGTACCGCAACGGTGTCGCCTGCGCTGACGCCAAGGTTCTTGGCGAGCTTCTGGGTGAGCACGATGCCGTCGTCGGTCAGATGGATCGGCTTGCCGGTCGTTGGATCGTCCAGACGGATGTAGTCGGTGAACGAGTCGGGTTTGTTGACCGCGTAGATCGCCAGCGTCTCGTCGTCGCCACCGTTGCTGATACTCACGCTGCCCACTCCGGCCCGCGTATACGACTTGACCGACGGGTTGCCGTCAAGCGCACCGTAGACATCGGCCACCTGCGCGTCCGTCGCGGTCTGGTCGATCGACACCGACATGTCATAGGCGAACACCTGTCCGTACTGCTTGGCCACCACGGAACCGATCGTGTCGTTCATGCCCAGACCTGCCACCAGCAGACCGGTGCAGCCCATGATGCCGACGATCGTCATGATGAGACGACGCTTGTACCGGAACAGGTTGCGTACCGTCACCTTCTGCGAGAAGTTGAGCAGCTTCCACAACGCCGGAATGCGTTCCAACAGGATGCGCTTGCCGATCTTCGGCGCCTTCGGACGCATCAGCGCCGCGGCCTGGCTGTTGAGCTCGTTGCGGCAGGTGAGATACGACACCAGAGCCATCGCACCCACCGTGATCAGCAGGCTGATCAGCACGATGAACGGGTGGAACCCGTGCACCAGTTCGGGCTGACGGTACATCGCCGCCCACGCCTTGTACACCGACTCCGGGAATGTCCATACGCCCACGATCGCGCCGATCACACCGCCGACGGCGCTCGCCGCCACCACGTACAGCACGTACTTCATGGCGATCGCATTGTTCTGGTAGCCGAGCGCCTTGTAGGTACCGATCACCCCACGCTGCTCGCTGACCATGCGGGCCATCGTGGTCATGCACACCAGCACTGCCACGAGGATGAAGAACACGGGAATGATCTGCGAAATCGCATCCACACGATCCACGGTGTTCTTGTAGCTGACAAAACCGGCGTTCGCGTTGCGGTCGAGCACATACCATGTGGGGTTGTTCAGGCTGTCGATCCGGTACTTCGCAGCGATCAGCTTCTCCTTGGCGTCGTCAAGCTGCTGCGCACCGTCATCCTTCTGCGTTTCGAAGTCGGCCTTGCTCTTCTGATAATCGGACTTGCCCTGATCGAGCTTGGCCTTGGCGTCGGCGAACTGCTTGCTCGCATTGGCGTCGGCCTGGGCGAGCTGCTTCTTGGCCGCCTCCAGCTGGGCCTCACCCTGCTCATACTCCTTCTGCGCCTGCGCAAGCTGATCCTTGCCGTCCTGCAACTGGGCGGCGGCCGAGTCAAACGCACCCTGCACCGAACCCTGCAGCTGCTGCACACCCTGCGTGGTCTGGTCGAGCGCGGTCTTCTGCTGCGACAGCTGATCGTACATCTTCTGGTACGAGTCGATGATCGGCTTCATCTGCTGCTGCTGATCCGGCGGCAGCTTCGACATCTGATCGTTGAGGCTCTTGAGGTTGCCGCTCATCGAATCCATCTGCTGCTGCATCCACTGGGTCATGGCCGTGGCCTGACCCATCTGCTGGTTCAGACTGTCATACTGCTGCTTCAGACTGTCGTAGGCCTGCTGGCCGGCATCCACCTGCGCCTGACCGGACTCGATTTGCTGCTTGGCGGAGTCGAGCTGCTGCTGTCCGTTCTGGATCTGCAGCTGTGCGTTCTGCTTCTTGAGCTCGTAGTTCTCCTTGGAACCGTCGAGCTTGGCATCCCCGCTCGCCAGTTGGGCGTTCGCATCGTCGAGCTTGTCCTGCGCATCGGCGATCTGCTGGTCGTACTCGGCCTTCTTCTTGTCATATTCGGCCTGCGACTGCTGAAGCTTCTGCTGAGCGGCGTCACGAACCTCGTTGCCGCGCTCACGCGCACGGTCGGAACCGATGTTGTTGAGCGCGTCCTCGGTCTTGCCGACGAGCTTGTCGTACTTGGTGTCGAAGGCGTTGAGCTCCTTGGCCCCCTTGACGGTCACGGATGCCTGCGTGTAGATCGGGTCGCCGTTGTCGTCCTTCACGGTGAACGTGGAGTCGGGAACATAGGCGAACAAGTTGATCGACTTGCCGCCGATCTGCGACGTGCCTTTTTCGACCGTCAGATAGTACGGGGTGATGGCACGGCCGACGATGGTGAAGGTGTCGGTCGACAGCGTGCCGTCGGTGATCTTCTCGGACGTGCCGGAGACGAAGGTGATCCTGTCGCCCACCTTGAGGCTCCTGCCGTAGTTGGCGCTGTCCTCGATCACGATCTCATTGGGCTGCGAGGGCATACGTCCGCTGACCAGAGTCACCTTGTTGAGCATGTTGGATCCGGTGGGCAGCCCGTGGACGCGGAACACCAGCTGGCTGCCGTTCTCCTTGGCGATGGCGTCGGTGAAATGCCCGGGCTGGACGGCCTGAACACCTTCGGTCCTGCGGATGGCGTCCAGATCCTTGTCGGTCAGGCCAAGCGTGGACATCACGCTGATGTCCTCGATGTTGGACTGGTCGAAGTAGCCGTCCATCGTATGCTTCATGTCGGGGGCGGCGGACTTCAGACCGGCGAAGAATCCTACGCCAATGGCGACGATCAGCAGGATCGAGAAGAACCTGTTCGCCGAATGGCGGATCTCCCGCCAGAAATCAAGCAGTAGTGCCTTGGTCATACCGGTCCTACCACTCCACGTCCGCGATGTTCATCGGATGAGCGTTGAGTTCGATCGCCTCGATATGTCCGTTCTTCACATGCACCACCTTGTCGCCGATGCTGGTAAGCGCATAGTTGTGCGTGATGATGATCACGGTCATCTTGCTGCGACGCGCATAGTCCTGCAGCAGTTTCAGAATCTGCTTGCCGGTGTTGTAGTCAAGGGCGCCCGTGGGCTCGTCGCACAGCAGCAGCTTGGGGTTCTTGGCCAGTGCTCGCGCGATGGCCACACGCTGCTGCTCACCACCGGAAAGCTGCGAGGGGAAGTTGTCCTTGCGGTCGTCGAGGCCGACGGCGTCGATCACCTCGTCCACATCGAGCGGGTCACGACTCACCTGGGTGGCGAGCTCCACGTTCTCCCGTGCGGTCAGATTCTGCACGAGGTTATAGAACTGGAACACGAATCCGACGTCGTAGCGACGATAGAGCACAAGCTGCTTGTCGTTGTACGTGCTCACTTCGTTGCCGTCCACGAACACCTTGCCGGACGTGAGCGTATCCATGCCGCCAAGGATGTTGAGGATCGTGCTCTTACCGGCGCCGGACGCGCCCACCACGATCACGAATTCGCCGTTGTCGATGCGGAAGTTGACGTCGTCGAGCGCCTGGATGTGCGTTTCGCCCATCGTGTAGGTCTTCGACACATGATCGAACTCAATGAATGCGTGATCATCCGACGTGGCATCGGATATGGCATCGGACGATTCCTCCGCCGGGGCGCTCGCCGCGCCGTCGGGCGTCTGCGGGCGTTCGATCGGTTCCGTGACAGCCTTCGATGCCGCAAGCGGGTCGGAGGTCACGGGAACGGAGATTGGCTTCTGGTCCGCCGTGGCGTCCGGGTCGGTGGGCCACTCGGAAACGGCCGGAGTCACGGTCGGCACGTCGTTCGGCACGTCGTTCGGCACGTCGTTCGGCACGTCGTTCGGCACGTCGTGCACGGCCGACGACGCGGTACGACGATGACGTCCATCCACCGCACTGCCGGAAACCGTTCTGCCGGAAGGCACATGGGCCGGCACGCCCGGTACGGCGTGCATGGCCGGTACGGTCGGCACATCCGGTACGGTCGGCATGGTCAACGGCGATACGGACGGTGTCGATGAAGCGGACGACGGTGCCGCATCGTTCTGGTCGAACACGCCCAGATCATTCACATCCTCAATCGGTGTATTCATGATGTCGTTTTCCGATTCCCGTGACGTCTCACACGTTTTCCGACAGGTACTTCGCCAGATCACCGACGGTGAGCATGTCCTTGAGCTCGTCGTCGCTGATGTGAATGCCGAACTCGTCCTCCAGTTCGCCGACCATCGTCAGAATGTCGTATGACGTGACCTTGAGGTCCTTGAGGAACTCGGTCTCCGGGGTGATCGTCCTGGGATCGACATCCACGTACTCGAGCAACATCGTGCGTACTTTCTCAAACATCGTCTGAATCCTTCCTTCTGCTTCCTTCTGTTGTGTTCTGGTTCCAGTTGCGACCGTCAGACCGTCAGCTGTCGTTCCGTCCTCGTCTGCGCATGCGTTCGATCACTTTGAATCGTCGGATCTTCTGCGTGGTGGTCTTCTCGAACTCGTGGTCGGATATGCTTACGTCGGCGATCCGCTTGTACGACGGCACGGACCGGTTGACGATGCGGATGTCCTCCATCAGACGATCGTGCCGAGCCTGCTGATCATGCAATCCGAGCTGTTCGCACTGATCGTCGTCGAGGAAGCACACGGCGTAGATGCCGGTGCCCGCGTCGTCCGAATACACCACGCATTCGCGCACGTAATCGATGCCGTGCATGATGTGTTCCTCGATGTCCTCGGGGCTCACGTTCTTGCCGTTGGCGAGAATGATGAGGTTCTTGAGTCGTCCGGTGAGGAACAGGTATCCGTCCTTGTCCACATGGCCGAGATCGCCGGTGCGCAGCCAGCCGTCGTCGGTGAACACGGTGGCCGTGTCCTCGGGCATCTTGTAGTAGCCGAGCATCACGTTGTCGCCCTTCACCTGGATCTCGCCATTGCCGTGCTCGTCGGGATTGGCGATGCGCACGTCGATGTTGGGCAGCACATGGCCGACCGATCCGGCCCGGCGGTAATGGTCACCGCAGGATGCCACCAACGGCGCGCATTCGGTGATGCCATAGCCGTTCTTCACATCGATGCCGATGGCGTCGAGGAAGGATTCCGTCTCATGCGCCAACGGCGCTCCGCCGGAGACGACCATGGAGAGGTTCCCTCCCAGGGCCTGCAGCACCGGCTTGAAGAATCGACGACGACGGTCGATGCCGAATAGCCGCAATGCGGCGCTGACCTTCATGCCGTACTGGAGATGCTCCCACAGGCCGTTGCGTTTCGATTCGATGGTGATCTTGCGTACGAGCAGGTCGAGCATCATGGGAACCATGCTCGACATCTCCGGTCCGAAATGCTCCAGATTGCGGGCCACATGGCGCAGATCGTCGTTGATGGCGACGGTCGTGCCCTCCCAGATCGAGCAGATGATGTTACATACCAGTTCGTAGGTGTGGTTGATCGGCAGCACCGACAGGTTGGTCCTGCGGAAGGTGGTGAGCTGGCGTGCGCCCTTCATTACGGTGACGATGTTGCGGTGGCAGAGCATCACACCCTTGTTGGCGCCCGTGGTGCCGGACGTGAAGACCAGCAGGCTCATGGTATCGGCGTCGATGGGCGCCTCGGTGAACACCGTTTCGTGGGCGCGCACCAGAGCCCGACCATGGGCCACCAGTCTGGTGTAGGCGTAGTAGTCGCGATCCTGGTCCTCGACCGACAGCTTCTTGAGCAGGTCGACCGCCGAGCCGGTGCCACGCATCACAATGACCGCGCGCACCTTGGGCAGACGCGGAAGTAGCGGCTGGAGCTTGTCGAGGAACGATCCCTCACAGAAAATGGCGTCCACGTCGGCCAAGACCAACTGGGCGACCATGGTATCGGGGTCGAGCAGCCTGTCGATCGGCACGGCGCATCCCACGCCGTTCATGGTGGCGAAGAACGCGGTGAGCCATTCGATGGATGTGCCGCCGATGAGGGCGATATGCGATCCGGACAACGTGGTCAACGATGTCGTGGCGGTCGACGGCGTCGTGGCCGAAGACGACTGCTCATCGCCGGATCCGGACACGGCCGGCGTCGCTCCGCCCTCCGGGCGAGCCGTGGAGGAGAACGGTTTGGGCAGACGCATGAGCGCGGTTCCCAATGCGCTGATGTTGTCGGCGAAGCCTCGGAAGGTGATGGCGCTTTCGTAGATCGGCGTTTCGATCTGACGGTAGGCGATCTTGCTGGCGTACCGGCGCTTAGCATAGTTGATGACGTCCCGTAGATCGCTGACTTTCATCAGATTGGGAATTCTGTAAAACCGTTTCATTCCTTGTAAGACTCTCCTCAGTCATCGAACTCGCACATGTTCCATGCACCCGTTCGATGCCCACCAGCACATATGCCTCTCAATCCTGAACGCAAGAATATGCTTCTGGCATATCGCTGTCATCCCCCACTTTCCCCATCCACATCACACGACATGCACCCTTATGAGCCTCGCTACGTAACGGATGTATTCACTCGTGTCATCAGATGCCCCCCTTATGTGGCGCAAATCAATCGACTACGTACCGCATACGGGGGCTGGGAATTCATGCACTGTTCACATGTTGAGGCGTGGTCATATGGGTACTGCGGGCGACGGACGCCCGCATGGCCGTGCGCAATCCGGTTGTCCAGAAAAAATTCGATGAACTCCAAAATCGTTCTGGAGATAATTCGCCACGCCAATCAGGTGTATGCAATCAGGAGTATGCAATCAGGAGTATGCAATCAGGAGTATGCAATCAGGAGTATGCAATCAGGAGTATCGGAGCTTCACCGCTCACGGACCCCCATCCGTCATATAACCACAGATTGTGCAAGCGTCTGATACCGAACAACGAAAAGAGGGCCGCTTCCAATATGGAAACGGCCCTCTAGGGAAGGAAGGAGAAAAAGAATTCCGGCTACCGCCTGCGACGGCAACGACCGATCTTCGTCGCGGTCACAGGATCCAGCCATTCACGACATCAATAGTGAGGTGACGTCCATCACGGTGTCCGTCACCTCACTATTACTCCTATTGCTCAGTGGCGGTTGTTCAGACGGTGGTACATCTCCGACAGCTCCAGTTCCTTCTCGAACTGGCGGGCGGTGGTGTTCTCGTCGATCACGGCGAGCTCGACACCGGCGATGCGGGCGAAGTCCTCCCAAGCCTCACGACCAACGGAAGTGGTCATGCAGGTGTGGTGAGAACCGCCGGCGGTGATCCAGCACTGAACAGCGGTCTTCAGGGACGGCTGCGGCTTCCAGACGGCGCGGGCACACGGCAGCTTCTGGAGGGAGCCCTGCGGCTCAACGACGTCCACGACGTCCATGAGCAGACGGAAGCGCTCGCGCTCGTCGGCCATGGAGACCACGACGGCGTCCTTCTTCGGCTTGCCGGAGAAGACCAGACGCACCGGGTCGGCCTTGCCGCCGATGCCCAGCGGGTGGATCTCCAGCTTCGGCTTGGCGATGGTGCCGATGGCCGGGGAGACCTCGAGCATGTGGGAGCCCATGTCGAGCTCGTCGCCCTCGGTGAAGTTGTAGGAGTAGTCCTCCATGAGGGAGGCACCACCCTCGAGGCCGTAGCCCATGACGGCACCGATGCGCACAAGGACGGAGGTCTTCCAGTCGCCTTCAGCGGAGAAGCCCCAGCCGTACTCGGACGGGAAGCGCTGCGGGCCAACGCCGGGCAGCTGCGGGAGGGCACCGAGGTCCTCGAAGTTGTCCACGCCGGCGGTGCAGCCGTTCTCACGCATCATGTTGACCATGGCGGCCTCTTCCTTGGCCGCGATGAACAGGGAGTCGTACTTGGCGTCCAGCAGGGCCGGATCCACGTCGTACTTGGCCTTGTAGTCCTCGATGATGTCCTTGACCTGATCGTCCTTGACGGCGTCGTAGGCGGCGACGAGCTCGTTGACGGCCCAGGTGTTGATGGAGGCACCGAACACGCGCTCGGCTTCGGTCTTGTCACCCTCGGTGACGGCCACGTTACGCATGTTGTCGCCCCAGCGCATGACCTTCATGTTGTTGGAGGCGTCCCAGCCGGCGCAGGCGCGAGCCCAGGTGCCGACCTTCTCGGCGACCTCGGGATCGGTGTAGTGGCCGACGACGATCTTGCGCGGAATGCCGAGGCGGGAGACGATGTAACCGAACTCACGGTCGCCGTGGGCGGCCTGGTTCAGGTTCATGAAGTCCATGTCGATGGTCTCCCACGGGATCTCCTTGTGGTGCTGGGTGGCCAGCTGCAGCAGCGGCTTGGTCAGCACTTCAAGACCACGGATCCACATCTTGGCCGGAGAGAAGGTGTGGCACCAGGTGATGACACCGATGACGTTCGGGTTGGCGGAGGCCTCAACCATGAACTCCTTGACACCGTCGGAAGACTTCAGGGTGGGCTTGAGGACGATCTTGGCCGGGATCTTGCCGGTCTTGTTCAGGTAGTCGACCATTTCGCCGGAGTGGATGGCCACCTGGCGAAGGGCTTCCTCACCGTAGAGGTCCTGCGAACCGACGCCGAACCAGATTTCCTTGCCCTCGAAGGGGTTCTCCATAACCATAATTGACTCCTTTGTGCCTATTTTGGTGTTTGGTTTTGGATGATGCGGAATTAAGTTTTCGATGTGTGAACACCGGTATGTGAGCGTTCACATATCAGCCACTACACAGTGTAGCAGTAGCGGCCTCGACAGGCAACCGCGTCGCTCGTCAAAGTTGCTATATCTATTCGTTTTTCGTTTCGCAAGCGCGATGCGTGTGCGATACGTGTTGGATGCGTGTGCGAGTGTGGTGGTGTGATCACACCAGGACGATTCCACTAGTGTGATCACACCAAGGATTGAGGAATGTACCCGAGGGGATCACTTGGTCCAGAAGGACTGGATCTCCTCAAGGGTCTTGCCCTTGGTCTCGGGAACCAGGAACTTCACGCCGAGGAAGGCGACGAGATCCATGGCGGCCCAGAAGATGAAGGTGCCACCACCCCAAGCGCTGAACATGACCGGGGTGAACTGGGCGACCAGGAAGTTGGCGCCCCACAGGAACACGGTGCACAGACCAGCGGCACGACCACGCAGGTAGGTCGGGAACAGCTCGGAGATCATGACCCAGGTGACCGGGCCCATCGAGAAGGCGAAGGACGCGATGACCAGGCAGGCGAAGATCAGCGTGAGCACACCGGACCAGTTGAGCAGCATGGACAGACCCATGAGGAAGTAGAAGATGCACATGCCGAGGGAACCGGCAAGCATCAGCGGCTTACGACCGAGCTTATCGATGAAGTACATGCCCACGAAGGTGAACAGGAGCTCGACGAGACCGATCAGCGTGGAGCACAGGAAGGCGGCGGTGTCGCCCTGGAAGATCGGCTTGAAGATGGTCGGAGCGTAGTAGGAGATGGCGTTCTGACCAACGGCCTGGTTGAAGATGGCCAGGAAGATACCGACGAGCATGGCGTGAGCCAGCGGGGCGCGGAACAGATCGGACAGGGAGCCCTTGGCGTTCTCGGCGATGGAGGCTTCGATCTCAGCGGCTTCCTTCTTGGCGGACTCGGTACCACCGATGCGCTCGAGGACCGCGAAGCCCTTCTCCTTGTTGCCGGACTGGAGCAGGAAGCGTGGGGACTCAGGAGACAGAGCCAGGGCGATGAAGAGGATCAGTGCCGGAAGAGCACCGATACCCAGCATCCAACGCCAGGCCTTGTCGGCGAAGTCGGAGTGGATGCCACCGAAGCCGGCGATCCAGAAGTTGATGAGGTTGGTCAGGAAGATACCAAGAATGGTGAGCAGCTGGTACATCGAGGACAGCGTGCCACGGTACTTGGCAGGAGCGCACTCGGTGATGTACGTAATGGCCAGCGAGGAGGCGAGGCCGATACCAAGACCACCAAGGATACGAGCGATGATCATGGAGGTCGGGTCGTTCACCATGGCGGACCACAGGGCTGCCACGAAGAAGGCCGCGGCACCGATCAGCAGCACCGGACGACGACCGATGCGATCGGAGATGAAGCCGGAGACGCCGACGCCGATGACGCCACCAATCATAATGGAGGAAATGATGAGGCCTTCCATGGCGGCGGAAAGCTTCCACAACGAGGACAGGTACACGATGGCACCCGAGATGCTCACGGTATCGTAGCCGTACAGCAGACCGGCCAGACCGGCGCTGACCGCCAGAATGACCACATATTTCATCGAGCCCTGCTTAACAGCGCCCTGAGAAGTCTGAGACATTGTTCTTCCTTGATTTTTGTTTCACCCTTGTGACGGACGCATCAAGCGGGACTCCAACGACCCGGAATGCTCCATCAGCCAATCGATCAAGAACAAACATGTTCGCCCAAGTTCGTTCCCTTTCGGTAGCTGGTTGAAATGTTACCGCTCACAAAATGGCATGTCAAGCCACATGCGCATCGTTCACATCCGCCATTTATCATGCGTTTTCCAACTTTTTCCAAAAATATGAGAGCGTTCACATAAATCGACTCGAATCAAACATTTCTTATTGTTTCACTACCATAAATAGAACATTAATATTCGTTCTTGTGATCTCATGCTTGATAATGAGCACGTTGTGAAACTGATTACAAATACAATTGACTAATAACTCGCTATAACTTACGGCGTGTCGCCCACCGCCGTTGCGACGCCGCGACTGGCGTCGCGGCCAGCGCCACTGCCAACACCGTCGCCAACACCACACCAGCGTCGCGGACGACACCACGTCCGGCAAAAATCGCTACCACCAACGTCCCTTCGCAGCTGGTTCCCCACTGCCACCCGCCGCCAACGTTCCACCGCCATCAGCAGACCATTGCCTCCAGCCGTTAAGACTAATTTGTTCTAGCTTGCAGGACGGTTGCGTCCGTCCGCTCCAAGCCTCACCACCGTGGTGACTGCTTGGTTCGCACGTCACTGGGTCCAGAGTTGTACGACCGTGACTGCTTCGTCTTACAGCCCCTCCATGCGCGTTCAGGATCTTCGAGGCACTCCCGGCGACTTGGATATTGATCGCGGTGTTGAGCTCGCAGTTCTTTTCGAAACCGCATCCCTTCTTGCCGCTCGCCTCCCGTTTCCGCCAGCCTCTTGTCGCCGCCAACTCCCCCTGTTATCGGTGCCCACCGCCACTACCTATCCACACAACCACCAACACCAAGAACCCCTTCAGCACCACGACTTCACCATCACAAACACCATTCGCTACCGCTCTGCCACTTGCCACCACTCTCCGTCACCACTACCACTCTGTCGCCAGTGCTACGGCACCGACCGGCATTCCATCGTCGCCGATATCGCCTCACGAACACCCCCCACCTTCGATGATCGACATCGAGATCATCCGGGCATACTACGAGACGCCGGAAGGATTCCGGGGAAGAAGGGTGTGTCTCGGTAAGTGTGCAACTGGTCCTGGTCGCATGCGTGCGACAGATACGCACTGGATCGGGTTTCCAACTGCGGGTTTGCCTCACGTTTGTGACGAACCCGCAGCGAAGTACGCCCTTCGATGCGGGTTTGTCGTATATGGATGCCGGATACGCACTGAAGCGTGTCCCCTGGTGCGGGTTCGTCACAAACATGCGTCGGATACGCACCGAGGCGTGCGGCTCGCTGCGGGTTTGCCTCACGCGTGCGTCAAATGCGCACTGAAGCGTGTCTCCAGTGCTTGTTCGACGCATGCGTGTGCCATACAGGCGCCGTGGCGTGTCTCCGGTGCTTAAGTGACGTATTCGTGCGTCGTTTGAGCACCGGGCAGTCGCTTGGATGCTTGTCGGACGCACATATGCGCCATATGGGCATCGGGGCGTGCGTCCGGTGCTTGTTCGGTGCATGCGTGCGTCGTATATACACCGAAGCGGGAGACTGTCTTCTCATATGTCGTCACTGCTTCGATCAGCGGGGCCTCTTTCTGCCGACCTCGTAGCTGTCAGCCAAGACCAGTTGCACACCCACCGAGACACTCCCAAGAAGAAAGGGACATGGATCCACCCCGTCGTGGCAGACAATATATATAAGGCACGATTCTGCATTCTCTGCCACGGCTCATGGCAGAGAATGAACATATACCACGAATCCGTCGCTCGCTGCCACAAATCGTGGCAGCGAATGGCATATCACCGCCGATCGCCGTTCTCTGCCACATGATCATGGCAGGGAATGACGATTACCCGAAATCCCGCACTCTCTGCCACGCAGTCGACACTCAATAAGGTTCATGCTGTCCATAATCGACTTGAAGATGTCAAATATTGAAACTTCATTGGTCTCCAACGCTGCACTTTGCGATTCTGGACCATAATTCTTGTGGCAGGGAATGCTCAAACGTCGTAATTCGTTATTCTCTGCCAAAACCGATGGCAGAGAATGGCATATCAGCTTAATCCGCAATTCTCTGCCACACGACCACAGATTCGCAGCATACGATCATTCCCAACGCACCAACCACGCCATCAACAGGAGATCTACTCACACCGATACGCCCCACTCTCACCGCGGAGCGGTACGATGCCGATCATCATTGTCCCGCGCCAAATGCTCCCCGGAAATAATAAAAGGTTCTCGTGCAATGACCGCAGCCATCAGAGAACCTCCAATGATCGGAGTCTTATCTCGCCCTATTCCACCTTGCCATAGTACTGACGAACGCATCCGGTTCTGAAGCAAACCGAAGGAAACACACCGCACGTCCACCAAAGAACACCGCCCTTGCCCCTGTTGCGCAACACTGCTGCAATAATGCGTGCGGCTCCAAGGCGCACGGGATGAGGACGCACGAAAGGTTGTCGGATACAACGCAAACCCGCAGTGTCTCTCGCTCATCACAACATCAGAAGAATTAAGAAATCAAGTCGGCCACCACACCCCCGTCCTGTTCACTCCACACCTACTCCCATACTTAACCGCGCGCGCAATCTCATATTCCAAAACCTGCCCGAATAGAGAGCGCCCCGTCCCTTAGTGTGATCACACCAAAAGACGGGGACGTTGGAATTTCAACGTTTTGCAGGCCTACGACGCTAGTGTGAGCTCACACTAATGAAAGACCTCGCACCAACACGGGACTCACGCCAACGGGGCTCACACCAGCAACGGAAGCCTGTGCCGACCGCTCCAGCCCACAAGCCAACGTTGAATCCCGTGTCTATTCCCGCGTTCGATCCTGCACTTAATCCCACATCCCAAAACCTGCCCGAATAGAGAACGCCCCGTCCCTTAGTGTGATCACACCAAAAGACGGGGACGTTGGAATTTCAACGTTTTGCAGGCCTACGACGCTAGTGTGAGCTCACACCAGCGACGGGACTCACACCAACGGGGTGCGCGACACCCTCAGGACCACGCGCAATCCCATATTCCAAAATCTGCCCGAATAGCAGACACCCCCATCCCTTAGTGTGATCACACCAAAAGACGGGGGTGTTGGAATTCCAACGATTCGGAGGCCTACGACGCTAGTGTGAGCTCACACCAACGAAAGGCCTCACACTAACGGGGCGCGCACCGGCGACGCGGGCCGCGGCACCGGCGTGATGCGTGCGACTCCAAGGCGCGCGGGACGAAGGCGTACAACGGTACGCCGAGCCCCGCGCAACGCGGGAGGCGCCCCGGCACGTCAGTGCTGGCCGTACACGTTCTGGTAGCGGTCGTTGAGCTTGTCGATGTCCGCCTGATCGATCTCGATGATCTCGCCCAGCTGACGGGCCGCCCACATCGTATGCGCGACCTCCTCGGTCATCGCCGCGGCCTTCACCGCGCCCTCCGCGTCCCTGCCGATCGTGAACGGGCCATGGTTCTGCATCAGCACCGCCGGAGACTTCGGATACTTCCTCAGCGTCTCGACCACGCCCTCGCCGATCGCCTCCGAACCGATCAGACGGAACGGGCCCACCGGCACCGGGCCACCGAACTCGTCACCCATCATCGTCAGCCCGCACGGGATGTTCTGACCCGTCGCCGCCCACGCCGTCGCATACGTCGAATGCGTGTGCACCACACCATACACGTCCGGCATATGACGGTAGATGTACGCATGCGACGCCGTATCCGAGCTGGGGGCCTCCGTGCCGTCGACCACGTTGCCGTCCAGGTCCACCACGACCATCGAGTTCGGCGTCAGGTTCTCATAGCGCACGCCCGACGGCTTGATCACGAACAGATCCGCCGTGTGCAGACGCTGCGACACGTTACCCGCCGTCCACACCACCAGATTCCACTTGATCAACTGCTGATGCAACGTGGAGACCACCTCACGCACCTGCTTGACCTCGGCACGCACCTCAGGACCAAAATCAGCCAAAGTAGCCATAACTCATTCCTTTCGATTTGATCAAATATTGTGGCTCCCCCGGCGAGGGAGCCGATTACGTGATTCGTGATTGTGGGTTTACTTGCTTTCGAGATCGATGTTGCGCACGGCGCTCTTCTCGATCGCGAGACCGGCCTGGAAGCGGGCGAAGAAGTTCTCGAAGCCTTCGACGTCCTTCGGATCCGGGGTTTCAGTGGTGGACTGGGCGTCCTTGAAGACACGCTGGTCGAGGTAGTCGGCCAGCGGCCACGGGGTGTGCCACAGGTAGTCGGCGAGCACGGCCATACCCCAGGCACCGCCTTCGGCTGCGGTGGACATGACCTTGATCGGGGTGTTAAACGCGGCGGCGAGGATCTTCTGCGCCACCTTCGGGGTGGTGAAGATGCCGCCGTGGCCGACGAGGGAGTCGATCTTGACTTCCTCATCCTTGGTCATGACGTCCATGCCGATCTTGACGGGGCTGAAGGCACTGAACAGCTGGGCGCGCATGAAGTTGGCGAGGTTCATGTGGGCCTCGGGGCTACGAGCGAACAGCGGGCGGCCTTCTTCGAGGCCGGCGAGGAATTCGCCGGAGCGGAACGGGTAGTTCAGCAAGCCACCGGCGTTGGAGTCGGCCTGATCGCTGATGGCAAGACGGAACAGCGTGCCGTACAGGGCACCGGTGTTGACCGGCTGATCGATGGCCTTGGCGAATTCGCCGAACAGACCGACCCATGCGTTGAGATCGGAGGTGAAGTTGTTGGCGTGGCTCATGCCGGCGAGATCACCGGCCGGAGTGGTAACGAGATCCACTTCGGGGTGCAGACGGGCGAGCTTCTTCTCAAGCACGACCATGGCAAAGATGGAGGTTCCGGCGGAGACGTTGCCGGTGCGGACGCGCACGGAGTTGGTGGCGACCATGCCGGTGCCGGCGTCGCCTTCCGGCGGGGCGAGGACGATGCCCGGCTGGAGGTCGCCGGACGGGTCAAGCAGCTTGGCGCCTTCGGGGGTGAGCTCACCGGCCGGGGTGCCGGCGACGAGCGGTTCGGGGAGCAGGTCCTCGATCTTCCAGGGCTGGGCCGCGACTTCGGGCAGGGCGGAGAACTTGGCGAGCAGGTCCTTCTCCCAGGTGTGGGTCTTGGGGTCGATGGGGAACATGCCGGAGGCGTCGCCCACGCCGATGACCTTCTTGCCGGTGAGCTTCCAGTGCACGTAGCCGGCGAGGGTGGTGAAGAACGCGACCTTGTCCACGTGCTCTTCCTTGTTGAGCACGGCCTGGTACAGGTGCGCGATGCTCCAGCGTTCGGGGATGTTGTACTGGAACAGGTCGGAGAGCTTGAGGTGGGCTTCGTGGGTGTTGGTGTTCTGCCAGGTGCGGAACGGAACAAGCAGTTCGCCGTTCTTGTCGAAGGCGAGGTAGCCGTGCATCATGGCGGAGAAGCCGATGTGGCCGATGCGGGTGAGCTTCACACCGTAGGCCTGGCTCACATCCCATGCCATGGCACCGTAGGCGCTCTGCAGACCCTTCCAGATCTCATCCTGCGAGTAGCTCCACAGGCCGTCCTCGAGGTGGCTGGCCCACTGGTAGTCGCCGGACGCGATGGTCTTGTAGTTGTCGTCGATCAGCACCGCCTTGATGCGGGTGGAACCGAACTCGATGCCCAGCGAGGTCTTGCCGGCTCGAATCTTTTCTACGATCGCGGAGATGTCGCTCTCGGATACATCGGTCATTCGTGTACTCCTTATGGTCGATCCTTGGTGACGGTTTACGCCGCCGATGGTTACCAACGCCGTCGTTGCGCCGCAAAGTCAAACAGGGTCTGGGACAAATCCGCGACCCCGGTATGTGGCACTCTGCATGTGAACGCTCACATAACTAGTTTCAGTGTAGCGCGACGACAGCCCGCCACGCAAGCTGAGCGGAGGGAAATTTGCGGATATTTTTCCGCCGGATCAGACCATGAAAAACGGCAAAGGCCGGCGCATAAGGCACCGGCCCGGCAAGGTCCGTCACATCGAATCAGTCGAAGGAATCATCGCAACAATCAGAGCCGATTACCGACAACACATCGACGACACATCGACAATCATCGAACCGCGGGAGCCGCCGTGGACTCACGAACCACAAGCGGCGCGCCGATCACACCCACACCGTGACGCAGAGGCAGATCCAGGGTGCTCTCACCGCCTCCCATCATCGAGAGCACGGTACCCATGGCTACCACGCCAAGGTTCGGAAAGTCCGGGGAGATCGTGGTCAGCGGCGGGATGGCGTTGTCCACGCCGGGCATGTTGTCGAATCCGACCAGGCTCACATCACGCGGCACGTAGAATCCATGATCGTAGAGCGCACGACGCACGCCGAGCGCCTGCATATCGTTGGCGGTCACGATGGCGGTGGGCAGATCGGCTTTGGGATCGGCGAGCGCGTTGAGGTAGGCGCTCATACGCTGGTAGGCGTCATCCCCCGACCAGCTGTCCACGTTGATCACGGTGGAGTCGATGCCCGCTGCCTTGGATTCCTGCGCCCACGCGTCGCGACGGGTCGTGGCGTCACGCCAGTCGAACGGTCCGGCGAGATACAGGGCGTTGGTGTGGCCGAGCGCGGAGAGATGCTTGGCGATGGTGCGCATAGCTCCCCACTGATCGATGCCCAGGCACGCAATGTTGTGGCTTTTGGTTATGGCGCTTTCGATATCGGCGTCGCCGTGCGATGAGGTGAGCAGCACGCGGGGCACTTTGATGCGGGCTCCGAGCGCCGCCTGGACCATCGGTTCGGTGGGAGCCACGAATACGAACGCCTCCACGCCCTGTTCAAGGCATGCGTCGGCCACCTGTTCGAAGGCGTCCTGCGTGTATTCGTGGTCGTTGAGAATGGAGATGGACACGTAGAGATCGTGCTTGCGGGCCATACCCTCGATCGACGCGATGGTGGCGAGCGGTCCGAAGTAGCTGACGCCGCCGGCGATCAGCGCGATCGTTCTGGTGCGTTGCGTGGCGAGCGCGCGGGCGGCGCTTGATGGCCGGTATCCCATGCGGTCGATGGCCGCCTGCACTTTGGCGCGGGTGGCCGGCGACACGTTTGGGGAATGATTGATCACACGAGAGACCGTCTGATGTGACACTCCCGCCGCTTTGGCAACCTCGAAAATGGAAACGCGCTTACCCGCCATGCTGACAACACCTCACTATCACGGCACATACAAAAAGCCGTTTCGGCGCACAACACGGAATAGTCATGAACGGTCATTCATTGCCGACCATGCGGATACACGTGAACAGTGAGCGTTCACAGCCTTTCCGCAATACTACCCGACATCCGTGGTTTCCGCCTCCGCCGTCGGCATGCCGCACGCATGCCCCCTTCATAATTCTCCATAGTCAGGATGGCAACGTACGGCAACGACGACGACAACGCATGACGGACGACAACAGACAACAACGACAACAGACAACAACAACGTTGCTGCCCGCGTGCGGATTCGACGATCGCCGGGCATCCGATCGTCCGTGTACCCGATCGGAACGGTCAGAAATCCCAGTCCTCGTCGTCGGTGTCTTCGGCCTTGCCCATCACGTATGACGATCCGGAGCCGGAGAAGAAGTCGTGGTTTTCGTCGGCGTTGGGCGACAGCGAGGCGATGATCGCGGGGTTGACGTCGCAGGCCTCGGCGGGGAACAGCGCGGGGTATCCGAGGTTCATGAGCGCCTTGTTGCCGTTGTAGCGCAGGAATTTCTCCACGTCGTCCACCAGGCCTACGCCGGAGTACAGGGATTCGGTGTATTCCACTTCGTTGTCGTAGAGCTCGTTGAGCAGTTCGTACGTGTATTCGCGCAGCTCCTCGCGCTTGGCGTCGCCGACGCGTTCGAGCCCGCGCTGGTATTTGTAGCCGATGTAGTAGCCGTGTACGGCTTCGTCGCGGATGATCAGTCGGATCACATCGGCGGTGTTGGTGAGCTTCGCGTGGCTGGAGAAGTACATCGGCAGGTAGAAGCCGGAGTAGAAGAGGAATGATTCGAGCAGCGTGGAGGCCACTTTGCGCTTGAGGGGGCTGTCGCCTTCGTAGTAGTCGAGTACGATCTGGGCCTTGCGCTGGAGGTATTCGTTTTCCTCGCTCCATGCGAATGCCTCGTCGATCTGCTCGGTGGAGCAGAGTGTGGAGAAGATGCTGGAGTACGACTTGGCGTGCACGGATTCCATGAACGCGATGTTGGTGTAGACGGCTTCCTCGTGGGGGGTGAGCGCGTCGGGGATGAGGGAGACGGCGCCGACGGTGCCCTGGATGGTGTCGAGTAGGGTGAGTCCGGTGAACACGCGCATGGTGAGCGTGTGTTCCTCCTCGCTCATGGACTGCCAGCTGGGGATGTCATTGGAGACGGGGACCTTTTCGGGCAGCCAGAAGTTGCCGGTGAGTCGGTCCCACACCTCGAGATCCTTGTCGTCTTCGAGTCGGTTCCAGTTGATCGCGCTGACGCGGTCGATGAGTTTGAGCGGCTTGCGCGGTACGGAGATCGGTGCCATGTCAGTTCTCCTTGTCGTTGTTCTGGTCGTTGAATTCTTCCGGTGCGGTAAGGCGCAGAATCGCGCGATAAATCATCGGTGACATATTGTTCTTCTCCTTTTTATATACGTCGTACATACGTCTGCCCGTCCGCCACTACCCCCGCAGCCCCGCCCCCGTGACGCGCAACGCGCCATCACGACGCCCTCCCCCCCCCGACCGAAGGACCCCTGCACCCTCTGACGCGTGCGGCGTCAAGGCGCACCAGACGAAGGCGTACAAAGGTACGTCGAGTCTGGAGCAACGCAGACGACGCACCTCCCCGGACCGCAGGTCCTGCACCCTCTGACGCGTGCGGCGTCAAGGCGCACCAGACGAAGGCGTACAAAGGTACGTCGAGTCTGGAGCAACGCAGACGACGCACCGTCAGAGGGTGCAGGACACGCAGTCGGAGACTTCGGTGCCCGTCAGCGCCTTCTGACGAATGCGGATGTAGTAGAGGGTCTTGATGCCTTTGCGCCAGGCGTAGATCTGGGCTTTGTTGACGTCGCGGGTGGTGGCGGTGTCGGGGAAGAAGAGGGTGAGGGAGAGGCCTTGGTCGACGTGGGGGGTGGCGGCGGCGTAGGTGTCGATGATGGCTTTCCAGCCGATGGTGTAGGCGTCGCGGAAGAGGGGGAGGTTGTGGTTGGTCATGTATGGGGCCGGGTAGTAGACGCGGCCGAGTTTGCCTTCCTTGCGGATTTCGATGGTGGAGACGATGGGGTGGATGGAGGAGGTGCTGTGGTTGATGTAGGAGATGGAGCCGGTGGGTGGGACGGCCTGAAGATTCTGGTTGTAGATGCCGTCGGCGAGGATCTGGTCGCGGAGGGCGGCCCAGTCGTCGGAGGTGGGGATGGCGATGCCGTAGTGCGCGAACAGGGAGCGGATGCGATCGGTTTTGGGACCGGGGACGTAGTGTCCGTCTGAGTAGGCGCCGAGGCCGGTGTACTTGTCGAAGTAGTTGCCGTGACCGGCGGGCTTGGCGTAGGCGGAGCGTTCGAAGCCGACGAAGGCACGGCCGCGTTCGACGGCGAGCGCGTGGGAGGCGCGGTAGGCGTGGTAGGCGACGGTCATGAAGTAGACGTCGGTGAAGTCGAGGGCGTCGTCGCTGCCGTATTCAATGCCTTCGCGGGCGAGGAAGCCGTGGAGGTTCATCTGGCCGAGGCCTATGGCATGGCCTTCCTCGTTGGCGCGGCGGATGGAGGGGACGGAGTCGATGCTGGTGTGTTCGGCGACGGCGGTGAGGGCGCGTACGGCGGTTTCGACGCTGGTGACGAGTCCGCCGTCCATGGCCTTGGCGATGTTGAGGGAGCCGAGGTTGCAGGAGATGTCGCGGCCGATGTGGGAGTAGCTGAGGTCGTCGTTGTAGGTGCTGGGCTCCTGGACCTGGAGGATTTCGGAGCACAGGTTGGACATGGTGACGCGACCGTCGATGGGGTTGGCGCGGTTGACGGTGTCTTCGAACACGATGTAGGGGTAGCCGGATTCGAATTGGAGTTCGGCGAGGGTGGTGAAGAACTTTCTGGCGTCGATGTAGGTCTTGCGGATGCGATCGTCGGCGACGAGCGCGTCGTAGTTGTCGGTGATGGAGATGTCGGCGAACGGCTTGCCGGTGACGCGTTCAACGTCGTAGGGGCTGAACAGGGCCATCTGTTCCTTGCGTTTGGCGAGCTCGAAGGTGATGTCGGGGACGACGACGCCGAGGGCGAGGGATTTGATGCGGATCTTCTCGTCGGCGTTCTCGCGCTTGGTGTCGAGGAAGCGCAGGATGTCGGGGTGGTGCGCGCTCAGGTACACTGCGCCCGCGCCCTGGCGTGCGCCGAGCTGGTTGGCGTAGGAGAAGCTGTCTTCGAGGAGCTTCATGACGGGGACCACGCCGCTGGACTGGTTTTCGATGTGCTTGATCGGGGCGCCAAGTTCGCGCAGGTTGCTGAGCAGCAGGGCGACGCCGCCGCCGCGCTTGCTGAGCTGGAGGGCCGCGTTGATGCCGCGGGAGATCGATTCCATGTTGTCCTCGATGCGGACGAGGAAGCAGCTGACGGGTTCGCCGCGCTGGGCTTTGCCGAGGTTGAGGAAGGTGGGGGTGGCGGGCTGGAGGCGGCCGGACAGCATTTCGTCGAGGTAGGCGTTGGCGGCCGATTCGTCGCCGGCGGCGAGGCTGAGGGCCACGGCGACGCAGCGCTGCGGGAAGTCTTCGAGGTACTCCTTGCCGTCGAAGGACTTCAGGGCGTAGGAGCGGTAGAACTTGAATGCGCCGAGGAAGGTTTCGAATTCGAATCCGACGGAGGCAGCACGGTCGTAGATGGCGTCGAGGAATTCGGGGGTGTAGCGGTCGAATACGTCGGCGTCGTAGTAGTCGTTGGCGATGAGGTATTCGAGGCGCTCGCGGGTGGATGCGAATCGGCGGGTGTGCGCTTCGACTTCGGATGCGGCGAACGCGCGCTCGGCTTCCTTGTCCTTGTTGAACTGGATGTTGCCGTCGGCGTCGTAGAGGTTGAGCTGCGCGTTGAGCGCGTGGTAGTCCGTGGAGGGATCGTAGGTGGTCATGGTGGTGCGGTCCTTGGTATCGGGAGTGGCGTCAGAGGTATCGGAATTGCGATCTTTTTTTGGGAGGGGGCGGGGTCACGAATTGCCGTCGGCACGGCCGGAGAAGAACCGGGCGAGTCCGTCGCGCGTTTTCGTCATGTCTTCCGGCGTGCCCATGAGTTCGAAGGTGAAGAGCAGTGGCACCTGGCATTTGGCGGCCACGATGCGACCGGCGGCCGCGTACGCTTCGCCGAAGTTGGTGTTGCCGGAGGCGATCACACCTCGGATCCAGCTGCGGTTGTCGGGATCGTTGAGGAATTTCTTTACCTGGATCGGCACGGCTTTGCGCACGTCTCCCCCGCCGTATGTGGGCACGATCAGCACGTAGGGTTCCCGGACGGCGAGCGCGGGCTCGTTGGCGCGCAATGGGATGCGGTAGGTGGCGATGCCGAGCTCGTCGAGCCGGCATCCTTCGATGAATCGTGTGGTGTTGCCGGATGCGGATGAGAAGTAGACGACTGCGCCGCCGGCTCCGCTCATGCGTGGACCATCGCTTGTTTCGCGTAGGCGCGGATGAGGTCGGGGCGGTATCCGCTCCACGAGTCGGTGGGGGTGATCACGACGGGAGCCTGTCGGAATCCGGCCTGATGCAGCTGTTCCAGGGTCGACGGGTTCTCGCTCAGGTCCACGGCTTCGTACGGCAGACCGAGCTTGTCGAACTGGCGCTTGGTGGCGTCGCACTGCGGGCAATGCGGTTTGGTGAATACCGTGATGGGCATGGAATCCTCCGTTTTGGTCGACTGCGGACGTCGTCGTTCCACGGTTGGCGTGGGCGTGCGGGACGGCGTCCGAATCCTGCGTGCGGACCGTTTTTTCCGGACCGCGATAGCTTGCGTTCACCAAGACTACATCACCATCAGACCACTCAAACCACTACATATAGTCGTCAAATCAGCGTGTCGTCACTATATATGGATTCACCAAATCAAGGCAACACTAGGCGATCGGCAATGTCGACGCTCGCCGCCCGCGTTCACCGACAACGAAAAAGTGATATACGCCACAACGAGGTACAGATCACATTCGTCGTCAAGATATCACTCAGACCGTGCGCGCCGATGAATCATACGAACCAATACGACCCGTACACGGACCACACTGCGAAACATATAGCCCCTAGTACGGAAGATGTGGCAGTATTGACGCGTTACCGATCGAGGGGAGTATCATGCCGGGCTTGCTGAGCGCCATGGAGGGTTTCTGTGTCATCGGCATCGTGATCGCCGTGGGATATGTGGCCGCACGTATGCGCATCGGCGGACCGCAGGCGCAGATGGTGTTGAATCGGTTCAGCTTCTTCGTGTCCAGCCCGTGTCTGATGTTCGCGATCCTGTCGAAGGAACCGATTTTCGAGATCTTCCATTCGTCGATCATCGTGGCGTTCTTCTCGGCTGCGCTGGTGGGCGTGATCTTCATCGTGCTCAACCGGTTGTTCTTCCATCTCGGCGCGGCCGACGCGACGATCGGCGCGCTGAACTCCCTGTATTTGAATTCGAATAACATCGGCCTGCCGATCGCCACGTATATTCTGGGCAATCCCGCGCTGGTGGCACCGATTCTGGTCATGCAGCAGGCCGTGTTCACGCCGGTGGGCCTTACGGTGCTGGACGTGACGACCAAGGGCAAGGTGTCGATCAAGGAGATCGCCAAGCAGCCGCTGCATCAGCCGCTGCTCATCGGTTCGCTGTTGGGTATCGCACTGTCGGCCGTGCATGCGAAGACCGGATGGTTCCTGCCGAACTATCTGTTCGATCCGATCGATATGATCGGCGACTCCGCGGTGCCGATGATTCTGATGGCGTTCGGCATGTCGCTGCATGGCACGAAGCCGCTGCAGCAGAAGGGCGATCGTCCGGCGATCTTCACCGTGGCGATTCTGAAGAACATCGTGATGCCGATCATCGCGTTCCTGCTCGCGTATTTTGTGATGGGATTCCGCGGCCCCACGCTGTATGCGTGCGTGGTGCTTGCCGCATTGCCGACCGGTCAGAACGTGTACAACTATGCGGCCCGGTACAACGTGGGTCTGACGTTCGCGCGCGACGGCATTCTGCTGTCCACGATGACGAGCCCGATCTTCATTGCGATCATCGCCGCGGTGTTGAGCTGACCGTCAGCGTCAATCGATCCGCGGAAATCGTCACGTCGGCGAGCGAGTCGACGGTGATGTGATCGGCGGATTCGGGGACCGGGTTGCGAGCGTGGGCGCGCACGGCCACCGCATAGGCTCCCGAGGCGATCGCAGAAGTGAGACCCGTGGCGGAATCCTCGAACGCCACGCACTCCCCCGGTTCGACGTTGGCAAGCGATGCCCCGCGCACGTATGGTTCGGGGTCCGGCTTGTCGCGCACGTCGTCGTCGCCGGTCACACAGCCGATGAAGGCCCCTTCCGGAGCCGCAGCCAGCACACGCTCCGCCAGCACGCGAGGCGACCCTGTGACCAGCACCGAGGGCACGCCGGCATCGCGGAATGCGGCCAGCAGCTTCACCGCTCCCGGCACCCATGGCACGCTATCCCCATACTTACGCACAACGCTGTGCACAAGTTCGGGGATAATCTCGTCGTCGGTTAGCGGCACGCCGGCGCTGCGCAGCACCTGTGCGCAGGTGATCAGCGACGCGCCCGCCAACGAATCGGCGATGGCGTCCGTCCAGGTTCCGCCATGACTGATCACGCATTCGCGCTCCGCCGCTGTCCACAGCGGATCGGAGTTCACCAGCGTACCATCCAGATCCCACAGCACCGCCTTGGGCAGCGGTCTCGATATTGCAGTCATGGGTGAACTACTGCTCGTAGTCGGCGGCGATCTGGCGGAGGCGCTCCTCGAAGCGCGGCCAGTCGGTCTGCATGGCGGTGAGCAGTTTGAGCGAACCGACCTTGTCGAACGGCACCCATGCGATCTCCAGACTCTCGTCGTCGTTCGCACGCGGCTCCACCGTATGGCCGGGCTTTTCGAATGCGAACACCGTGGTGTAGCTCCACGGGCCATGGTCCTCCACATAGGATCCAACCACGGCGATGTCCTCGGGATGGATGTTCGCCTCCTCGAAGCTCTCGCGCAGCGCTCCCTCGAGCGAGCTCTCGCCATCGGCCGTGGCACCGCCCGGAATGCCCCAGGTGCCGCCTTCCGCGCTCCACAGCGCACGATGCTGCATCAGCACGTCGGTGATCTCACCGGACTCGGGGTCACGGCGGCACAGCAGCACACCGGAGGCCCCGTTCAGGCCCCAATGCTTGTGCCCGCACGCGCAGTCGATGAACCCGTCACCGGGCTGGTTCACATTGTCGCGCGGCGCCTTGGGGTCCACGGCCTTGCCGCTGCCATAGCCGGTGCCCTGCTGCTCGTCGCGATCGAGGTTCCACAGGTCGGTCCAGCTGATGCCAAGTTCCTCCACCAGCTGGCGGGTGAGCGGCAGGCTCAGGCCGATGATGCCGCTCGGATCCCCTTGGATGCCGTCGATGAACGCGCCGCCGAATCCGTCAAGCGTGAATGATCCCGCCACTTCCAGCGGCTCGCCGGTGGCGATATAGCGTTCGATGTTATCGTCAGAATAGTTCGCGAACGTGACCTCGGCGTGGCTGGCACGGCTGATCATGGAACCGGTGGCCGCGTCGATCACGCAATGGCCGGTCCACAGCGTGCCGGTGCGTCCGCGCATGAGCGCCAGCCGTTCGCGCGCGTGCGCCACGGTGTGCGGCTTGCCGTAGGGCACGCCGTCAAGCTCGAACATGGAGTCGCAGCCGATGATCAGCGGACCGACGGCACGATTGGCCATGCCCCCCTCGGCGTCGATCGCGTCATGGATCGGCATGACGGACGCGATGCTGCCGAACCCGTCGGTCAGCGGACGCGAGACATGCTCCTCCCCCACCGCGGCGACCGCGGCTGCGGAAATGGCGATGTAATCGCGGTACACGGCGGCCGCCTTGGCGCGAGCCAGCAGCGGCACCCGCTCCTGTGTGGTCATGGAGTCCGGGTCGATCCCCTGCTGCGCGGCTGTATTCACGATCACCGCGGCCTCGTCCACATGGGACACGCGGATCGTCGGACGGATACCCGCGTGGAACAACACATCACGTCGCGCCTTGGACTGGGACGCGAGAATCACTGGAATCGACAACAGACACCAACTTTCCAGAAGATACGGGGAGCCCCGACCGGACATGCCGGTCAAGGGCTCGTCAAGAACAACACATCACATAGTCATCAGATCATCAGACCGCCAAGATGGCCCGCCACGGAAAACGGACGTCCACCTGACCATCCCTGCGCACGGCCGCAGACCGCTACAGCTCCATCGGGCCGAACTGCACGCCCTTGCGGTCGATCGCCGGGTGCAGCATGCGCCAGCGCCCACCGGCCAGCCACTGATCGTGAATCAGATCGGTGATGGCCTCAGTGGCGTCACCCTCATGCAACACGAGCACGCAGGGGCCCGCACCGGAGATCGTGGACGCATAGCCGTGCGCACGCAGGAAGGTCATCAGCTCCCACGAGCCCGGCATCAGCGAGCTGCGGTAATGCTGATGAAGCGTATCACCAGTGGCGCTGAACAGCAGCGAATTCGTGTCGCGGCCGGAGACGCCGCTCAACGCCGCGGGAAGCAGGGCCACGCGCGACACGTTGAACAGGGCGTCGGCACGCGGCACCTCATATGGCAGCGCCTTGCGCGCCTCCTCGGTGGAGAGCTTGAAGTCCGGCACGAACACCCACGCGTTGATCTTCTCACCCACCGGATAGTTCACGGTGTGATAGCCGCCCTTGAACGGTTCGGCCGCATCGGGGAAGATCGCACGATCCGCCTCCACCGGCACCACGCCCGACGGCTTGGCGTTCGGCGCGTCGACGAGCGGCACCTCGGTCTTGGGCTCAAAGTCCCAGGAGACGGTCATGCCACCGTACACGGCCGGAGCCACGTTATCCGGATGGCCCTCGATGTGCGCGGCCAGATCGAAGATGAAGTCACGTTCCTCGTCGCCATAGCCGGCGAACGCCACGGCCGCGGACACGCCGGCCACGATCGCCTCGGCGGACGACCCCATGCCACGCTCCTGCGGGATGGTGTTGTTGGCGACCAGTTTCACGCCGGCCTGCGGCAGACCGAGTTCGTCAAGCGTGCGGCGGAACGTGCGCATCACCAGATGCGACTCGTCGCGCGGCAGCGTGTTCTCCCCCTCACCGTGGATCTCGATCGACGATTCCAGCGACGGCGACAGCGTGAACGTCAGCTCGTCACGCACATCCAACGCCAGGCCCACGGCGTCAAAACCGGGACCCAGATTGGCACTGGTGGCGGGAACGGTTACACGCACGGCATCGGCGGCGAACTTCATAATGCTCCTTACAGACCCTTACAAACCTTGCGAATTCTGCAAATCTTGTAAACCGCGCCGGACGATCAGTCCATCACGCGCAGGATGGTGGCCTCACCGGTGACGAAGTCGAGCTTGGTCACGGCGTCCACGGCCTCGCGCAGCGTCACCTCATCGCACAGGTGGGTGACCAGACGCAGCTGCTGCAGTTCGCCGCTGTATCCCGGTTCGTGCAGGGTGGGCTTGAGATCCTGGTTCACGCCGTTGATCGACAGGCCGCGCTTGGCGAACTCTTCGGCGATGGCGGCCAGCGTGCCCGGCTTGTCGTGGATCACGAAGCGCACGGCGAACGCGGAACGCGAGGCGTTGAGCGGGGCCTTGGGCAGGTCGGCGTACATGGGGATGGACGGGCCGACGCAGCCGTGGGTGATGTGACGGGCCTCGGTGACCACGTCGCCCACCACGGCGGAGGCGGTGGGATCGCCGCCGGCGCCACGACCATAGAACATGAGATCGTCGGCGGCCTCGGCCTTGACGAACACGGCGTTGAAGCTGCCGCGCACGCTGGCCAGCGGGTGCTCGTTCGGGATCAGCGCCGGGTAGACGCGGGCGGAGATGCCGGCCTCGGTGTTCTCGCATACGGCCAGCAGCTTGATGACCTTGTTCTCCGCGGTGGCTGCGGCGATATCGTCGGCGGTGATCTTGGTGATGCCTTCCACGTTCACGTCGCTGATGCGCACGTCGGTGTGGAATGCGAGCGAGGCCATGATGGCCGCCTTGTTCGCGGCGTCCTCGCCCTCGATGTCGCCGGTCGGATCGGCCTCGGCGTAGCCTTTGGCCTGTGCGTCCTTGAGGGCCACGTCGAAGTCGAGGCCCTTGGTGGTCATTTCATCAAGAATGTAGTTGGTGGTGCCGTTGACGATGCCCATGATGCTGGTGATCTTGTCACCCACCATGGATTCGCGCAGCGGGCGGACGATCGGGATGGCACCGGCCACGGCGGCCTCGAAGTAGAAGTCCACGCCCTTGGCTTCGGCTGCGGCGTAGATCTCCGGGCCGTACTTGGCAATGAGGGCCTTGTTGGCTGTGACCACGGAGGCACCGGATTCGATGGCCTTCATTACGAAGGTGTGCGCGGCGGTGGTGCCGCCGATCAGCTCGATCACGATGTCGGCCTTGGTGCACAGATCAGCGGTGTCGGTGGTGAGCAGGGACTTGTCGATCCACGGCACGTTCACTTCGTCCGGGTTCAGGCAGGCCACGCCGACCAGTTCCAGCGGACGGCCGATGCGCTGGGCGAGCTCCTCGTTCTGCTCGACGATCAGTCGGGCGGTGGCCGAACCGACCGTACCCGCGCCCAACAGCGCTACGCGAATCGGAGTCGTAGCGTTTTCTGCAGCATGCGCAGTGTGTGCCATTTGTCTTGTCCTTCCCAACCGGGCGTTGTCCGCCGTTTGAACAGATACAACCTATCCAATCCTAAGGGTGCAAAGCGACAGCGGCGGCCAACGTCCGGTTGAAGGGAGGTACGGGAGGCAGGTCAGGCCGAATCAGTCTTGGTCGGGCCCAGTCAGACCTGTTCAGTTCCGGTCAGTCCTGATCAGTCCTGGTCCAGATCCAGTAGGTCCTCCACGGTCTGGCGGCGGATCATCACGCTGGCGCCGGACTCGCCGATGCCCACCACCGCGGGGATCAGCGCCTGATTGTAGTTGCTGGCCATCGTACGACCGTACGCGCCGGTGACCGGCACGGCGAGGATGTCGCCACGATGCGTGTCGGCGGGCAGACGCACTTCGTGCACCACGATGTCGCCGGACTCGCAGTGCATACCCACCACGCGGGCGAGCATGGTCTCATCGGATCCGGCGCGGTTGGCGAGCCGAGCCGTGTAGTCGGCACCGTACAGCGCCGGACGGATGTTGTCGCTCATGCCGCCGTCGACGGACACGTACACGCGCTCGTGGATCGGATTGCCCGCGGAATCCTTGGCGTCCGCGAGTCGCACGGGCTTGACCGTACCCACGCGATACAGGGTCACGCCGGCAGGGGCCACGATCCAGCGGCCGGGCTCGAAGCTGATCGACGGCGCGGGCATGCCGAGGGCCCGGTTGATCGCGACCACCGCGTCGGCCAGACGGCTGAGCTCCACGCGCACGTCCATGGAATCCTCGCCATCGGTGTAAGCCACGGAGTATCCGCCACCGAGATCGACCTCGGGCAGCGTGTAGGCGTCGGTGGCGTAGAACGTCTTGCGCAGCAGCATCATGCGCCGTGCGGCCTGGATGAACGCGTCGGCGTCGTGGATGTTCGAGCCGATGTGCGAGTGGATGCCCACGAGTTCCAGATCCTCGGCATGGGCGAGGATGTCCTTGAGCACGGCAAGCGCGGGACCGTCGGCCACGGTGGTCATGGCGGCGGCGAGTGCCTTGTCGGCGTCGGAGACCTCTTCGTGGCTCAGATCGTAGGGGTATTTGACGTCGTAGCGCAGTTCGCGGGGCTTGCTCGTGGCGGCGGCCGGTTGCGCGGACTGCGTGGATTCGGCGGACTGCGCGGGCTGATCGGCAGCGCCGGCGGACAGGCGGGCGTTCGTGGCGGCGGGGGTCACATCGCCAAGGTCGTCAAGTACGCCGAGCGCCGAGGTGTCCGCGCCGGCGGGCAGCAGCGGCACGCCGAACTTCTGGTCCTCGTGCGCGGTGGAGATGTATTCGTGGCCGCCGGCGTGGATGCCGGAGGTCACGCGCAGCATCACCTTGGCCCGCTTGCCGAGTCGGTGGGCGATGCGGGCGATGCGCTCGGGCTCGTCGGCCGAATCGATGACGATCTTGGCGAATCCGTTCTCCACGGCCAGTTCGATTTCGGCGTCGGATTTGTTGTTGCCGTGCAGCACGAGGCGACGGCCGGGGGCACCGGCGGCGAGCGCGATACGCATCTCACCCATGGTGCAGGTGTCGACGAGCATGCCGGCGTCGATGACCTCGCGTACCACGCGCTTGGAGAGGAACGCCTTGCCGGCGAAGCTGACGTGCGTGGTGGAGTTGTTGAAGGCGTCGGCGGCCGCGCGTACGAAATAGCGGGCGCGGGCGGCGACCTCGTCGGTGTCGATCAGGTAGAGCGGGGAACCGAATTCGTCGAGCAGTGATGCTACGGTACGGCCGTGGAATTCGATGGCCCCGTCGTCGTTGATCGTGGTGGCCGCCGGCCAGATCGGCGTGATGCCCGTGCCGAGTGCAACGTCCTGTTCCGCAGTCTTTCCGCTCATCGTCTCTCCATTCATGATTCGTGCCGGATGCGCATGTCCGCATGCGCAATACGGTTCACATTCTGCCAGAGTCGTCGGCATTCCCGTGACCATCGTCCAGATCAGCCGGTTCATATCAACGACTCTGGGTATGACCAGACCAATATCTCTGGGTCAAACCGGCCCATATCAACGACTCTGGGTATATCCATGTCATGAGGACCGACTTGTTGCCGGCTTCGTGACATGGATATACCCAGAGTCAGATTTTGGAGTCCGGGTATACCCAGACTTCGGTCCGGTTATACCCAGATTCGAGTGTGGTTTCGGTCGGGATCACATCTTTTCCGGAGCGGTGACGCCGAGGAGATCAAGACCGTTGGCGATCACCTGGCGGGCGGCGTCGTTGAGACGCAGGCGGGCGGCGGCACGTGCCAGCTCCGGGTTCTTGGCAATCTCGAGGGCGGCGCGCTCGGCTTCCGGCAGACGCTGCTCGGCGTCGGTCAGGGCCATCGGGGCCACGCGCTCGGCGGCATACCACTTGTGGTAGCGGCCGGCCAGATCCTCGAGATAGTGGGCCACGCGGTGCGGCGCGCGACCGTCGCCGGCGGTGGCGACCATGCTCGGGTACTGGGCAAGCGCGGCGATCAGGTCGCCGTCGGCCTCGGTGTCGAGCAGGGACAGGTCGGCACCCTCGGTGGTCACACCGGCGGCGGCCGCGTTGCGGTCCACGTTGCAGCTGCGGGCGTGCGCGTACTGCACGTAGTACACCGGGTTCTCGTTGGTGTGGCTGGAGAGCAGGTCGAGGTCGATGTCCACGCTCTGGTTGTAGTCGGTACGGGCCAGCGAGTAGCGGGCGGCGTCCACGCCCACGGCATCCACGAGGTCGTCGAGCGTCACGACGTTGCCGGCGCGCTTGGACATGCGCACGGGCTTGCCATCCTTCATCACGTTGACCAGCTGACCGATGAGGATCTGCATGTTCACGCCCGGCTCATCACCGAACGCGGCGCACATGGCCATCATGCGGCCGATGTAGCCGTGATGATCGGCACCGAGCATGTAGATGGCCACGTCGGCCGGGTTGAGGATGCGGTGACGCTTGTTGCGGTAGTAGGCGATGTCGGCAGCGAAGTACGCGGCGTTGCCGTCGGACTTGATGATCACGCGGTCCTTGTCGTCACCGTGCTTGGTGGACGCGAACCAGGTGGCACCGTCCTTCTCATAGATGTCGCCGCGCTCGCGCAGTTCGGCGATGGCCTTCTCCACCTCGCCGTCGATGTACAGGCTGTTCTCGTGGAACCATACGTCGAAGTCCACGCGGAATTCCTTCATGGAATCCTTGATCTCGGCGAACATCATCGGCACGGCGCGCTTGCGGAACTCCTCGCGCTGCACGGAATCGCCTTCGGAGCCGTCCTCGGCGGTCACGCGCGGCAGGTCGAGCACGTCCACGCCGTCGGCCTTGGCCTCGTCGATCACACGCTGGGCGATCTCGTCGATGTAGGCACCCTTGTAGCCGTCGGCCGGGGTCTCCTCGCCGTGGGCCGCTGCCACGAGGGAACGGGCGAAGCGGTTGATCTGCTCGCCGTGATCGTTGAAGTAGTATTCGCGCACCACCTTGGCGCCGTTGGCTTCGAGCACACGGGCCATGGAGTCGCCGACGGCCGCCCAGCGGGTGCCACCGATGTGGATCGGGCCCGTGGGGTTGGCGGAGACGAACTCAAGGTTGAGGGTCTTGCCGGCCAGATGCTCGTTGCGGCCGAAGTCGGCGCCCTGCTCGAGCACGGTGTCGACCACGCCGGCTGCGGACGCGGAATCAAGCGTGATGTTGATGAAGCCGGGGCCAGCAATCTCCACGGACTTGATGCCCGTGTTCTTCTCGAGTTCGGGGACGAACAGTTCGGCCAGGTCGCGGGGCTTCATGCCGGCCTTCTTGGCCAGCTGCATGGCGATGTTGCTGGCCCAGTCGCCGTGCGCACGATCCTTCGGACGCATGACGGTGATCTTTTCGATCGGGGGAATCAGGTCGTCGGTCAGCTCGCCGGCGGTACCGGCTGCGGCGAGGTCGTGTGCAATTGCGGAAATCAGTTCACTAAGCGCTTCAGGACTCATTCTTCAAAGTCTACCGAGAGCGCTGACGTTCCTTGGAACACGCCGAACGCACACGCCGGAACGTGCCTTGGTCACCGACGCGCCGCAGACCGCACCAACACCAACACCAACACCAACGGAACGGTTACCTAGTTGTTGTCGCCCTGCGCACCGTGCTTCCTTCGCCAGGCCTCGCGCGCATAGTAGAAGGCGTAGCAGAGACCGACGAACGGAATCATGTAATACAGCGTGGATCGCTGCGATTCGTCGAACACCACCAGCACCAGCGCAAGCGCGCACATCACGATCGCGGCCCACGGCACGAACGGGTAGCCGGGAGCCCGATATCCAAGCTCATCCACGCTGTGCCCCTCGGCCGTCCACTGCCGACGGAATCTGATCTGGCATACGGCCACGGACGCCCAGACCACGATCGTCGCCAATCCGGAGACCGCCACCAGCGCCAGATACACGGTGCTGGCCGCCACCACGGACGAGAGCAGCGCGAGCAGACTGCCCGCCATACTGAACATCACCGCGAATACGGGCACTCCACGGAAATTGGTCTTCGCAAGCCCGACTGGGATCATGCGCTCCTTGGCCAGCGACCACACCATGCGCGAGCACACGTACAGGCCGGAATTCGCCGCGGACAGGACAGCAGTAAGCACCACGAAGTTCATTATGTCGCCGGCGAACGGCATGCCGATCGACTGGAACACGAGCACGAACGGACTGGTGTCCACGCCGGACTTGTGCCACGGGATGAGCGCGGCCATCACGGCGATCGATCCGATGAAGAAGATGGCGAGCCTCAGCACGGTGGTGTGCACGGCCTTGGGGATGGCCGAGCCCGGATCGCGCGTCTCCCCCGCGGCCACGCCGACCACTTCGGTTCCGGAGAAGGCGAAGACCACGGTCAGCAGCGTGGAGAAGATCGGCGCGATGCCGTTGGGGAACCATCCGTCAGAGACGAAATTGCCGAACAGGGGCGCGGAATCGTAGCCGGAGATCGGAATCGCGCCGAATATGGCCAGCAGGCCGATGATGATGAACGCGACGATGGCGAACACCTTGATCGAGGCGAACCAGAATTCGGATTCGCCGTACAGCCGCACGGACAGGATATTCAACGCGAACACCACGGCAATGAAAATAGCGCTCCACATCCATGTGGGGCTGCCGGGGAACCATCGTTGCATGAGCAGACCGGCCGCCGTGAATTCGGAGGCGAGCGCCACCGCCCAGTTCAGCCAATACAAAATGGCGATGGTGAACGCGGTGCCGGGGCCGATGAACCGGTTGGCGTACAGGTGGAAGCTGCCGGCGTACGGCATGGCCACGGACAGTTCGCCTAGGCACAGCATGACGAAGTAGACGAGCAGCGATCCGATGGCGTAGGCGATGATCGCGCCGAGCGGTCCGGCCTGATGGATCGTGTATCCGGAGCTGAGGAACAGTCCGGTGCCGATCACGCCGCCAAGCGAGATCATGGTCAGATGCCGGGATTCCATCTTGCGTTCCAGCCCGGTGGCTTCGGGCTCCATAGTGCGCGGTTCTGCGTTCTTCACCCCAGCAGACTACCGCAACCCATCCAAAAACAATAATCCGCCCAACCAAAGCGAACGGGACAATGGAACAGCACACGTGCTGCGATCACGCGATCACGCAGATCACATCAACGCGGAAATGCCATAGATCAAAAAGATGGCCACGAACGCGACCGTGGCGACTCCGCCCACCACGGCGAGCGCCAGACCCAATGGATATACGGGCACCCGCGTCTTCGCCCGCATCAGTCGCAGCCCCAGCGTCAGCACTGCCGCCGCGATGCATGCGAGTACGCCGATCAATACGAGAAACATGGTTGCATTGTAGGCTTTCCGCGGCGAACCCGACAGCAATATGGTCCGGATCCGCCGCGTCCACCCCTATCAGGTCGTATCAGGTCAGGTCGTATCAAGCCGCCCAGTCGTCGTTGATCATCCAACCGTCGACCATCCGATCATCCGATCGGAAAACACGAGACCGCCTGAACCACGATCGATCATGCCATTCGTGTCATTATTCGGCGTCGTTGAGCACGGCAATGGCGTCGATCTCCACCAGCGCGCCCTTGGGGATGTTGTTACCGCCGAAGGCCACGCGCGCGGGCTTGACCGAGCCGATGAACACCTTGGCGTACTCGCCGTCGATCTCCTTGAAATCGTCCACGTTCTTCATGTAGATGGTGGCGCGCACGATGTTCTCGATGCCGCTGCCGGCCGCGTCGAGAATGTGCTTGATGTTCCTGAGGGCCTGCGCGGTCTGTTCACCAGCGGAGGTGCCGGCCAGTTCGCCGGTGTGCGGGTCGATGCCGAGCTGACCGGAGACGAACACGAATCCGTTCGCCTTCACCGCCTGGCTGTATGCGCCGAGCGCGGCCGGAGAGTATGCGGTCGCAACCTCTTCAAGCTTGTCTACCATGATGTTCTCCTTCGACTCCTGTGGTCTGATGATGTGATTACGTTCGACCGCCGCCCACCGATGGCACCGAATGGCACCGGGCAACGTCCCCGACAGGCCGGCGGCCAACGCCGGTATGGTTCCGCATTGTACGGCGATCGGCCGGCCGGTATCCCCAAACGCCCGGCATTCGATCACGACGACAGAAGGCGCGTTTTTTCTTTACGTAGTCCATACCCAGATACGCCCCAGATACGACAAAAGGCCTCATATCAACGATATGAAGCCTTGCACTGGTGGGCTCGATGGGGATCGAACCCACGACCTTCTGTTCCGGAGACAGACGCTCTATCCACTGAGCTACGAACCCGAGTCCGTTTCACGGGCAGCACCCGTAAAACACGCACCCCACTAGTGTACACGCATCCTCGACTAATGCCGGGATTGTCATAGGACGCAATTGGCGGTCATGGGCGGTCACGCCTGACCATAATCAAGACCATAATGAAAACGCGCGAATCACGAGTACGTCAGTATCTCATGATTCACGCGCATATGAGACATAAGCGCCAGGCTATATCAGCGCTACAGCACTACAGCACCTACAACAGCACTACAGCACCTTCGACAGGAACGAACGCAGACGCGGACTCTGCGGATTGCCGAAGATCTGCTCCGGAGTGCCCTCCTCCTCGATCACGCCGGCGTCGGTGAAGATCACGCGCGTGGAAACCTCGCGGGCGAACGCCATCTCATGCGTCACCAGCAGCATGGTCATGCCCTTCCTGGCAAGGTCGCGGATCACCTGCAGCACGTCGCCCACCATCTCCGGGTCGAGCGCGGACGTTGCCTCGTCGAACAGCATGATCTGCGGATCCATGGCCAGCGAGCGCGCGATGGCCACACGCTGCTTCTGACCGCCGGACAGCGAGTCGGGGTTGGCGTCGATCTTCTCCTCAAGCCCCACCATACGCAGCAGTTCAAGCGCACGGGCGCGCGCCTTGTCGGCGGGCACCTTCTTGATGAGCGTGGGTGCCAGCATGATGTTCTCCGCCACGGTCATGTTAGGGAACAGGTTGAAGTGCTGGAACACCATGCCGATGTGTTCGCGCGTCTTGTCGATGTCGGTCTTCGGATCGGCGATGTCGTTGCCGAGCACCACGATCGATCCGGACGACGGCGTATCGAGGCCGTTGAGGCAGCGCAGGAACGTGGACTTGCCGGCACCGGACGGGCCGATGATCGAGATGACCTCGCCCGCGTGCACCTGGCAGTTGATGCCCTTGAGCACCTCGTTGCCGCCGAAGCTCTTGCGCAGGTCCTTCACGTCGATGACGACGTCGGCAGTGGTGGTATCGGCAGCGGCGACTTCGGCAGCCGTAGCGTCGGCAGCCGTGGTAACAGTGTTCGTGTTGGTTGCTTCACTCATCGCTTGTTCATCCTCCGATCAACGATGTTGGCGAGCCAGGTGAGCAGGGTGATCGCCACGAAGTAGATCACGCCGACCATGAGCAGCGTCTCGGTGACGCGGAAGTTGGCCGCGTAGATCTGCTGGGCCTGATAGAGCAGTTCGCCGAAGCCGATGGCCAGCAGCAGCGAGGAGTCCTTGAGCATGATGACCAGCTGGTTGATGATGGCGGGGGTGCCGATCTTCACCGCCTGCGGCAGGATCACCTTGCGCATCGCTTGGTTGTAGTTCAGGCCGAGCGAGCGGGCGCCCTCCATCTGTCCCTTGTTCACGGATTCAATGGCACCGCGCACGATCTCCACCAGGTAGGCGCCGGAGTTGAGCGACAGCGTGAGCGCGCCGGCCACCCAGATGTTGATGCTGTGGCCGATGAGCTGCGGAATGCCAAAGTAGAAGAAGAACGCCCACACCAGGATCGGCGTGCCGCGGAAGATGGCCACGTATACGCGGGCGATCCAAGAAAGCACCGGGTTGGGGGCCACGCGCATCAGGCCGAGCACGATGCCGAGCACAAGCGCGATCACGAAGGAGATCGCGGTGATGAGCAGTGTGTTCTTCAGACCGATCATCAGTGCGGGGAACGAATCCTTGGCCAGATCGAGGAAGCTCTTCTTGGCACCCGATGCATTGGCGTTGGCAGTGTTGGCGGTACCGTTCTCGCCGAGGTACTTGGCGAGGATCTTGTCGTACTCTCCGGACTGCTTCAGATTGGCGAGACCCGCGTTGAACGCGGCGAGCAGGTCGGCGTTCTGTCCCTTGTTGACGGCGAACCCGTAGGAGCCTCCGGGCACCTTGGGGGTGACGGTCTTCAGGCCATTGCCCTGCGTGATGCCGTAGGCGAGCACCGGGTAGTCGTCGACCACGGCGTCCGCGTTGCCGGACTTGACCATTTCGTACATGGTGGCCGACTGGTCGACGGACTTGACGGTGTAGCCGTACTTCTTCGCGTTTTTCTTGGCGAAGGTCTCACCCTCGGCACCGGTTTTGGCTACAACGGTCTTGCCCTTGAGATCCTCATATCCCTTGATCTCGTCATTGTTCTTGGCGATGGCCATCTGCACGCCCGATTCGAAGTACGGGTCGGAGAAATCATAGACGGCCTTGCGTTCGTCGGTGATCGACATGCCGGCGATCACGCCGTCGGCCTGTCCGGACGACAGCGCCTGCAGTGCGGCGTTGAAGCCGAGCGACTGGATCTCCACCTCGAAGCCCTGATCCTTGGCGATCGCACGGAGCATATCCATGTCGATGCCGACCATCTGTCCGCTGGAATCACGGAATTCGAATGGCGCGAATGTGGTGTCGGTCGCGATCTTGAAGGTCTTGCCCTTGACGGCCGCGGCGTTTCCTGCGGTCGTGGTCGTCGTGGTTGCGGCCGTATCTTCGGCGGCGTTCACCGTGGAGACTCCGAGGGAGCCAAGGCCGGCCACGCACAGCAGCATGGCCAGCATCATGCCGACCATCGTTCGCCACTGCGAAGCGCGCCGCATCACGGCGACGCCGAACTTCTTCTCAATATGCATAAATTGAGCTCCTTTACAAAAACGCAAATACTCTACGTTCGCGCGGTTTCCATCCTGTTACCGGCCGTTACCTGCCGTTATCGGCGAATTTGCGCCAGATACATCAATGCCGACAGGTGCGACAGCGGTTGCATCGCTTTCATCGTCGTTTGATTTTCGTTACGATGGTGCCATGGTGGATGAATTCGAATACGAGCGTCGATTCTATTGCCGGGAGTTTCCCGACGAATGCGATGACGGCGACGCTCCCCTGCTTATGGTGCAGAGTTATTTTCTGCATCAGGATGGATTTGCGTTGCGTTTGCGCGTGCAGGCGCGGGGCGTTCGTGTGCCGATGGGCTCCCAGACGGATGGACTGACCACGCTGATGCAGCATCGTGAGGCGTTTCGTGAGGCGTACATCACGGTATTGGGGTCGCCGGTGAGCGGTACGCGATACGAGGCCGAGCGCACGGTGGACGCCGACATCGCCGCGGAGATGATACTGCGCGGGGGTACGCCGATCATCAAGAACCGCTACAGTGTGTGGATCGACGAGGATGGATGGAACATCGACGTGTTCGGCGCGAACAACGCCGGTCTGATCGTGGCGAAGGTGGAGCGCTCAAGTCCGGTGACGAACCTGCTGATTCCCTCGTTCTGCACAACCGAAGTGACCGACGATCATCGTTTCTACAACGATGGGCTCGCGTCACGGCCGTTCATCACCTGGCGGGATGATTTTCTCGCCGGACTGCACCGCGACGGAGCCCAATACTCCCAACTGTTCGGTGAAAACCGCTACGAGTAACTACTTTCAGTACATCAACGTGGCCAGACGCCTGCGGGCGCGGGCGACGCGAGGATCCTTCTCGTCCGGAATGGAGAAGTACTCCAGCAGACGCTTGCGCACCGGCTCCACATCGGCCTTGTGACCGGCGAGGAAGTCAAGCAGACGATCGAACGCATCCTGAATCTGACCGCCGATCATATCGATGTCGGCGACGGCAAGCTGCGCCTCCACGTCATCCGGGGACTCGGCGGCAGCCGCGCGCACCACGCGCACGTCAGCCGAACCGGAACGATCGAGCAGCAGTGCCTTGGCATGTTCGCGGGCCGCACGCACATCATGCGGATCGGCCTCCATGAGCTTGGCGTATTCCGCGGCGGCACCGGCGTAGTCGCCCTCCTGGGCAAGCTGGTGAGCCTTGGCATGCGATTCCGGAATGGCCTTCGACTCTGGCGCGGTTGCGGCGCCATCTCCGGCAGCTCCCTCCTGATACGGAGCGGTACCGGTCACGCCGGCCTGCTGGGCCATCTGAATGAGCTGCGGAATAAGCTGCTCCACAATCTGATTGAGTTCCGCATCGGAAGGCACACCCTGCAGAATCGGCATCGGACGGCCGCCGATCAGACCGTACAGGGCCGGAGCGCCCTGCGCCTGCAATGCCTGAGCGATGGTCGGGCTCTTGGCGATGTCGATACGGGACAACTGGATCTTACCCTCCAGCTTGTTCACGGTCTCGCCAAGCTTGCGTGCGATGCCGAAGCACCGATCGTCATCGGTGACCCACAGCAACAGCAGGATCGGGAACGTGGCCGAAGTCTGCACCATGGCCTGGAAGGTGCTCTCATCGGTATCGATCACATATCCGCCGGCCGCGGGCGCTCCCCCGGCCTGCCCGGCCTCGGCGTCCACCTTGTGCTTGAGGGCCTCCAGATCCACGGCCCCCGCCAACGAAATACCCGGATTGAACGGCTTCTTGTCCGCCATCGCTACTCCTTACTGTGCTGCTGTATGTACGATTACGTTCTCGCGCGCGTTCACGCGTTCACACGTTTGCGCGTCGTGCCGTCGTTACTGAGCCTCGACCTTGATCGGCTGACGCTCGGCACCCACGGCCTGGATCTTCTCGCCGGAATCCGACGTGGGAATGAACAGGGCCACCACGTTCACATAGGTGACCTTCATGCTGCTGGTGGCCGTACCACCACCGAACAGCGCCTTCTCCGCATCCGAAGCAGGCAGCGATTCGCGCCCCTCGCCGGCGGTACGGGTCCATTCGGAATTGATCTGCGCCACCACCAGATCGCCGCCGCGGGCCGCACGCATGATCTTGATCTGGTCCGGCTGCACAGTGAACGTCTGCGACTGGGTTCCGGCATTCGCCTCGATGCCCTTCTGCACCGTGGCGGTGAGCGAGGCGAGATCGTTGCGCAGCTGGTCGTCGTTGAAATCACCCGCGTACTTGCTGTTGCCGCCGTTCTGCAGCACATCGGCATAATGCGCCACGGCGTCGGCCGGAGTGCTCACCAGTCCGGAATCGTCCACGTCACCCATCTTCGAGCCCAGCTTGGGCACCTCGAATGCGGGCAGCTGAGCGCCCTGGAACAGACGAACCAGCCCCCACAGCTTGTAGTTGCTACGCGCACTGTCCTGATTGAACACCAGCAGACGCTGCGACTGCTGGTCGTCAGTGGTGGTGGTGATCGTGAAGACCGACCTGGGCCAGCTGGAATCCGTGGGGATCACCGTCTGGCTGATCTTGTCGGGGATGGTCGCATGCGGATCAAGATTGCCGGTGGCCTGCGCGATGGTGAGCTGGCTGGAACGCACTTCAAGCTCCGGGCCCTCCACACGCTCGGAGAGCGCATTCGCGTCCTTGGCGTCGTCCGCCTTCTTGAGCACGTCGAGGATCTTGCCGCGTAGATTTTGTTCCTGGGCCTCGGTCAGCACCGGAGCATCGGTAGCGGATGTGGTGGCGGTCACCTTCGGCACGGTTTCGCTGCAGGCCGCGAGCGCGGGTAGCATGGCCACGGTAAGCGCGGCCGCGGTGATGCGTACGATTGTGGATTTTCTCATCACTTGGCCTCCTTCGTGCCGTCGGTATCGTCATTGCCTGGGTTGGTGTCGTTGTTGGTAGCGGTGTCCGCGCCGTCGGTATCGGCTGCGGTATCCGCCGCTTCGGCGTTCGCCGCGTTCTCGGCGGCCAGACGCGCGAAGTACTCCTGCAGTTCGTCGGTGCTCACCGCAGGCGTGTTCTGCTGCAACAGATTGACCGACGTGACGTCAAGCACTTCCGGGCCTTCGGCTTCGTGCTCCTCGCGCAGTTCCTCCTCGACTGCCTCCCTGCGATGCGAATGATGACGGCGTCGACGCTCACGACGTTCACGACGTCGGCTGCGTTCCGGCGACGGCGGCTCGGATCCGGCATGCATCCAATGCGGCTTGCCGTCCTGATCGAGCATCTCCTCTTCGGTGAGCGCAGTCACGTGCGCATTCTCCAGCGTCTTCCTCTTCCGACGACGGTGGCCTTCCAACGAGAACAGCGTCGCGGCGAGAATGGCCATCACGGTAAGCAGACCACCCACGAAGAAGAACGGCATGGCGAAGTCCGGCACCGTGGCGCGAGTCCAGCTCATCGTGAAGTCAAGCTTGGTGTTTGCCTTCGGATCGGCACCCTGAGCGCTGACAAGAATCACACGATCGCCGCCATCGCCCTTCCACTGCAGCGTGGTCTTGTCGTTGTTGCACGAGACCTGCTCCCACATATCGGAGTCGGCGAACGCCACGGTTCCGGTATCGCCGGAGTCCTTGGTCGACGACGTCTGCGTGGTGAAGCTCTGCCACGTGGCCAGACCGTTCACACGCGTGTACTTCTGACCGGACAGCCAGCCGGTGGCGTCACGCGCCGACGTGACCGCAATGCACACCTGATCGCCGGACGCCGCAGTAGCGCTGATATCCACGGTGTTGTCGGCAAGGGCCAGCACGCCCGGATCGGTGACCACATAATTCGTCGACAGTGTTCCAGTGGACACGGTGACGTGCGGGTTCGGCTTCCAGATGGTCGCATTGAGCCCGCCGAACACGAAGGCGATGATGGCCAGCACCCCCAGCACCGGCGTGACGATGCCACGCATGATCTTCACATGACGACGATGCTTGCGCTTGGCGATCTCCTCCGGATCCAGATTCTCGTCATCCTCGGATTCGTTCGCATCCGTGGCGTCAGCAGTGCCAACGGTCGGATCCGTGACGTCCGTAGCGATAACGGCGGCATCAGCACCGTTGGCATCGGCATCCGTCGTGCCCGTAACGGAAACGTTCTCCGCCACATCATCAGCACCGTTCTCCGCATCGACGGATCCAGACTCGGCATCCGCCACCACAACCGGTTCGGCGATGGCCACGGTATCCGTCGACGTATCCGTCGATTCAGAGACTGCGGCAACCCCATTGGGATCAGTGTCATCGTCGGAATCCGCATCATCGGTTTTGCGATGCGGCATGAATTTAAACAGGTCCAACTCAGCAAGCGACGCCTTCTCACGTCGTTCAGGCACAGTCGAACCACCGACCTTCTGCCCGGCCGGCCCCTTCACGTCCTTGGACGATTCGTCATCCTGATTCTGCAGGTTCGTATCACTCATATTGATTGCCATTCTACAAGCCACCGCTTATTACAGTCAGGAAATGCCGATACAGTAGGGATCATGCGTGATTTCCAATCCAACATCCGTCAGCGCGCACGTCGCGCAATCGCCCTGGCCTGCACCGTTGCGCTGGGCCTCTCCCTGTCCGCATGCGGCTCCAGCGACTCCGACTCCACCGACAAGTCAAGCAGCTCCTCATCGGCATCATCCTCCACCAAACTCACCGCCATGACCGGCATCTCCGCCGAAGGTGAACTCGGCAAGGAACCCACAATCTCCTTCAAAGCCCCGCTGGACGTCAAAAACTACAGCTACCAGATCCTCCAGAAGGGCAACGGCGACACCATCGAAGATGGCGACCGACTCTGCGTCCAGCAAATCGCCTACGACGCCCAGACCGGCAAGCAACTCGACAACGCCAACACCTGGACCACCAACTCCCCCGAATGCTCCATGGTCATGAACACCAGCGCCATCAACCAGGAATACTACGACCTCTTCAAGGGCAAGAAGGTCAACACCACCATCGCCTTCGGCTTCGACGACAGCTCATCCTCCTCACCCACCGCCTCCTCCAGCTCCGACGGCGTCACCACCGCCACCGCCACCAAATACATCATCGCCCTCACCGTCGTCTCCAAGTCCAAGTCACTCACCCGCGCCACCGGCGACAAAGTGACCGACATCCCCGCCGATCTCCCCAAAGTCACCCTCGACAAGGACGGCAAGCCCTCCCTAGACATGAACAACTACAAGCCCGGTGACCAGCTCGTCGTCCAGACCCTCATCAAAGGCACCGGCCAGGAAGTCAAGGACACCGACACCGTCAGCGCCCACTACACCGGCTGGGTCGCCAGCACCGGCAAACAGTTCGACTCCTCCTGGGATCGCGGCGCCGCCAGCGACTTCTCCCTCGACCAGGTCATCAAAGGCTGGAAGCAAGGCCTCGCCGGCCAGACCGTCGGCTCCCAGGTCCTCCTCATCATCCCCCCGGACCTCGCCTACGGCTCCACCGAACAGAACGGCATCCCGGCAAACTCGACGTTGGTGTTTGTGGTAGACATCCTCGCCGCTTATTAGCGAATTGGGTGGGGGACGGAGTGTCGTCGGCGTTACGGAAGGTTCGACGTACCGTCGTACGCCTTCACCTTCCGCGCCTTGACGACACACGCGTCCCCCACCCAATTCCACTCACAAAACTAGTGTCGTCGGCGTTACGGAAGGTTCGACGACTGGCTAGAACAGGCGGAGTTCATCGGATTCGGTGCTTTTCATATCGTCGTAATCCAGAATCAGGCAGTCGAAACCACGATCCTTGGCCAGTACCTGCGCCTGAGGCGTGATGGTCTGCGCGGCGAAGATGCCACGGACCGGCGCCAGCAACGGATCACGATTCAGCAGCTTGCAATAGCGCGTCAACTGCTCCACACCATCGATGCCGCCATGCCGTTTGATCTCAATCGCCACATGCACGCCGTCGGCATCCACCGCCATGATGTCAACCGGACCGATCGCGGTCGGATATTCACGACGAATCAACTTGGCACCCGCGCCGATCCGTTCAATCTGCTCAGCCAGATACTGCTGCAGATGATCCTCCACGCCATCCTTGACCAGCCCCGGGTCCTCCCCCAGATCAAACGACTGGTCGGAATACACACGGTACAGCGTCACGACCAGCACGTCCGACGACTTGTCCGCCGTCACCCGCAGCTGACGAATGGGCTTCGGCGCAGCGAATTCATCATCATCGTCAACGACGTCATTATCCGCATCGTCAAGATCGATCTCCTTGATCTTGCACGGTGCGGCCATCCAATTAAGCGGCTTATACGATCCCAGTTCGGAGAAGATCAGACAGCTGGAATCCGCCTTGGTCAGGATCACACGTTTGGCTTGCGGCAGTGAGGCATTGAGTCGGCCGGAGTATTCGGCCGAGCAGTCGGCGACGATAATACGCATACAGCACAGAATAACGAAGCCTCTGACCGCGCCCCCCGATCTCCCCCACCCGTTAGTGTGAGCTCACACTAACGCATCACCCCCGCAAAACGTTGAAATTCCAACAACCCAGTTTTTTAGTGTGATCACACTAAGGAAGGGGGATGTACGGTATGTGGGCAAGGGTCAGAATATGGAATTTGGATAGGTTTAGCGTGGATAAGTCCGGCGTGGGTGACTCCACATGATGACTCCACACGACGGATATGAAAAGGGTGTGCAACCGATTACTCGGCCGCACACCCTGATGCGTATCACAAGTCACGCGCGAGGCGCGACGGACACCTACTCGGCGGACGAGGCGTTGAGATCAACGCCGTCCTTGCAGGTCTCCACGGCCACGGTGAGCTTGTTGGAATCGAAGGAGATGAAGCCGTCGGTCACCTCGAAGCCGAGCGTTTTGCCGTTCGGCTGGATGACCTTGATCAGCCCGTCCTTGGTGGCGGTCATAACCGGCTCGTGGTCGGCGAGGATACCCATGGAACCCTCGGAAGCCGGAATGCTGATCTGCACCGCGGTCCCCGACCACACAGGGCGGTCGGCGGCCACGATGTTCACCTGGATGGTGGGCTTGTCGGTCGCTGCCATCAGGCCGCGAACTCCTTCTGCATGTTGTGCCACTTCTCCTCGAGGTCGTCGATGCCGCCGATGCCGGAGAACGCCTGCTCCGGAACATCGTCGTACACGCCGTCGCAGATGCGCTTGAACGCCTCGACGGTTTCGTCCTTCGACACGTAGGAGCCGGGACGACCGGTGAACTTCTCGGCCACGTAGAAGTTCTGACCGAGGAACTGCTCGATCTTACGGGCACGGTTGACGGTGGTCTTGTCCTCTTCGCCGAGCTCGTCGATACCGATCAGGGCGATGATGTCCTGCAGCTCCTTGTTACGCTGCAGAATCGCCTTGACACGGTTGGCGGTCTCGTAGTGGTCCTGACCGACGTAACGCGGATCAAGGATTCGCGAGGTGGAGGCCAGCGGGTCCACGGCCGGGTAGATACCCTTCGAGGCGATCTCACGGGAAAGCTCGGTGGTCGCGTCGAGGTGGGCGAAGGTCGTGGCAGGCGCCGGGTCGGTGTAATCATCAGCCGGCACGTAGATGGCCTGCAGCGAAGTGATGGAGTGACCACGGGTCGACGTGATTCGCTCCTGCAGCGAACCCATCTCATCCGCCAGGTTCGGCTGGTAACCCACTGCGGACGGCATACGGCCGAGCAGCGTGGACACCTCGGAACCCGCCTGGGTGAAGCGGAAGATGTTGTCGATGAAGAGCAGCACGTCCTGGTTCTGCACGTCGCGGAAGTACTCAGCCATCGTCAGAGCGGTCAGCGGCACGCGCAGACGCGTTCCCGGCGGCTCATCCATCTGGCCGAAGACCAGAGCGGTCTTCTCGAGCACGCCAGCCTCGTCCATCTCGCCGATCAGATCGTTACCCTCACGGGTACGCTCACCGACGCCGGCGAACACGGACACACCACCGTGGTTCTGTGCGACTCGCTGAATCATCTCCTGGATCAGCACGGTCTTGCCGACGCCTGCGCCGCCGAACAGACCGATCTTGCCACCCTGCACGTACGGGGTCAGAAGATCGATGACCTTGATGCCCGTCTCGAACATCTGGGTCTTGGACTCCAGCTGATCGAATGCCGGCGGGTTGCGGTGGATGCCCCAACGCTCCTTGACCTCGATCTTCTCATCCGGCTTCTGGTTCAGGATGCGGCCGGAGACGTCGAACACATGTCCCTTGGTCACATCGCCGACCGGGACCTCGATCGGACCGCCCGTGTCGGTCACGCTGGCGCCGCGGACCAGACCGTCCGTAGGCTTCAGAGCGACGGCGCGCACGGTGGAGTCGCCGAGGTGCTGTTCGACCTCGAGCATGATCGTGTGGCTGGTCTCGCCTTCGGTGGAACCCACCGCGGCGATCTCCACAGTCAAGGCGTTATAGATATCGGGCAGGTGACCCACCGGGAACTCAATATCGATAACCGAGCCTTGGACACGAACAATGCGGCCCTGCGAGGCTGCCGAGGCGTCGACCTCGGCTGCCGTTGCCGCAGCTACATTACTTTCTGCCATGGCGTTCCTATTCTTTCTCGTTATTCAATGCATCGGCGGAACCGATGATTTCTGTAAGCTCCTGCGTGATCGCTGCCTGACGCGTGGCGTTGAGCTTACGGGTCAGTTCGTCGATCAGATTGCGGGCGTTGTCGGTGGCGGTGTGCATGGCGTTCTGCCGGCTTGCCGTCTCCGATGCCGCGCTGGTGAGCAGGCACTCGTGGATGCGCGACTGCACGTACTTCGGAAGGACTCGATCGAGGACCTCGTCACGACTGGGCTCGAAACTGTAGAGCGGCTGGGCCTCGGGCACGTTGGTACCCTCGGTCTGCTCATCCTCGGCGCTGACGATCTCCACCGGCAGCATCCTGAGGATGCGCACCTTCTGTACGACCATGTTCACGAATTCGGTGAACACGACGTAGAGTTCGCTCACGCCGCCTTCGTCGGCCGGCTTCATGTAGGCATCGAGCAGGGCCTTGGAGATCTCTTCGGCGACTTCGACGCCGGGGGCGTCGGAATTGCCTTCCCAAGTGCCTCGCACGTCGCGGCCACGGTACTTGTAGTACGTGACGCCACGACGGCCGTAGACATAAAGCTCGGGCTTCTTGCCCTTGTCGTCAAGCTTGGCCAGCAGGCTCTCCGTTTCACGAATGATCGAAGAGGTGTATGCACCGGCCATACCTCGATCCGCCGTGAGGGCGAGGACTGCCACACGCGAGTTGTCCTCGTCCTTCCTCACGATCGGATGCGAGATATGGGTGTGCTGGGCCAGAGCCTGGACTGCATCGAAAATCGCATCGGAGTAAGGCTTCGCGGCCAAGGCCACGTTACGGGCCCTGGCAATGCGAGAGCTTGCGATCATCTCCTGCGCATTGAAGATCTTCTCCAACGACGACGTGGAGGCGATTCGCGCCTTATATGCGAGTTGCGATGCCATGGACTACTCCTCCTTGGTCGAGGCCTTCGGCGCGACCAGCTTCTCCTGTTCCACAGGGGTGTCGGTCTTCTCGACGGGCTTCTCAGCCACCAGCGGGGTGCCGTCGTGCTGAACGAAGGTGTTGCGGAACTCGTCAACGGCCTTCTCCAGCGCCTTCTCGGTGTCGGCGGTGAAGTCCTCGGTGTCGCGGATGGTCTTCAGGATGTCGGTGTTGTGATCGACATAGTCCAGCAGACCGTGCTCGAACGGCAGCACGTCGACCAGATCGAGGTCGTCGAGCTTGCCATGCGTGCCGGCCCACACGGACACGACTTCCTGCTCCATCGAGTACGGAGAGTACTGCGGCTGCTTCAGCAGCTCGGTCAGGTGCGCACCACGGTTCAGCTGAGCCTTGGACGCCGCATCCAGATCGGACGCGAACATGGCGAAGGATTCCAGCGAACGGTACTGTGCCAGCGAGATCTTCAGCGTACCGGAGACCTTCTTCAGCGCCTTGGTCTGCGCCGCGCCACCGACTCGGGACACGGAGATACCGACGTCCACGGCAGGACGCTGGTTGGCGTTGAACAGGTCGGACTGCAGGAAGATCTGGCCGTCCGTAATGGAAATGACGTTGGTCGGAATGTACGCGGAAACGTCGTTCGCCTTGGTCTCGATGATCGGCAGACCGGTCATGGAACCGCCGCCCAGATCATCGGACACCTTCGCGCAGCGTTCGAGCAGACGCGAATGCAGGTAGAAGACGTCACCCGGGTACGCCTCACGCCCCGGCGGGCGACGAAGCAGCAGCGAGATCGAACGGTAGGCTTCAGCCTGCTTCGATAGATCGTCGAAGACGATGAGCACGTGCTTGCCGTGGTACATCCAGTGCTGGCCGATGGCCGAGCCGGTGTACGGGGCGATGTACTTGAAGCCAGCGGAATCGGAAGCCGGGGAGGCCACGATCGTGGTGTACTCCATGGCGCCGGCCTCTTCCAGAGCCTGACGCACGGACGCGATGGTAGAGCCCTTCTGACCGATGGCCACGTAGATGCAGCGGACCTGCTTCTTCGGGTCTCCGGATTCCCAGTTGGCCTTCTGGTTGATGATGGTATCGATCGCGATGGCGGTCTTACCGGTCTGGCGGTCGCCGATGATGAGCTGGCGCTGTCCACGACCGATCGGGGTCATGGCGTCGATGGCCTTGAGGCCGGTCGACAGCGGCTCGTCGACGGGGTGACGATGCATCACGTCAGGGGCCTGCGCCTCGAGGATTCGACGACCCTCGGCCTTGATCTCGCCAAGGCCGTCGATCGGCTTGCCCAGCGGGTCGACGGTACGGCCAAGGTAACCGTCACCGACCGGCACGGAAAGCACGTCGCCGGTGCGCCGCACTTCCTGTCCCTCTTCAATGCCGGCGAAGTCACCGAGGACGACCACACCGATTTCTCGGGCGTCCAGGTTGAATGCCAGACCAAGCGTGCCGTCCTCAAAGGTCAGCAGCTCGTTGGCCATGCAGCCGGGGAGACCCTCCACGTGCGCGATGCCATCACCAGCCGTCTTGACGGTTCCGACCTCCTGGGTCGGAGTGTCAGACGGCTTGTAGGACTTGACGAAGTCGTCGAGCGCCTGGCGTATCGCCGCGGGATCGATGGTCAATTCTGCCATTGATCACTCCTTTTGTTTGTTTCTGTTCAAGAACGTCTATTCGTTCGTACGGCGTACCGGGCTAGGCCACGGCGCGCTTGAGGTTCTGCAGCTGTGCCGCCACAGTGTTGTCGGTGACCTCCGAGCCCATCTGGATGCGCATGCCTCCGAGCACCTTGGGATCGACCACGCTGTTGACGAAGACCTTGCGACCGACCTTCTTCGAGTACACGGCCTTGATCTTCTGGAACTGCTCGTCCTTCAGCGGAACGGCGCTCGTCACCGTAACCATGTAGCGGTTGCGGTGTTCGGCGGCCACATCGATCAGCCAGTTGATCGTCGACAGGTATCGACGGTTGCGCAGGTCTCGTGTCGCGTGCTCCGCCAGGGCTACGGTTACCGGATCAAGAGCCTGTCCCTTGAGCAGGGTGTCAAGGAACTTGACGCGGGTTTCCGGCGCGGCGTGCGAGTCGGACAGTCGCTGACGGACGACCGGCAGATTGAGCAGCGCGGACGACAGCTGGGACAGCTGGATGGACACCGCGGAGCACTTGTCGCGCGAGTCGGCCTCGCACAGCATGGCTTCCACGGCCACATCCTCGGTCGCATCCGCAATGTCGGCCGGACGGCTCCAGTTGCTTGCCACGAGCGACTCGACGATCTCGAGCGTGAGCGGCCTCACCTTGCCGGCAAGGATCGCATGCACGAGCTTGGCCTTGTCGTCCGCGGAACGCGAAGGATCGGTGAGCGAGCGCTCGAGCTGACGGTTGTCGTCGAGAATGGCAGCGAAGTCGAACAGCTCTTCGCCGACCGTCCTCGCAACCGCTCCGGCCTTGTCCAGCTTGGGACCATAGGTCGCGAGCACGGCCTTCACCGAACTGGATGAAGTTTCTCCGTACATCGGATTTTCACCTCCTGCCTTTGTTCACGTGATGCACCGGTGCGGACGCCATTACTTGGCGGCCTTTCCGGTATCCTGCTTGTCGAGCTCGTCGAGCATGGAATCGATCATCGTGGACTGCACGTCGGTGTCGGCCAGCTTGTTGCCGAGGATCTTGCCGGCAAGCGCGGTGGCCAGTGCGCCGACTTCGCCCTTCAGGCTCACGAGAGCCTGCTGCTGCTGGGACTCGAGGGACTTCTGCGCGGTCGCGGTGATCTGCGCGGCATCGGCCTCGGCCTTGGTACGGGCGTCGGCGATGATGTGCGTGGCTTCGCTGCGGGCGTCGTCGCGAATCTTGGCGGCGTCGATGCGGGCGTTGTTCAGCTGGTCCTCATACTTCTTCTTCGCCGCGTCAGCCTCGGCCTGGGCCTTTTCGGCCTTGGCCATGCCGCCTTCGATCTTCGCGGTCCTCTCGTCGAAGATCGCCTGGAACTTCGGCAGGAAGAACTTGTAGAAGAAGATTGCGACGATGATCAGGATGACAGTCGACCAGAAAATGTCATAGGACTTCGGCAGGAACAGATCGATTCCGCCTTCGGCCATTGTCACCATATCCGCCTCCTTTCACTCGTATTGATAATGAATATCTCGTTATCTTCGAGTGCGGATCAGGCGGTGAAGATGAAGCCGGAGATGAAGCCGAGGAGGGCAAGGAACTCGATCAGACCGAAGCCGATCCACATCAGGGTCTGGATGCGGCCGCCCAGCTCAGGCTGGCGGGCGGTGGCTTCGATGGCCTTGCCGAAGACGATGCCGACGCCGATGCCGGGGCCGATGGCGGCGAGGCCGTAACCGATGGCGCTCAGATTACCGGTCACCTGAGCCAGAGTGATGAGATCCATTGTTGTTTCCTTTCTTTCAGTTCCGTACGCGACGAAACAAAAACTGCGGATGCTGTTCAGTTATACGATCTTGAATTATTCTTCGATATTTGGAAATATCAAGTGTTGTCGAGCGGGCTCATGGCACCATCTTGTGAACGGTTCCCGATGCCCGTCGTCCCTTCGGATCAGTCTTCCTCCGGGTAGCTCATGTTGATGTACACCGTGGAAAGCGTGGCGAAGATGAACGCCTGCAGGTAGGCCACGAAGGCCTCGAACAGGGTCATGATGAAGCCGCCCACGAAGGTGACCACGCCAGCGGCCATCATCATCTTGTTCTCGGTGATGATCAGGAAGAACTGGGTGGCGGAGAAGCACAGCGCCACGATCAGGTGGCCGGCGATCATATTGGCCAGAAGTCGCAGGGTCAGCGACGCCGGACGGATGATCAGGATATCGATGAGCTGCATCGGCACCAGCAGGATCAGCACCGGGAACGGCACTCCGGGAGGGGTGCATTCCTGCTTGAGGTAGCTGATCAGGCCCTGCTCGCGGCACGCGGCGATCCAATACTGCACAAACGTCCATGCGGCGAAGATCAGCGGCATCATGATCGTGGCCGTGGCCGCAACGTTCATGCCGGGGATGATGCCACACAGATTGAAGAAGAAGATCGTGAAGAAGATCGTGGTGATCATCGGCACGTAACGCTTGCCGCGCAGTTCGCCCATGACCTCATAGACGATCTTGTCACGAACGTATTCAATGCCCCACTCCACGAATCCCTGCCAACGCCCGGGGACCAGCTTCGCTCGGCTGGCGCTGATGCCAAGGACCAGCAGCATGATGATGGTCATAACCACGCGGATGAGAATGATGCGATTCATCGCGAACGGCGTGCCAGCAAACAGGATCTCCGGGGGAAGGAACTCGTCGATCTGGGGGATTTCGAGCCCTTCGCCCGCGGCGAGAGTCATGCCCGCTGCCCCCATCAATTCAGCAACACCTGCCATTGTTGCATGCCTCCTCTTTGTTGAACCTGAACCAATATAGCGCTTATCAGGCGCAATATGTGTCACCGACGTTAATTGGCCGACTGTACACCTACGTACAGGCTGGCAGTCTTCCTTTACCCTCATCAGGATACAGGATTTCCGACTATAGGGAACCACACAAACGTTCATATTCGGCCAGTTTTCGACGGCCAATAGGAATGGCCGGTGGCTCCTTACGAAATGTTAGGGCTCACATATCGAAAGGACTCAAAACGACACGAAATCCTCGCTTGTCGAAATAACCATTCCATGAATCCGACGCGTCGGCACATCGGGTCAACACGCCTTTTCATTGCAATTGCAGACCGCGGGAGATTCCCGGCGCGAGACACTCGACACACACCGGGAATCTCACTATATGGACACTTTAGTGCTCCACCACGCCGTATCCACAGCCGTCAAATGTATGGAAATCATCCCCTCGCGGACCAGCCGGCGAACGACGATACCGACGATCGGTCCCCAGCCGCTTCTCCGCACGCAGCTGCGGCACCTCGCGCAGATCGTACGGCGTGGTCTGATACACCCAGTTCAGCCAGTTGCGCCACAGCAGATTGGCATGTGCACGCCACGCGAACAGCGGCTCCTGACTCGGATCGTCATGCGGGAAATAATTGATAGGGAACGGGACGTTCGTCAGCCCGCGCGACATATCGCGCTCATACTCCTCGGCCAACGTCCACTTGCCATACTCCCAATGCCCCAGTGCGAACACCTCGGAGAAGTCGCGGGTCGCCACCAGTCCGGGACCGCTCTCCGGCCCCCAGGTCAGCACCTGCAGATCCTCATTGGCGCGGATGTCACGCAGATCCACGTCGGCCAGACGGGAGTGCGGCTGCAGCGCGATCTCATCGAACCCATTGGTGATGAAGCAGTACTCATCCTGCAGACGCTGCGGGAACACACCGAAGATCTTCTGATTCAACACATGCTTGCGCACGCCATACCGGTGATACAGCGCACCCATCGCGCCCCAGCACAGATACATGGTGGAAAACACATGCGTGCCCGCCCAGTCGAGAATGCGGCAGAACTCATCCCAGTAGTCCACATCCTCGAACGGCATATGCTCCACGGGCGCGCCGGTGACCACCAGGCCGTCGTAGTAGTTATCCTCGAATGCGTCAAGATTCTCGTAGAACTTGAGCAGATGGTCGCGGCTCACATGCGTGGACTCATGCGTCGACGTCTTCATGAAGTCCACATCCACCTGCAACGGGGACTTGGAGATCAGACGAAGCAGCTGCGTTTCCGTCTCGATCTTCTTGGGCATCAGGTTGAGGATCACCAGACGCAGCGGTCGCACGCGCTGCTGTTCGGCGTCGGCTTTCTCCAACGCGAAGATGCGCTCTGAATCGAGTATGGCACGGGCGGGCAGCCCCTCAGGAATCTTGATAGGCATGTCATCATTATTGCAGTGCCATGTAAATCGCGCACGAGGAGTTGAATTCCGAGGCAAATTCCGGCATCGCACAACCGCACAACCGCACAACCGCACGACACCGACACCAACACCAACACCAACACCAACACCAACACCAACACCAACACCAACACCAACACCAACACCAAAGGATCGGCATATCCCATTACACACAGCAATGCGACACGCCGATGAACGCCAATCTTTCCAACATTTTTCTCACATCATACACAGCCGCCGCCCACAACGATTTGACATATTCCAGCAAAACCGTAAGCTATATTGATATTGCCAATCAAGGCCGACGCGGGGTGGAGCAGCTCGGTAGCTCGCTGGGCTCATAACCCAGAGGTCCATGGTTCAAATCCATGCCCCGCTACTAGCAAAGGCTAGGAACCACAAGGTTCCTAGCTTTTTTTGTTTCCCGGCCGACTCGCAAGCTGGGGGGTTAGGGTTATGGGGTTATTGGCCCCAGTCACCCAACGACACAGCGGAAACGAATTCCCCTGCGACGCACGCATACGTCCGACAAGCATCGGGAATGAAGCTCCGTGCTCATCGGACGCAAACATACGACTAACAAGCACCGGAGACGGTCTCCGATACCCATCGGACGTATACGCATGTCGAACAAGCACCGAGGAAGAGCCACCGTGCTCATACGGCATACATGTGCGTCCGATAGGCACCGAAACCGAGCCTCGATGCTTATCGGACACACACGTATGACAAACCGGCACCGGATCTCGAACGAAAGCCCTGAACACGCCTTCGTACCGTCAGTCGATACGGAGCGCCCCGGATGCAGCCCCAATCCTCGAGTTCTGTGCGGATTTTCGTCTCCGCGGACATCAATCTCCGAGTTCTGTGCGGTCGAGGTAAGGAATCCCGAGTATCTCCGTTGAAATTCCAACGGTCATACTCGGAATCCGTCGATGAGCACGCACAGAACTCGGAGATTGGTGTCCGCAAGGCCCCGAAATCCGCACAGAACTCGGAGATAGGGCGTCCGACGCAACGATCACGGCAACATCGCACGCGCAACACCGCGCACCATGCACACCACGCACACCGCGCAGCACCACACACAACACACACAGCACAACGCACGCATACGTCCGGCAAGCACCAGACATGGGCTCCGACCGGCCGGACGCCCAGACTACTTCGCGTACTGCGCCGGGTTCTTGTCGAAGGCAGCGGCACAACCGGCACCGCAGAAGTAGTAGGTCTTGCCGTTGTAGTCACGCTTGGCCGCGGCGGTGGCCGGATCCACGCTCATGCCGCAGATCGGGTCGGTTTCGCTACCGGCCGCGTGGGCGTGATGCATGCCGTGCATATCGCCCATATCGCCGTGCATATGCTCCGATTCGTTCTTCCTGCTGAAGAGTCCCATGATGGTTCCTTTCCTTGCATTGTTTGTTTTCCTTGCGGAAATCCTGTATGGCCGCACCCGTTCGGGATCGAACGCGCGCAACCGGTTGGCGTTGCTCACCACGGACAGCGACGAGAACGCCATGGCCGCCCCCGCGATCATCGGGTTGAGCAACATGCCGGTGAACGGATACAGCGCGCCGGCCGCGATCGGGATGCCAATACCGTTGTATCCGAACGCGAATCCCAGATTCTGCCGAATGTTGCGCATGGTGGCATGTGCCAGATCCACGGCCGTGACCACGCCGGTCAGACTGCCGTTCATCAGCGTGATGTCGGCCGATTCGATGGCCACGTCGGTACCTCCGCCAATCGCGAATCCCACATTCGCCCGCACGAGCGCCGGAGCGTCGTTGATGCCGTCACCAACCATGGCCACAACATGGCCGCCCGCCTGCAATCGGGCGATCTCATCGGCCTTGGCGTCCGGACGCACCTCGGCGATCACATGATCAACACCCACGTCGTGTGCAATGGCCCGCGCGGTGTCCTGGTTGTCGCCGGTGAGCATGACCACGTCGATGCCCCGCAGCCGCAGCGCCGCAATGGCCTGCTTCGAATCCGGCTTGACGGTGTCGGCCACGGCGATCACCGCGGCAAGCAGGCCATCCACCGCCATCAGCATCGGCGTACGCCCCTTGGCGGCATGCGCGTCAATCGCGGCGAACACATCGTCGACGGACTCCCCCGCCGCATCGGGCATGCCGACGTCATGGTCGTCCACCAGTTCCGCGTTACCGATGATCACGGTGTGCCTGCCCACGGTCGCCACAATACCGCGGCCTGGAATCGCCGTGAATTCATCGACACCATGTAATTCCTGATCGCCGCGACCATCATGATCGCCGTCAGCGCCCCCACCGACAGCGCCCCTGTCGCCGTCACGCTCGCCATCCGCCGCACGCACGATCGCAGCCGCCAACGGATGCTCCGAATTCCGTTCCGCATCCGCCGCGAGCGCCAGCAGCTCCCGTTCATGGCCATGCCATGCGCCGAACACGTCGAATCCCACGAGTTCCGGTCGGCCTTGGGTGATGGTTCCGGTTTTGTCGAGCACGACGGTATCCACGTCGGCGGCGGTTTCCAAGGCCTGTGCGGACCGGACGAGGATGCCGAGCGTGGCGGCCTTGCCGGTGGCGATGGTGATGGATAGTGGTGTGGCGAGTCCGAGTGCGCATGGACAGGCGATGACGAGCACGGAGACCGCGGAGACGAGCGCATGCACGATTTTCGGTTCTGGTCCGAATGCCCACCAGAGCGCGCATGCCCATACGGCGATGAGTACGACGGCCGGAACGAATATCGCGGAGACGCGGTCGGCGAGTCGTTGCACGGGCGCCTTGGAGCTTTGTGCGGTTTTGACGAGGTTCACGATCTGCGCAAGCACGGTGTCGGCTCCGATGCGCGTGGCGCGGTAGCGGAATGTTCCGGTGCCGTTGACCGTGGTACCGGTGACCTGGCTGCCGGCGGTTTTCTCCACGGGCATGGATTCGCCGGTGACCATGGATTCGTCCACGGTCGAGTCGCCTGAGATCACTGCGCCGTCCACTGGCAGTTTGTCGCCGGGGCGGATCACCACGATGTCGCCCACTCGCACGTCGTCGACGGGGATGTCCGTGACCGTGCCGTCGCGTTCGACGTGCGCGGTTTTGGGTTTGAGTCCGATGAGCGCGCGCACGGCTTCGCCGGTGCCGGCCCGGGCGTGCGCTTCGAGCAGCTGTCCGACAAGCATGAGCGTGATGATCGTGCCCACGGCCTCGTAGTAGGGTTCGCGCACGTCCTGCGGCAGCATGGTCGGCGCGATGGTGACGACGAGCGAGTACAGGAACGCCGCGGCGGTGCCTACGGAGACGAGCGCGTTCATTTCCGGCGCACGGTGGACGATGGCGGACCATCCGGTGGCGTAGATCGGCCGCCCAGCGTAGAGGATCACGGGCAGGATGAGCAGCAGCTGCCAGATGGGTGCCAGATGGTACAGATGGAACATGGCGGCGAGGAACACCGGCAGCGTGAAGACGGCAGCCACGATGAGTCGCATGCGCAGCGTGCGAATTTCCCGCGCCGCGTTCGCCTCCTCCTCGTTCAGGTCAGGCATCGTCGTCCCTGCCGTCGCGTCGTCTGCGGACCGCGTGGAAGAATCGTTCGGCACGTCGGCGGTATTCGCCCGTGCATCCTTATCAGGTTCGGCAGTGGGTTCGGCGTTCGGTTCCGGCGTATCCGTCGTGTGCCGCCCCGGCAGTACGCGCAGTGTGCCGTGCAGCATGTTCATGCCGCATGCGAATCCGTATTCCCCCGGTTTGTTCGGCGTGATCGTCATGGTTGTGGTACGGAACGCCGGCAACGACTGATCGACACCGAAATCGGGGAACACGACGTGCGACGAGCATTCGCCGCCTTCCTGCCGATCGAATACGAATCGCAGTGGCGTGCCGGCTTCGGCTTCGATCACGGCGGGATCGTATCCGCCTTTGACCGCGACCACGATCTCCTGCACGCCGTTGTTCATGACCGCACGCGCGGCCTTGCGCGGCGCGAGGAAGAACCAGAGCACGCCCGCGCTGACAAGTGCCGCGGCGATAAACGCCATCGCGATGATCATGTATCTTCTCCCGTCGTCTGTGTACGCCATAACCATATACCCCGTGGGGGTATAATTGCAATATCAGTTCTTCACTAAGGGGAAAATCATGACCGACCGGATCACGCCCGACGAAGCCCGCGATACGACGCCCGACTGCGGATGCCACGCTCACGCAAGCACTACGGAACCCAATCACACCGGCCATGCCCCAGAGAACGCAGGCACGGACGACGACAGTACACACGACAACGCACACAGCCGCAATGGCTACATGCAGGACCAGAAGAGGATCGTCGCCCGGCTCAGTCGCATCGAGGGACAGGTGCGAGGCATCAAGCAGATGGCGCAGAACGGCGAGTACTGTATCGACATCCTCACACAGATCTCCGCGGCGAACAGCGCGCTCAAATCCGTCGCGCTGCTATTGCTCGACGATCATCTCGACCACTGCGTCAAACAGGCCGCCGCGCAGGGCGACCAGGTGGCCGAGGACAAGCTGCAGGAGGCCAGCGCCGCCATCGCCCGTCTGGTCCGCTCCTGAATCGCGGCATCGGAATCAGACCAACACGGCCCACGTACGCCAGCACCCGCCAGCAATCACGAACCAACAGCCCCACAAACACACAGCCCCACAAACACACAAATGGCGAGCACCCATCACGGGCACCCGCCATTCATTCAGCGCATATCCGATCTCATCATCGAGACCGGCGCACGCAATCCCCCAACCCGAAGTCGAGGGCACCGATCACCAGTGGTTGGCGCCGGGGCCTTCGAACTTCACGTTGAAGCCGCGCTCGTAGTGGAGGAACATGTTGGCACCGTAACGGTCCACGTCACGGTGGGTGAACAGCATGCGGATGGCAAATGCGGTCTGGACGTCAGCCGGCAGGGCGCGGAACGCCTTGTAGGCATCCCAGCCATCCTCAGCCACGGCCTGATCGGAAACGAATGCGTAGCCGTAACCGTCCTCGTTCACATATCCGAGGAAGGGCAGATCCCAGGCGTTGTGCTCGGTGAGAGCGGCCTTGTAATCCTCCACCTTGGCCAGAGCCTCCTCGGAGATGCCGAAGGAGCGCGCCACTTCGTTCGCGGCCGCGGTCTTGCGCTCGGCATAGGCACCGTAAAGCGAGGTATCGACGACAATCTGCTTGTTGTCCGCCATAGGTCATCCTTTCTGTATGCATGCTCCCCAATGAGGCACACACATGTCACATTCACGTTAGATGTAACATGCAACATCACATCCATCGTGATTCGTTTTTCACACCCTTCGATTATCGAAGAGCTGTACAGATAACACCATACGCCCTCCATTCCTTGAATATCCAGTCGTTTCATGGAGTTGCAACGTTTTATTTTCCATCTCGTAACGACGCACGTTCTAATTGACACCGCGCACGTTCTAATTCAAAAACTAACATTAACGATGTTCATTTATGATAAGTAAAGTTATGAAACGGCTACCCGCATGCTACGAAACGACGACCAGTGCCCAAAAACAGTGAAATTTCAACGTTGAGTAACAGCAAACCCCTTACAATGGCGGTATGACTGAAACAAGTAGTACCCAAGTCACTTCAGCCGCAGCGGAGATTGCCGCTGAGGAAGCAGAGAAGAACTCCACCACCCGCAAGGGTGCGACCCGTCGGAAGGCCAAGTCCACGTCAACGACGACCAAGAAGGCCGCCGGCACCCGCAAGCATCGCAATTCCAAGTCCAAGGCCGTCGCGGCCGACACCCCTGATGCGCTGATCCCCGCACCCGTGCTCGAGATCACCGATCCGAGCCAGTTCGGACGCATCAACGTGCTCGACGTCACCCCCAATGAGGAATGCGGCGTCTACCCGGCCCGCGTCGAACTCGGCGAGCAGTTCACCGTCACCGCTCAGGTCTTCATCGAAGGCCGCGCCAAGGTGGGTGCCACCGCCGTGCTGCACACGCCGCGTGGCCGTGCCGCCGCAAGCCGCACCATGACCTGCGTGAACCCCGGTCTCGACCGCTGGACCTGCGAGATGCAGGTGGGCGAGCACTCCGACGTGCTGCCGTGGGAGGACGGCTTCGCCGCGGTCAAGCGCCAGCTGGGCAATTGGTCGCTCGTCGTGGAAGGCTGGGAGGACTCCTTCGCCACCTGGCTGCACGACGCCAAGATCAAGGTGAAGGTTCACGACTCCGACGTGGAGAACGCGCTTGACGAAGGTGCCGAACTGCTCGGACGCTGGGCCAAGACCCGCGACGCCGGCCTGAACGCCGACCAGAAGAAGGAACTGCAGGCCGCCGCCGAGACGCTGGCGAACAAGGAGCTCACCCCCGTCGAGCGCCTAGCCGCCGCCGACAATGACGAGATCGCCGCGCTGCACGAGTCCAACCCGCTGCGCGACGGCGTGAGCCCGTCCCGCCCGGTGCACCTGCTGGTGCAGCGTTCCAAGTCGACCTTCGCGGCCTGGTACCAGTTCTTCCCGCGCTCCGAAGGTGCCTACGTGGATCAGGAGACCGGCAAGATCGTGCAGGGCACGCTCAAGACCTCCGTCTCCGGACTGGAACGCGCCAAGGCCGAAGGATTCGACATCGTCTACCTGCCCCCGATCTTCCCGATCGGCGTGACTAACCGCAAGGGCCGCAACAACACGCTCGTGGCCGGCCCGGACGATCCGGGGTCGCCGTTCGGCATCGGCTCCGCTGAAGGCGGCCACGACACCGTCGATCCGCTGCTCGGCACCATGGACGACTTCAAGGCGCTCGTCGCCAAGGCCCACGAACTGGGTCTGGAGATCGCCCTTGACTTCGCCCTGCAGTGCTCCCCCGACCACCCGTGGGTCAAGGAGCACCCGAACTGGTTCCGCCACAAGCCGGACGGCACCATCGCCTTCGCCGAGAACCCGCCGAAGAAGTATCAGGACATCTACCCGATCGACTTCAACGCCGACATGGAAGGCATCGAAAAGGAAGTCGTCCGCCTGATGACCCTGTGGATCGACGCGGGCGTGACCGTCTTCCGCGTGGACAACCCGCACACCAAGCCCGTGCGCTTCTGGCAGGACGTGATCGCCACGATCACCAAGAAGCACCCCGAGGTGCTGTTCCTGGCCGAGGCATTCACCCGCCCGGGCATGATGCGCGCGCTGAGCTACGCCGGCTTCACCCAGTCCCACTGCTACTTCCCGTGGCGCAACACCAAGGAGGAGCTCGAGGAGTACCTGGGCGAGACCAACAGCGACGACGCCTTCTACCAGCACAACACGTTCTGGCCCACCACGCCGGACATCCTCACCGCCTACGTGCGCGACAACGGCATTGCCGGTCACGCCGTGCGCGCCGTGCTGGCCGCCATGGGCAGCCCGAGCTGGGGCATCTACAACGGCTTCGAACTGATCGAGAACCGTCAGCGCCCCGGATTCGAGGAGCAGATCGACAACGAGAAGTACGAGATCAAGGTACGCGACTGGTCCAAGGCCGACGAGTACGGCATCGCCGAAATGCTCACCAGCCTCAACCGCATCCGTCGCGAGCACCCGGCCACGCACAGCTACCACAACCTCACGGTCCTGCGCAGCTCCGATCCGAACATCCTCGCGTTCGCCCGCCACACGCCGGCCGAGTTCACCGGCACCGGCAAGCCGGACACGCTGATCGTGGTGGTGAACCTGGATGGTCACGACGCCCACCAGTCCCTTATCCACCTCGAGCTGGGCGACTTCGGTCTGCCCACCGACAAGGGCGTGGCACTGAAGGACGAGCTGACCGGCCGCGAGTTCACCTGGAGCTGGGACAACTTCGTGTCGCTGGCCCCGTGGGCCGACGTGGCGCACGTGCTCAGCGTCCAGTACTGATCAGCGGCCGACTGATCAACGACCGACGGTCATCGATCAACGGATTCCGATCCCTGTGATCCGACCGCGTTGATCGCCATTGACCACCAAAATGTGGGTGTCTCCCTCCGGGAAGACACCCACATTTGTCAATACGTTTGTCAATACACGTATCAATACGCAATACGCGCCGTGTACGAGTCATATACGCGTATCGCAACCCCCGCGACCCCCATTCTGCGGTATCCTTGGTTGCGGTAACACAATAATGTCAACTCATTGAAGGAGACAGACATGGCAGAGACGTTCAACGTCGTCGTCGAGATCCCGCGCGGATCCAAGAACAAGTACGAAGTGGATCACGAGACCGGTCGCGTGTTCCTGGATCGTGAGCTGTTCACGGCCATGGGCTACCCGGACGACTACGGCTACATCGACGGCACCCTGGGCGAGGACGGCGATCCGCTTGACGCCCTGGTGATGATCCCGAACTCCGTGTTCCCGGGCTGCGTGGTCGAGTGCCGCGCCGTCGGTCTGTACCACATGGTCGACGAGGCCGGTGGCGACGACAAGGTGCTGTGCGTGCCCGCCGATGTGCGTTACGACAACATCAAGGACATCGACGACGTCTCCGAGTTCCACAAGGCCGAGATCAAGCACTTCTTCGAGCAGTACAAGGCTCTGGAGCCCGGCAAGGAAGTGCTGCCCGGCGACTACTGGACCGGCGTGGACAAGGCCGAGGCCGAGATCAAGGCCGCTCGCGAGCGTCTGGCCGCTTCCGAGGAGAAGTGAGCCGTCGCATATAACGACGGCAATGTATGCGTGAACGGCAACGACATGTCATCACGCATACGCTAGCGATAGCGAACCGCAGAGGGCGCATCCCCATCGGGGTGCGCCCTCTGCTATTATCACCACTTGTAATTCGCGAGAGACAGACGAACGGCATTCATCCGAATTCAAAGCCATCCGACGGCGTTTTTCCGGTCGCGGCATCTGGCAGTTTGCTGTGTCATCGTTTCGTCAAGGCGTAGGCCCGCCAGAGGGCGGTGTCGAGGCCCATTCCGGCAGTCGGCCATAGTGTCTGGCGTCGAAATGAACCTTCAAAGGATCATCCGTGATCGTTGAGATTCTTCTTATTGCCGTTTCCGTATCCATGGACGCGTTCGCCGTCTCCATCGGCAAGGGACTGACCGTCAAACACGTCAACGGACGCCAGCGTGCATCGGTGGGATTGTGGTTCGGCGGATTCCAGGCGCTGTTCCCTCTGCTCGGCTATTTCGCGGCATCCACGTTCAGCAAGTATGTCACGGCCGTCGACCATTGGATCATCTTTGCGTTGCTCGCGCTGATCGGCGGCAACATGATTCGCGAGGCGTTTCTGGAGGACGAGGAGAACGAGCACGAGACCGCGGCATTCGATTGACGTCATATGCTGCCGCTGGCCATCGCCACGAGCATCGACGCGTTCGCCGTGGGTGTGAGTTTCGCGTTCATGCCGATCAATATTGTGTTCGCCGTGGTCGTGATCGGTGTGACGACCGGCCTGTTCTCGGCCGTCGGCCTGAGCATCGGCAATGTGTTCGGTTCCCGTTGGCAGAAGCCGGCGCAGGTGGCCGGCGGTCTGGTGCTCATTCTTATCGGTCTGAAGGTGCTGTTGGAGCATCTCGGCATGCTGCCGTGGTAATCATCATGGATCGTCGTGATTACGCGACGATCTTACGCGACTGTCACAGCGTCAGATGCGCCACGAACGCGGCCACATACACCACGTATCCCAGCAGCATGACGGGCATCACGCCCATGCCAAGCCATGAGTAGGGCGACGGCCCGTCGATCTCGTTCCACCAAGATCCGGATGCGATCACCAGCAGCACGCCCAAGGCGATAAGCGCCACGAGCACCAGCGCCGCCACCCACGCTCCGTCGTCGGGCGCGGACAGCAGATCGTGCATCAGCGAGGGAAGGAACAGCCAGCAGGACGATCCGAGAGCACATGCGGACACGATCAGTCCCGTCGACATCGACACGATGAGATGACTGCGGTCCTTACGCCACATCTGATGTCCAAACGACACGACCACGATCGTCAGAAACGCAAGGATCAGGAACCACGACCATCGTGTGAACGCCTTGTCGGAGACGGGGAAACCGTCCGAGATGTTGAACGCCACGGCGACCACGTACACGATCACGGCGAGCGCCCGGGCGAATACCGTCTGGGTGACGCCGTTCGCGAACGGCCATGCAATGACCACGGCCAGTACGGCGAGCGCGGACAGTGTTATGGATGCGATCGCGCCGGCCTGGGTGAGTGCGCCGAGGCCGCCGACGAGTCCGATCATCAGTGCGTAGGAGACGACTTGGGTAAGCACCACGGCAAGCTGTCCGCGTCGGGTCGCCTCCGACTGCATGCCGCGTACGTGCGTGCCGTCCTCTTCGTCGATCTCGCGCTTGTGGATGTCCTGGATGCCCATGAACGCTCCTCCTGCTTCGATGATTCCACTTTTACTATCGTTCATGTTCTCACCACGCCTATCCACAGAATTATTTTGAGGGGATTCGAGTGGCTCGCCGATGATTGTCGGTGGTGCCGTGTCAGGCATCATGCTCAAGTCTTAACCGATGGCTTATGCCGTTCCTAGCGGCTTTTTCCTATGCTTTCTTACTACGTTCGTCGATGGTGTCCCAAATGTTGAACCGCGTTTTCCAATTACGAACTTCTGTCTTATAAAAAGAAGAAAGTTGTTCGATAGCGAAAGTTACGGAATCGCGAGCACGCGCGATAACATCCGCTTTGTACAATGAAGGTTGTTGTTGTTCAGGCTCACATCGAAGCCAGGATCGGGGAGAGCACAGTGACGGATTTGACATTGATGACGATGGCGGAGAATCCCGCTTCCGTACTGCCGTCTCTTGCGCTGTTGTCTCATCGTGTGCGTGTGCTGCCGATGGATGCCGCTTCTCTGGTGAAGATGCCTGAGAACACGATTCTTTTTCTTGATGCGCGCGACGATCTCGCCACTGCCAAGACCCTGTGTCGTCTGATTCATGCCTCCGGCCTGTCCACGCCGATCGTGCTGGTACTTACGGAGGGCGGGTTCACCGTGGTCACTTCCCAGTGGGGTGTTTCCGATGTGGTGGTCGCCTCCGCGTCCCCTGCCGAGGTCGAGGCTCGGTTGCGACTGGTGTCCGAGCGTGGCAATTCGTTCGCGTCGGCGTCTCCCGCGCGTCAGAGCAATGAGCAGCCGCAGGAGGGGCAGATCCGTTCCGGTGATCTGGTGGTGGATACGAATGGCTACACGGCGTCGCTGCATGGTCATCCCATCGATCTGGCCTACAAGGAGTTCGAGCTGCTGAAGTATCTGGTGCAGCATCCCGGTCGTGTGTTCACCCGTGCACAGCTGTTGCAGGAGGTGTGGGGGTACGACTACTACGGCGGCACCCGTACCGTTGATGTGCATATTCGTCGTCTGCGCGCCAAGCTCGGTGGCGAGTATGAGCATCTGATCGGTACTGTGCGTAACGTGGGATATCGTTTTGACCCGCCGGAGGATGACGAGCAGGACGAGAACGCCAAGGCCGCCGCCGCGGCAGCCACCGCCCATCATGACTGATTCCGTTTCCGCTCCGATCCGTCAGCCCAAAGTCCAAAACTGAACACTCTTACTGTATTCCGTTAGTGTGATCACCCTACTTTCACTGTGGTGACGTTAGTGTGATCACACTAGTGTCACCACAGTGAAAGTAGGGAAGGTCAGGGCGTTCGGATAAACCGGATCGTATGGCACGAGAGACGAAAACCGCGCGCGTTCGGCGTATGCACGACGAATACCGTATTCTGTGCAATATGATTCCCGAGGCCGTGTGCGCGTTGCATTTCTCCAATCCTCTGGAGCTGCTTGTGGCCACCGTGCTCAGTGCGCAGACCACCGACAAGCGGGTCAATTCCGTCACCGGCGAACTGTTCGCAACCTACCCCGACGCCGAGGATTACGCCAATGCGAACATCGAGGACATCGAACGTATCATCCGACCGCTCGGCTTCTACCATGCCAAGGCCAAGCATCTGATCGGGCTCGGTCAGGCGTTGTCCGAACGTTTCGATTCGGAAGTGCCGCACACCATGGAGGAACTCGTCACGCTGCCCGGCGTGGGTCGCAAGACCGCGAACGTGGTGCTCGGCAATGCGTTCGGCATTCCCGGCTTCCCCGTGGATACGCATGTGACGCGTGTGACCGGACGGTTGCGTTGGAGGACCGACTGGAACACCAGACATCCGGATCCGGTGAAGATAGAAAAGGCGATCTGCGCCTGTTTCCCGCCGGAGGAGTGGACGAATCTCAGCCATCGGCTGATTCTGTTCGGCCGGGCCACATGTCACGCCCGCAAACCCGACTGCGCCAACTGCCCCCTGGCCGACACCTGCCCATCGGTGTCCATCTGAGCTCACGGCCCGGCACCGAGTATGCTCGTAAGCATGCGCAGAGCACAGTCGGACCAACACAATACAGCGCCAAGGGCATTCCCCCCAGTCGAAACCCCGTCGTCCCAGGAGCCGAAGCCGCTTTCCCGGCGCGCACGTCGTGAGTCGGCGCACGCATTGGCCACCGGCGGCGTCAAATCGATCATCGTCTTCCTCGTGGCGCTGTTGGTATTCGGTTGCGGCGGTTACGCGGCATATTCAATGATCGTGAACCGCTCCGCGCCCAGTCTGCCGATTCCCGGATCGGCACCCGGCGGATCGATCACGATCGGCCTGGCCTCCGCGCCCGACTCACTCGACATCCGCAAGCAGACCGGCGACGCCGTCGCGCAGGCGCTGCTCGGCAACGTCTACGAAACGGTCACCAAACGCGGCGAGGACAATACCGCCCAGCCCGGCATCGCCAAATCGTGGGACGTGTCGGACGACGGATTGTCGTACACCTTCCACATCGCCGACGGCATCACGTTCTCCAACGGCGACCAGCTCAACGCCGACGACGTGGTCTATTCACTGCAGCAGACGCTGCAGAAGCAGTATGTGGGATACGAGGATCTGGCCGGACTGGCGTCGGTGAAGGCGACCGGTAGCTCCACGGTGGTCATCAAGCTCTCCTCCCCCATGCCCGACCTGCCGTGGGTGCTGTCCGGCCGCGCGGGCATCGTGTACGACGAAACCGCGAAGGTCAACTACATGACCGGCGCGATCGGCTCCGGACCGTTCCTTGTGGAATCCTGGAAGAAGGGCGATCCGATCACACTCAAGGCCAACACCACATACTGGGGGACCAAGGCGAAGATCGGCACGGTGACACTGCGCTACTACACCGATGCCGGCAAGGCCGCCGATGATCTCAAGTCCGGCGACATCCAGGCCATCATGCCCACGGACGTGGCCAACGCGAACGCGCTCAAGACGCAGGACAACATTACCGTGGCGCAGACCGACAGCACCCGCAAGGTGGTGCTCGGATTCAACAGCTCCGCCGACTCCCTGTTCTCCGACGCCCGCGTGCGGCAGAGCGCGCGCATGGCCATCGACAAGAACGCGATTGTACAGGCCAACGGCGCCGCGGAACGACTCGGCGGACCGATCCCCAAACTCGACCCGGGATACGAGGACCTGACCGGCCTGTATCCGCTCGATCAGGCCAAGGCCAAAAGCCTGGTCAGCTACTTCCGTCTACGCACGATGAAGCTCGTCTACCCGTCATCCCTGGGCGAGCAGATCGGCCAGACAGTGAAGGACAATCTCGCGGCGGCGGGCATTCCCATCGAGGTCAGCATGGTCGACGATGCCACCTGGCAGCAGACCGTGGTGCAGGACAAGCAGTTCGATCTGACCATCTACACCATGAACGACAGTCATGACGCCGGTGACTTCGTGGCGCGCGACAACTTCCTGCAGTACACCAACGCGGAGGTGGAGAACCTGTACGCGCAGACCAGAGCCGCCACGACCGACGACGACTACGCGAACCGGCTCAAGGAATACGCGCACAAGCTCAGCGAGGACTCCCCCGCCGACTGGCTGTATGTGGAACGCCCGTGGGTGGCCTACAAGTCCACCGTCAAGGGGCTGCCCACCGCCATGGTCGACTGCTATCTGCCACTGGCCGGAGTCACGATCGAATAACGCGAATACGGAACGCACGTGGATTGATCGAGAGCCGATCATCTCCGATCAATCCACGATCAATCCTTGTCACACAGCATTTCTAAACTGGCCCGTATGACTGATAATGCTGAAGGCGCCATCAGCGCGCATCTCACCGCCCTGCCCGACCGTGTGGGCGTGGACGGTCTCGAAGACAAGTGGATGAAGGCGTGGAACGACGCCCAGACCTACAAGTTCAGAAACACCCGCGACCGCAAGGCCGTCTACTCCATCGACACCCCGCCGCCCACCGTCTCCGGCCATCTGCATGTGGGCCATGTGTTCTCCTACACCCATACCGACGTCATCGCCCGCTACAAGCGCATGCGCGGCTTCGATGTGTTCTACCCGATGGGCTGGGACGACAACGGTCTGCCCACCGAGCGTCGTGTGCAGAACTACTTCGGCGTGCGCGTGGACACGTCGCTGAAGTACGATCCCGATTTCAAGCCGCCGTTCGAAGGCACCGAGGGCAAGAAGATCCAGGCCAAGGATCAGGTGCCCTGCTCCCGTCAGAACTTCATCGAGCTGTGCGAGCGCCTCATCACCGAGGACGAGAAGCAGTTCCAGGATCTGTGGAGCACGCTCGGCCTGTCCGTGGACTGGTCGCAGACCTACCACACGATCGGCGAGCACCCGCGCCGTGTGGCCCAGAAAGCGTTCCTGCGCAATCTCGCCCGTGGCGAGGCCTACCAGAAGGACGCCCCCGGCCTGTGGGACGTGACCTTCCAGACCGCCGTGGCCCAGGCCGAGCTGGAAAGCCGTGAATACGACGGCTTCTACCACAAGATAGCCTTCCGTTTCGAGGACGGCACCCCGATCTACATCGAGACCACCCGTCCCGAGCTGCTGCCCGCCTGCGGTGCCCTGATCGCGCACCCGGACGACGAGCGCTACAAGCAGTACTTCGGCCAGTACGTGTACTCTCCGCTGTTCAAGGTCAAGGTGCCGATTCTGGCGCACAAGGCCGCCGAGATGGACAAGGGCGCCGGCATCGCCATGTGCTGCACGTTCGGTGATGTGACCGACGTCGAGTGGTGGCGCGACCTGAGCCTGCCCACCCGTTCGATCATCCAGCGCAACGGCCGTATCGTGATGAGCGTGCCGGACTGGATCGACGACGAGAACGGCAAGGCCATCTTCGAGGAGATCGAGGGCAAGACCACGTTCTCCGCCCGCAAGATCATCGTCGACCACCTGCGTGAGTCCGGCGACATGGACGGCGAGCCGAAGCCCACCAAGCGTATGACGAACTTCTACGAGAAGGGCGACAAGCCGCTCGAGATCGTCACCTCCCGCCAGTGGTACCTGAAGAACGGCGGCACCGACGAGAAGCTCAACGCCGAACTCATCGAGCGCGGCAACGAGCTCAAGTTCCACCCCGACTTCATGCACGTGCGCTACGACAACTGGGTGCACGGCCTGAACGGCGACTGGCTGATCTCCCGTCAGCGCTTCTTCGGTGTGCCGTTCCCGCTGTGGTACCCGGTGAAGGAGGATGGCTCCGCCGACTACGAGCATCCGATCACGCCGAGCGAGGACATTCTGCCGATCGATCCGACCACCGATGTGCCCGCCGGCTACACCGAGGATCAGCGTGACGTGCCCGGTGGCTTCACCGCCGAGAACGACATCATGGATACGTGGGCGACGTCGTCGCTCACCCCGCAGATCGTGACCCGCTGGGAGGAGCCCGGCGAGGAGAACAAGGCGATTCACGCCGCCACGTTCCCGATGGATCTGCGCCCGCAGGGTCAGGACATCATCCGCACCTGGCTGTTCAGCACCGTGGACCGCGCGCATCTGGAGAACCACTGCCTGCCGTGGAAGAACGCCGCGCTCTCCGGCTGGATCCTCGACCCGGATCACAAGAAGATGTCGAAGTCCAAGGGCAACGTGGTGGTTCCGAACGAGCCGCTGAAGAAGTTCGGCGCGGACGCCGTGCGCTACTGGGCCGCCGCCGCCCGCCTGGGCCTTGACGCCACGTACGACGAGGGTCAGATGAAGATCGGCCGTCGTCTGGCGATCAAGCTGCTCAACGCCACCAAGTTCGCGCTGGCAATCGGCCGCGAGGACGAGAACCATCACGTGGGCGCTCCCGCCGAGGCCACGTGGAACCCGACCGACGTGACCGAGCCGCTGGACCGTGCCGCCATGGCCAAGATGGCGTACGTGGTGCGCACCGCCACCGAGGCGATGGAATCCTACGAGCACTCCAAGGCTCTGGAGGTCATCGAAAGCTACTTCTGGCAGTTCTGCGACGACTACATCGAGCTGGTGAAGAACCGCGCCTACGGCACGCCGGATGAGCATGGCCGCACGCCGAGCGAGGCCGCCGTGCTGTCCGCGCGCACCGCGCTGGGTCTGGGTTTGGACGCGTTCGCCCGTCTGCTGGCCCCGTACCTGCCGTACGCCACGGAAGAGGTGTGGCACTGGATGCACGACGGCGAGGGCTCCGTGCACCGCGCCGCATGGCCGACGCCGGAACCGTATGTGATCGCCGCCTCTGGCGTCTCCCCCGAGACGCTGGCATGGGCCGGTCGTGCCGTGGAGCAGCTGCGCAAGATCAAGTCCGAGGCCAAGGTCTCCATGAAGACCCCGATCCTGTCCGTGGCGCTGTCCGCCGCCGCTGACGGTGTGAACGCGATCCGTTCCGCCATCGACGACATCGCGCAGGCCGGTCGTGTGGTCGGCAAGTTCGATCTGGTTGAGAAGCACGCCGAGGAGGCCGCCTCCTCCGATGACGGCTCCGACGAGACCGTGATCATCGCCGCCAGCGAGCTGGGCGAGCCCCCGGCCAAGAAGCCGAAGAACAAGTGAATCGCCGCAAGGTAATTCACGACGATGCAAACGGGCCGGCCTGACCATCTGAGCCGGCTCGCCGCAAACACGCAAACAAATAGTGGGTGTATCCATCCTTCACCGATGGATACACCCACTATTTGTTATGCAGGAATGAGTGGTTTAGTCCTGATTGCCAGACTAGCGTATTAGCTTCTCTGCAAATAATGGCAACAAATTTTATTGAGGGAACTTGCGGGTACACAGTAATGCCATGCAGAGTTGCATAGAGAGAAAGCCCACGATCGCCGTAGTGGACAACGACCCCTATACGCTGGAAATGCTATCCGCGGTCATTCGCGAGCGGTTTTCCACATTCGATCTTGTCTGGACCACCAAAAGTGGCTCTACTGCAGTTTCACGCTGTCTAGACGCAGATATCTGCCCGGATCTGCTAATGGTCGATATGTCTCTCAGTGACTGCAGCGGCATACAAGTGTGCCGCGAAATTCGACAATCTAGCCTGCGTCCGGCTTTGCTTGCCATTACTTCATTTCCATTGGAACGATACGCAACCATGACAGCAGATGCGGGAGCACAAGGTATCGTAAACAAGGAATCAATAGCAACACTGGTAAAAACAATCGAAGAAATTAGACGTATAGGTGCGATGAAGCCGATTACTCTAGCCAACGGCCGTCAGGTACGTTTCAACGACGTACATGATGCCTATGCGGGTCTTCAGAAAAGAACCAGCAGAAAAATAACATTAACAGAAATGGAAAAAGCCATTTTAACCGGTTGCATGAATGGTGATTCGTACACGGAAATAGCGAGTCAGCTACATGTGGCCCCATCTACAGTCCGCTCCTGTGTGCATCGGATGAATAAGAAACTGGGAGCTCGTAATATTGCTCATGCCATTACCATATGGATACAAAAGAATAGCAATTTCATACCTATATACAAACAATAAAATCAAATAATATGCATCGAAAGTATCATGAAGTTGTTTATTTTCCCAGTTATCACAAAACGTCAACGAGTTTATTTGTCTTTTTTGACGATATCGGCGCTTTTTATCTCTCTAATAATGGCCATAGAATTATGGGAAGGCGGAGCCGTCCCAACCAAGTACATATACATCTACACAGTTATTCCGATTTCATTATGCATACTGCCATTGTCTCCTGTTCTCTCTGCAGTCGTAATTATACTAGAATTTAATTGTCTAATGCTTCTTCCAAACGTTTATGCAATGACATTTTTCTGGGCAATGATTCTCGCATTCGGATCAATCGGATATTGGAAAACTCCACTATGGCTACCATTCCTATGCTTTACAATCACAATAGCAGCGGAAATCATTCAAAGACCAATCACCATCCCCGCAACAGCGCTGGGTATCATCAATGATTGCATCTATTACATATGCGCGTTTTCCACAGGAATCATACTAAGACAAAATAAAGAACGAATACAAGTACTCAAAGAAAGGGAATTGATATTAAAAGAATATAGAAAGAAAGATATCCTCATTCAGAATATGAGCACAGCAAATGCATTGCATGATTCTATATCCGGCAATCTTTCTTATATTATTATTGCCATAAATTATTTATTAAATAAAACCAACCAATTCACAGAATCGAACATCAACTCGTCAGTCATCTTAGAAACAATACGAGATAAATCAAGAGAATCATTAACATCTACGCGAGACATAATTCACATATTATCTGAATCTAGAAGACAAAATAAGTATTTCGACAAATTGAAAAACTTGAGCGTTGACGAGCTTAACGATTACATATGGGCGCTTATTTCCAAAAAAACTGACGACCTACTTCAGATTGGCATCACTGGTCACGTCTCCAGTTCCGGCAAACTACTGCATAAGCCGGATATCGAAGTACAACAGTTAATCATATCAACAATTACAGAGGTTTTCGCAAATATCTTGCGCCATTCAAATAACAATGAAGATTATTTTTTCTTGATTACAATAAATGAAAATCACATCAATATCCATCAGGGCAATGGATATTCATGCGATGTAGATTCGTTAAGCGTTCCATCACCTCTACCAAAATCAGAATATGGCATTTACTCTCTCTCAAAAGAAATTGAACATATAGGAGGACGAGTGAAATACCAGCGCATAGATGGATGCTGGCTAATACACCTGGATATCCCCTACTGATTACCGACATGTTCTCGGATTATTACAATTAGGAATCCATGTGCAAAATGGATATGGCGGGCATTTCACTCTCGCCTGAGGCTCTGCAACACATATATTCGAACTGGATAATCCGCAATCCGTGTCGACACTTTCAACCGTTGGGAACATAAATACAAACACACCACAAACAAGCAGAGATACTACTTTCATCAACTTCCTTCCTGCGTAAGAATACGACAAATCATCATCTATAATCATGACCAGTTTCACCAAAATGACAATATTGCAACATATGTCCACAAAGTTCCCGTTAAACAGCCTTACTCTTCCATCAAGAGATAATGTCATAGCAAGCAACACAAGTTGCCCATACCGACAATTCACAATGAGGTGATCTTTGGAAAGGCTACATCTTTCTCGAACCGGCACCACACTGACCGCGGCAATCATTGCCATCGCAATGTCAGTGATGTTCTTCCTTGTACCATCTACCGCCAACGCGGCGACGCAAGAGCCGGACGATTCCATTCCTGCTGCCGTGCAAGGAATGGACGCCTATCTCTCTCACAGCGCCAATGGCATCATCGTCCTCGACGAATCCTCGGCTCGGCAAGCCGGCTACAGTTCCGCATCCATCGACGCAATCGAGAGCAATCTGACCGGCATGAACGAGATGATCTCTGACGGAGCCACCAGTGATGACACTTTCACTGTCACACTTTCCGTACAGACGACTCGCGCGGGAGGTCAATCCAAGATCGTACGCTACTGGTGGGGATTGGTAGAGGTTTATCTGAACTCCTCTGAAGCCCGCCGTGTCGCCGACGTCTACGACAATCTTTCAACAGCAGCACAAGTGCTGAGCGGCATTCTGAAGAAATACAGTCTAGCGGCGCAGGCTGCCGCAGTGGTTTATGCTGTTTCCGCATACCAGTTCCGCAAGGCTGCCTCTGGGAACCGCGGCATAGTCATCACCATGTCCCCCAATGTGGACACGGGCTTGTATACCTACTGGGTTATTTCCCAGTAATGGAAATGGTGCCGGCGATGTGCGCATTGCCGGCACCAATACGCATGAAAAAGGAATGGAATGATGAAGTTGCTCATTCGTGGAGCCGAAATCTGCGGCGTAATTATCGTACTGTCGATGGCAGTATACGGAATCACCCATCCGGAAATCCTCCATGCCATGATTGGCCCGATCTACGTAACCAATTTGGTCGCAACTCTCGGAGGCCTGCTTATTGCCGTGCCAATCACCGGAGAGCAGATTCGCAACAAAAGCATACGCGGTGACGCACATTCAGCGGCATGGAAGACAATACCGTGGGCATGTATCGTCGTAGAAGCCGTGCTGTGGCTGTTCGTTCCCAACACAATGATCACCGCCATCGCGAATGCGGCGATCGCCATCATCTGGGGCTATCTGCTGTTCTGCGCGCCCAAGCAATAATCAAGCAGTCGGACAATCAGCAAAAATGCAGATACGGACCAGAACCGGCACTCACCGACCGGTTTGCCCTGATTCCGTCCAGCCGAGCGGAGTCTGGTCCACGGTCAGGTCGGTGACAGCCTTTGCGGAAGTGGTCACGTCGAACGTGTACGTCACGGTCTGACCGGGGGCGAGGCTGGCTACATTGGCGTAGATCCTCTTACCGTTCAACGTTTCCCGACGCGATTCCGTCACACTGCCGGTGGAGCCGGACGCGACCGTCGGTTCGGTCATGCTGCCGCCGGACGGAGCGGCAAACAGCATCTTCTCGATACCGTAGGTTTTGGGCTGGCCGGCCTGGCTGATGCCGATGATGTAGTCCGGCAGGCCGGCCGCCAGGGACTCGTCGAGCGTATTGGCCAGCGTGTAGGTCACATGATAGGTACGCGACCCGTCATCATTCCGGGACGCCAACGTCACGTTCGACGTGCGATGGATATACCAGTCCATCTTCGAGGAATTCTGCTGGTTCGTGTACACGCCCACCTGCGGATGCTCCTCATCGTCAGGCATCGACGCGGTGAATCCGGCTGCGCTGATCTCCTGCTCCACCTCGTCATCAAACGCATACAGTGAAAGATGCCGGCCATTCGCCATGTCGCCCATGATCTGCGACACCTTCACCAGCCGTCCCACGCTCATGTTGGAGAACATGCTGCCCACGGCCTGTTCGGCCACCTGGGCGAAGAACGCATCCTGCTGCTCCTGCGGATACTTGGTATACGCCGTATTGAGCAGGAATTCGGCGGTGTTATCGCCGGTCAGCACCGTGCCATCGGACAATGTGACGTTGCCGGTAATGCCGATCAGCTTCTGCAGGAACACCGGGTCCACCATGATCACGCCATCCAGATTCGTGGAACCGCCCCACGGCGTGCGCTGCCAGATCTCGCGCATACCTTCGGCGCTACGTGACGTGTCCGGATAGACGGCCAGATCACGGATGTCGAACGACATCTGCAAAGGCCCCCACTCATTGAAGATTCGTTTCTCATCGTCGGTCGGTGTGCTCGCACCATAGGCGACATAGTCCGCGTCGGCACGGAAATCACCAATGCTGATGCTGCCGTCGTCCGTCGTAACCACGCCAACCGATCCAACCAGACCGCCGGATGAACGCGCCTCCGACGTGGTCATCGCCATCAGCGCGTAGGTGCGGGGCTGATCCGAGCCAAGAAAGTCGGGCAGCATCCGGAACGCATTGGACATGCTGTCCACCGTGCCGGCCACGGCATTCAGCTGCTTGCCGCTGGTCTCATAGGCGTCCTTCACGACGCTGGTATGAGCGCCCGGCAGATTCCGGTATTCACGCACCTGCTGCTGCACCGTGGCATCAATATCGGCGATCTCATCACGATGGTCGAGCAACGGCTGCAGATTGAACCGACCGTCCGACGTGCTCAGTTGGCCGCCCTGCATCGATGTCATCACATCGATGAACTTGGGAAGGGGATCGTTGACCAACGTGTTCGTCACCGCCGTCATGCCTTGCACGGTGGTGACATCGTCGCCGATCATCGGAATACGTGCCGCGATATTCCACAGCGTGCCATGGGTGATGTCGTTCGCCGCGTTGGTCTCCTGTTTCGCCTCATTGAGTCGTTGGCGAAGATCGGCGGATGCGCCGGCGACATTCGTGGATTGCGTATCCGTGCCCAGACTCATCACAGAGGATAATGTCGAGATGGCCTTCTGCTCGTGCGACTGCACCCGCTTGGCATCGGAGTACAGCTTCATACCGCACACGCCGACGACAACGACGATCATCAGCAACATCAGTGCCACCACTGCGATCCATCGGCCGAAATGATGTCGTTTCGGCTTATACGATGGCGTATATCCCGCACTTTCTGTTCGCATGTCGTCCTTCGCCGTAAATTGACCAGCCGCGTATTGCCCCTCCCCAAGAATGGGGGGCACTAAACACGATATTGTACTGTCATCGAATCCGTTGCGACATGCGGGGAACGTCGCTCACCGAACGGTTGCGTGATCGTTCCTGTTTTCGCATTGCTCGCGTTACTCTTAGCAGTGTTTCCAGACCTCGCAACGATCACCGTCATCGCGGCCAGTCACACGTCACGCGAATACGTCGAGGACACCCGGATCGCCACCGGCGTCGGCGATGCGCTTATGACGCTTCTTCGCTTCGGTCACCACGAATTCGCGATACATTTCGGCGATGTTCGGATCGAGTCCGGCATCCTTGGCGATGCGCTGCAGACGCTCGATCTGGTAGTCCTCCCGCTTGTAATCGGCAGGCGCGAAACCGGCTTCTGCTTTGAGCACGCCCACCTGCGAGGTGGCCTTGAATCGTTCTGCGAGCAGATGGATCACCGCGCCGTCGATGTTGTCAATGGTTTTGCGCAGACTCTTGATTTTGGCTACGGTCTCGGCGACTTCGGGATGTTCACGGGCCGCGGCGGAATCGATCGTTGACGAACGCTCGTCCGTGTCATGGTTCGCGGCGGTTTCAACGTCGTCCGTGACATCGGAACCGGTCTGATCATTGCTTTCGGTGATGGTTCGTACAGGCTTGCGCCAACCACTGATATCTGCACTCATATCTACCAGAGTATCCCGAACCACTCCCCCTCGACCATAACGGCACTCACATGCTCACTATGCAAGATCGGTCCACATACCGTACGCATGATACTGACGTACCGTTTATCAGATGCCTATCCGACGCATGCATACGGCAAACAAGCATCTGGGGAATCGTCCCGTGCTTTTACGACGCATGCGTACGCCAGATAAGCACTCAAGGAATCGTCCGATGCGTATCCGACGCATATGTACGCCAGATAAGCACCCAAGAAACCGCCCCGTGCTTATTTGACACACGCATACGTCGGATAGGCCATAAACACCTGTGCCCGTGGTGCGGCTCAATCGTTGCCGATTCGCCGCGCTACACACAACACCGCGGCTACTTCGCCTGGCTCTGCGGAATCGTGGAGGTGATCGCAGCCAGGAACTCGCGGTTCGTGGCGGTCTTCTTCAGACGCGGCACCAGGGTCTGGTATGCCTGCTCGGGCTCCATGCCGCCGAAGAGGCGACGCAGACGGTAGATGACCGCAAGCTCGGCCGGCGGCGTGATGAGCTCCTCGCGGCGGGTGCCGGACGCGTTGATGTCGATGGCCGGGAACAGGCGCTTCTCCGACAGTTCGCGGGACAAACGCAGTTCCATGTTGCCAGTGCCCTTGAACTCCTCGAAGATCACCTCGTCCATCTTGGAGCCGGTCTCCACCAGCGCGGACGAGATGATGGTGAGCGAGCCGCCGTTTTCGATGTTGCGCGCCGCACCGAAGAACTTCTTCGGCGGGTACAGCGCCTGTGCGTCCACACCACCGGACAGGATTCGACCGGACGCCGGCTGCGCGATGTTGTATGCGCGGGCCAGACGGGTCATGGAGTCGAGCAGCACGACCACGTCCTTGCCGAGCTCCACCAGGCGCTTGGCGCGTTCGATCGCCAGTTCGGCGACGATCGTGTGGTCGCTCGCCGGACGGTCAAACGTGGAGGAGATGACCTCGCCCTGCACCGTGCGTTCCATGTCGGTGACTTCCTCAGGACGTTCGTCCACGAGCACGACCATAAGATGCACTTCGGGGTTGTTCGTGGTGATCGAGTTCGCGATCTGCTGCAGCGTGATGGTCTTGCCGGCCTTGGGCGGGGAGACGATCAGACCACGCTGGCCCTTGCCGATCGGTGCCACGATGTCGATCAGTCGACCGGTGAGCTTGGTCGGCTGGGTCTCCATGCGCAGACGCTCCTGCGGGTAGAGCGGCGTGAGCTTGTTGAAGTGCGGACGGGACTGCGCCTCCTCCACACTCATGCCGTTGATCGTTTCGATGGACTGCAACGGCACGAACTTCTGACGCTGGTTGCGGCCGTCGCGCGGCGGACGCGTGGTGCCCTGCACGGCATCGCCCTTGCGCAGACCGTACTTCTTCACCTGACCCATCGACACGTACACGTCGTTCGGACCGGGCAGGTAGCCGGAGGTGCGCACGAATGCGTAGGATTCCAGCACGTCGACGATGCCGGCGACGGGCACCAGATCGTCCTGCTGCTGGTAGTCGTTGCGCTCCGCACGATCGGCACGGTCGTTGCGCACGGCATCGTCACGACGATTGCGGCGCTCGATGCGATCGGTACGGTCAGTGCCGCCACGACGATCGGCACCGTCATCACGACCGTTGCGGCGATCGGCGCGATTGCGACGATACTCGCGATCGTCATCCTGATCGTAGCGGTCGGAACGGTCGGTTCCGTGGCCGCGATCATCGCGCATACCACGACGATCGGCGTGATCGTCACGACGGTTCTTGCCGTTCTTGCGCGGCTCGGGACGGTCGGAACGGTCGGGCAGCGCGGCGAGGATATCGCCGAGATCACGCACGCGTCCCTGTCGGGCCGGCTCGTCGGCGGCGGCACCGCTGTCCTTGCGACGGCGTACACGCGGCAGATCAAGATCAAGATCAAGCTTGCCCACGTTCTCATGATCACGATCGCGATCCGAACGCTCAACGCGCTCGTTGTCGATCGACGGAGCGGACGACAGCGTGGCACGACGACGCGACACGCGCTTGCCGGCGTTGGCGTCGGGCAGCTCGATGGCGGCAAGCTTGGCGGCGGACGTCTCCGCACGATCGGAGTGATCGGCGTCGCTCGTCCTCTTGATCTCCGGCAGCTCGATGATCGGCAGCTGACCGGGCTCGCGTTCGGCGACGTCGGAATCGGCGTGCTCCACGGATTCGGATTCGGAATCGGCGGCGGTCGGAGCCGGGGTCTCATCCACGGGAGCCGGAGCGGGCTCCACGACGGGAGCGGCCGCAACCGCATCGGCTTCGGCGTTGGAAGCATCATCGACGGCCTCGGGAGCGGACGTCTCCGCAGGCCTGTCGGTCTTCTTGACGGTGCGCTTGGTCGTCTTCGGCACGCGCACGGTGACTCCGGCGGGCGCTTCGCCGCCGTTTCGGGCGGCCTCGATGGTGCTGACCAGCTCGCCCTTACGCATGGTAGAGGTACCACGCAAACCCATCTGCTTGGCGAGCTCCTTGAGCTCGGGCAGCTTCATACTTGCAAGATTCTGGCTATCTGCCACGTGTATTGCCTTTCGTCTGACCTTATATGACCCAACCATGAATCCTGAACGAACCAAGGCCCGCGATCATAAGGGTGTTCTGACGCGATGAGCGCGCTTCCACGGTGAGAACCATCTCATCCCAAGCGCTATCTCGTCATCGAAAAGTTCGAATTAAGAATGGCTTCGAACTGCCCTCACTATACGACGAGTCGAAGACCGATGCAATTTGCCACGCCCGGGCGATGCGAGATCACCCGCCGATTGTTCATGATCGGTTATGGGCGGTTATGGGCGGCCCTGAGCGGTTATGGACGGTCGGTCATGGACGTCGCGCGCCATGCAACCGTCGCAATATCTATGATCGATAGTGACACTGGTGAACACATCGAAAAAATGGCGATGGATCGGTCCGGCGAGGAAGGGAATCCGCCGGAGACGATCGCGATACGACAGCCAGACCGCGGCCCAACAGGCCGAGCGGATCAACCAGGCCCAGCAGGCACCGCATATCCACGACTCACGGTGGGGCATCCCCATCCACGACTGTGGACCACGGCACATCGGAAAGGACGAGCATCCATGTCATTCCATTCGTCGCATGCAGCGCACACCGATCAGACAACGCAGACGCCACCGATGGCATCAGCAGCATCGGCAACGCAGACGCCAACATCGCAGTCGCACCATGACATTCGTCTCCGCAATGGCGATATGATGCCCAGGCTCGGCATGGGAACATGGCATCTGGGCGAGGGGCGACGACCGGCATCGCAGGAGGTCGCGGCCCTGCGCGCGGGACTCGACGCCGGCATCCGGCTGATCGACACCGCCGAAATGTACGCCGACGGGCGTGCGGAGTCCCTGGTGGGCTGCGCGATCACCGGATATGACCGCTCCCGGCTGTTTCTGGTGTCCAAGGTGTACCCGCACAATGCCGGGCGGAACCGTCTGCGCCGCAGTCTGGAGGCCTCGCTGTCGCGCCTGGGCACGACCTATCTCGACATGTACCTGCTGCACTGGAGGGGGGCCATACCGCTGGCCGAAACCGTGGAATGCATGGAACAGGCCAAGGCCGAGGGACTGATCCGCAACTGGGGCGTCTCGAATTTCGACACGGCCGACATGCGCGAGCTGTTCGCCACGCCGCATGGCGATGCGTGCGCGGTGAATCAGGATCTGTATCATCTCGGCTCACGCGGGATCGAATTCGACCTGCTGCCGTGGATGGACGAGCACCACGTCCCGCTGATGGCCTATTGCCCGCTGGCGCAGGCCGGCACGCTGCGCGACGGCCTGGTCAGCGATGCCACGGTGTGCCGGATCGCCGCCGCGCACAACGTTTCTCCCATGCTCATCCTGCTCGCATTCGTGCTGCGCCGCGACGACACGATCGCCATACCATGCAGCGGCAGTGTCGAGCACACGCTCGCCAACGCCACGGTATGGAACATCGATCTCACCGCGGATGAGATCGCATCGCTTGACGACGCGTTCCCCGCCCCCACAAGCAAGGAACCACTTGACATGCAATAATCGCCGACACGATCCGGCGGAAATGAACGGCACTACACGGCAATGAACATGAACGGAGACAACACATGTGCGGCATTGATATGCGCATCGACGGCGGCGAAGACAGCACGATTCACGACGTGATCTTCGATTTCTGCGGCGTTCTGGTCGATTGGCAGCCGAAACTCGCCCTGCAAGGACTGTTCCCGCCAGACGCGATCGACGAGTTCTTCGCCGATGATGATCGTTGCGGATTCCTGTATTTTGACGATCTGCATGACGGCGGCGTGGATTATGACGATCTGATCGTCGAATATGAGCGGGAATACGGCGCAAGGCTCGGTCTGATGATGCGCGCCTATGCGGATCATGTCGATCGCTCATTGGTCGGCATGATTCCCGGAATGATGCCGCTGCTGGACGAACTGACGGCTCGCGGCATCGGCGTATGGGGGCTGACCAACTGGGGGCGGGATACCTGGCCCGTCATGCAACGGCGATTCCCCGAGCTCATCGACAGGCTGAATGATGTCATGGTGTCCGGATTCGAAGGGGTGAAAAAGCCTGAAACGGCGATATTCGACCGCGCAATGGAACGTTTTGGCATAGATCGCCGTCACACGCTGTTCGTGGACGATTCCCCATATAACGTCGCCGGCGCGCAGGAGTCGGGGCTGAGGTCGATTCGTTTTCTCGCATCGGAGCAACTGCGGGACCGGCTGATTCCGCGTAATACCGCCTCATGATGCCGCCTCGCAATCCGGATCTTCCACGAGCCGGACACCACCAGTCCACGAGTCAGACACCGATTGCACTCATATCGGCCGTGCTCGTATCATCCCATGATGAATTTCATGTCCATATAACGGACAATCTGAGTTCACATATTGATTGATACTGCCGTCAAGATTACCGACGGCACAGCGCGTCGCATAACTGAGTGCACGCGTTCGAATGGCATCAGGGTGGCGGAGGGACATCATGGAGGCATTTTCGCTAACTGCCAATAACAACATCGGACCGGAGGCAGTCTGGACTTCCATCCCTTTGGAGCAATTGGATCTTCCCAAGGCATCCGAGGGAACGCTGGACAAGGATTTCTGGCCGAGCAGACACGAGGAATACAACCGGCTGGAATGGGATGCCATGGATTGGCACGCCATACGGGACCAACTGGGCAAAGCCGCGGACCGTTTGGAGCGGCAGCCGGATTCCAACCCGGAACTTGAATTCAGGGTCCCGACCATGCGCGAACGCACATTTCTGGAAATGTGGTTCGGATACGGCGATCCCAGTGTGGAGGCGTGCAGCACCGATCACGATCGTTATCATGTGGCGTTTGGACAACATCGCATCTGCGCCTACGCCGACTATCCGATGAGCGAGCACGATCGCGATGTCATGAGGATTCCCGACTCGGGATTCCTGCCGTCAGGGCCGTTATCCCCGGACACGCGCATCCCCATGCTGGTCCACTGACAGCGAGCACAAGACGGTTCTCCCCGTAAAGGGCCTATCTGCGGTTCACTAGGCCTTTTACGGACTGTGCAAAGGTCTAACCATGCTTCGCTAGGCACTGCCGAAAATAGCCCTATTATGCACAAGCCCGTATATGGCAATTTGGGGCATCAATGCGGCAAAGCCTATCTTTTAGAGCACATGGCAAAAAACGCATCAACCCAGCGAAGCAGCGATAGATATTGGGAACCTTCATAATCTGCCTAGCGAACGGCAGATAGCGTTGTTGCATCGGCCCAACGGTCATAGCACGCCCTGTTTGGTATCGACACAGATGCCGGGCATACGTAAAGGCGGTCCGCCATCATTACGATGACTGGCCGCCTTTACGCGTACAAGCCCGGAATCACGATTCCGCAGGAATCAGAACTCCCTGTGTCGGACAGTCCAGTGGACTGTCCGACACCACGGAGTGCCGTCGCAGACAACAACCGAGTTCTGATTCCACAGGAATCAGAACTCGCGATGCTCGCGGTAGAACTTGATCAGGCTCTGGGTGGAGGCGTCCTGGGCGGCCAGGGCGTCGTCATCCTTGGAGATGGCCGGGGTGATCTGCTTGGCAAGCTGCTTGCCGAGCTCCACGCCCCACTGATCGTAGGAGTCCAGACCCCACACGGTGCCCTCGACGAGGGTGATGTGCTCGTACAGGGCGATGAGCTCGCCGAGCGAGAACGGGGTCAGAGCCACACCGAGGATGGACGTGGTCGGGCGGTTGCCCTTGAACACGCGGGCCGGGACGATGGCTTCCGGAGTGCCCTCAGCGCGCACTTCGTCGGCGGTCTTGCCGAAGGCGAGAGCCTTGGTCTGAGCCAGATAGTTGCCGAGGAACAGCTCGTGCACGTCCTGATCGCCGTCCTTCACCGGGTTCGGGGTGTTGGCGAAGGCGATGAAGTCGGCCGGGATGAGCTGGGTGCCCTGGTGGATCAGCTGGTAGAAGGCGTGCTGGCCGTTGGTGCCGGGCTCGCCCCAGAAGATCTCGCCGGTCTCGGTGGTCACGGGGGTGCCGTCCCAGCGCACGGACTTGCCGTTGGACTCCATGGTCAGCTGCTGCAGGTAGGCCGGGAAGCGGTGCAGGTACTGGTCGTACGGCAGCACGGCATGGGAGGCCACCTTGAAGAAGTTGCGGTACCACACGTTGAGCAGGCCGAGCAGGGCCACGACGTTCTTCTCGAACGGGGTGTTGGCGAAGTACTCGTCGATCTCGTGGAAGCCGTGCAGGAACTCCTCGAACTGGGCCGGGCCGTAGACCACGGCGAGGGAGGTGCCGACGGCGGAGTCGACGGAGTAGCGGCCGCCGACCCAGTTCCAGAAGCCGAAGGCGTTCTCCGGGTCGATGCCGAATTCCTCAACCTTTTCGAGGTTGGTGGAGACGGCCACGAAGTGCTTCTTGATGGCTTCGGCGTTCTTTTCGTCGGAACCGTCGATGGCGCCGGCGGCCTTGAGCTCCTCGAGCAGCCAGGTGCGGGCCTCGCGGGCGTTGGTCAGGGTCTCCAGCGTGGTGAAGGTCTTGGAGACGATGATGAACAGCGTGGTCTCCGGGTCCAGGCCCTTGGTCTTCTCGGCCAGATCGTTGGGGTCGATGTTGGAGATATAACGGGCGGAGATGCCGGCGTCAGCGTACGGCTTGAGGGCTTCGTACGCCATGACGGGACCCAGGTCGGAACCGCCGATGCCGATGTTGACCACGGTGTCGATCTTCTTGCCGCTCACGCCGCGCCATTCGCCGGAGCGAACCTTCTCGGCGAACGCGTAGATGCGCTCGAGGGTCTCGCGCACGTCCTTGACCACGTCCTGGCCGTCGACGATGTACTTGCCTTCGTCCTCGACCGGACGACGCAGAGCGGTGTGCAGCACGGCACGGTCCTCGGTGTTGTTGATGTGCACGCCGGTGTACTGCTGCTTGATGCGCTCGTCGAGCTTCACGTCCTTGGCGAGGTCGGCGAACAGCTTGAGGGTTTCGGGCTTGATGAGGTTCTTGGAAAGGTCGAAGTGCAGGTCGCCGGCGTCGAAGCTGAGCTTCTCCACGCGGTCGGCATCCTCGGCGAACCACTTCTTGAGGTCGATGCCCTCGGCCTGAAGCTCGTCGTAGTGCTTCTGCAACGCTGCCCAAGCAGGGGTCTGAGTGGCATCAATGGGAGGATTAATGGCCATGTGAGGTCCTTTCATCACTTGAGGCGATTCGGTGGATGATCGCCTATTCCAGTTTTCACCATAGCGGGATTGACGGACAGCTAAAAACGAACAGAAATGTTGGCATTTGTGCATTAGAACGTGCAATAACCCAAGCTTATCGCTCTGTTACCCGCCGTACATCATCGAATTCGATCAATACCGAACAGACACCGAACAGACACCCGACGTTCATCATCCGTCACCGGATCGACCCATTACAGGATCTCGCCATGCCCTCGCGCCGTGAGTTCGGCCACCATGCGCTTGACCTCCTGGCTCCGCGCACGCGGCGCGACCAGCAGCGCATCCGGCGTGTCGACGACGACCAGATCATCCGCCCCCAGTAGCGTCACCATGCGGCCGCTCGCCGGCACCACCACGTTTCCGGCCGAATCGAGACACACCACGCGCTCGGCATCACCGACGATCTTGTTGTTGCGCACGTCCGCACTCGGAATCAGCGCCGCCACGGAATTGAAATCGCCGATGTCATCCCAGCCGAATCCACCGGGAACCATGGCCACTCCCCCCTCGGCGGCCAAAGGCTCGGCAAGCGCATAATCAAAAGCGATCTTCTCCACGCCAGGCCACAGTCGCTCCATCATCTCGGCACGGGCCGCGCCGTCATCGTCTGCATCCCACACGTCGGCGAGCGCGGTGACGACGCGGTGGATCTCCGGTTTGAGCCGTCGCAGCGCATCGAGCAGCACGTCGGCGCGCATCACGAACATGCCGGCGTTCCAGCGGTATTCCCCGGTTACCAGATACGCCTGGGCGGTTGCGGCATCGGGTTTCTCCACGAACGCCTTCACCCGCCGCGCGCTCGGCGCCCCGGGAATGCTTGACGCCAGCGATTCGCCCTGCCGAATGTACCCGAATGCGGTGGACGGCCGTGTGGCCGCGATGCCGATCGTCACGACGTAACCGGCGCGGGCGGCCGCCACAGCCTGCCCGACGCAGCCAGAGAAGGCCTCGTCGTCACGGATCACATGATCGGCGGCGAACGATCCGACCACGATGTCACTGCCGTGCCGATTCGCCAGTATCGCCACGGACAGTGCGATGGCCGCGGTCGAATCACGGCCAACGGGTTCGGTGAACAGATTGCACGCCCCCAGTTCGGGCAGTTGCGCCCGGATGGCGTCCTCATGGGCCACGCCCGCGATGACGGACACGCGTTCGGGGCCGGCGATCGCCGCGAGCCGGTCGAATGTGGATTGGATCATGGTCCGCCCGGACCCCAGAAAGTCATACAGGAACTTGGGCCTGTTCCCGCGACTGATCGGCCACAGACGGGAGCCCACGCCACCGGCGGGAATCAGCGGATAGAAGTCCGGCATGCCCATGCCCGGCTTGCCGTTCGCGGCGTCGTTCTTGCACCGGCGTCCATCGTTATTCATGCGCCCATTATCCCCCGTGGGACCGATACAACCGCCCCTTCATCATTCGCGACACGCGCAAATACCACCCAATCACCGTCGATTTGAGTTTTTTTGATTCCTCCGGTAACATCTTCTACTTGTGTGCGCAGCAATGTGCCATGTGCCACTTTAGCTCAGTCGGTAGAGCGGCTCACTCGTAATGAGCAGGTCGACAGTTCGATTCTGTCAAGTGGCTCCACGGGAAACCCTAGGCACTTCGCCTAGGGTTTTTGTTTACCGTGGTTCAATGTCATGCCATGACCACGCGTCATGACCGACAATTGAAAACGCACCACCATAATCAAAGAACGCGCGAGTGGCGGAATTGGTAGACGCGCAGGATTTAGGTTCCTGTGTCCATGACGTGTGGGTTCAAGTCCCATCTCGCGCACGACTGATAAGGCCCCTGAATCGTTGGAATTCCAATGGTTCAGGGGCCTTCCCCTCTGTCCGAGAACGTCAGAATATGACAGAAATATGACGGTTTCCGTGGTTTTCCCAGTCAAGCAAGGTTGACGCTAGTCATGTTCCGCTGAGGCGTTAGAGCGTTTCCGCCCTGTTCGGCACGCCATGATGAGCGAGTCCATACGCGCCGCCACGTCGTCCAGATCATCGGAGAACAGGTCCGCGTACACGTCCAAGGTCATTGCCGCCGACCTATGCCCCAGCATCCGTTGCACCGCCTTGACTGTCGCGCCGCTGCTCACGGCTATCGACGCAGCGGTATGACGAAGGTCATGCAACACCAGGTCGGATATTCCCAGTCTGTTCGCGTCATTTAGGGCGTTACGCCACCAACCTCGGCTTTTGGGACTCTGATACCGCAGCGGCTTCCCGTCGTCGTCGGTGAATACGAGACTATCGGGCTGCATGTCCCTACAGTGTTCACGCAGTTCCCCGAGGATCGAAGCCGGTACGGGAACGTCACGGTATTCATTGCTTTTCGGCGTTCCCGTCACGTCGGTGTCACCGACCTTGACGCGATTGTCGATGATACGGAGTCTCGCACGGTCGAAATCGATGTTTCGCACGGTAAGCCCCCGTGCCTCACCGAAGCGCAGACCGCAATAGCCGAGCACGAGCACAAGCAGCCGATGTGATCCGCACAGATCGGCCAACGTCTCCAATTGCGCCACGGTGAGGTACACGTGTGGCTTACGCTGTTTTGCCGGAGTCTTCACGTCACGCAACGGGTTGACCGCCATACGCCCGTCACTGATTGCCGTCTTGACGATGCCGTTGAGGATGCCGTAGCAGCGTTTCACGGTTGTCGCGCTGTAGTCGGAGGCAAGCCCGTTCACCCATTCCTGTATGTCGGAGTGGCGCAGCCGGTTTACCGGCGTGTTCTCCCATCGCGGTTTGACGTGCATCCGCCACGCGCTTTCAACCGGCCTGTATGAGCTTGGCTTCAACAATGCTTCCTGTGTTTCAATCCATTTGTCGCCCAGTACCCCGATTTTTACGCGCCCTTCCTTTGGATCCACATAGGTGCCGTCGCCTATCGGCACGGTGATGTTACGTGCCGCCCACTGTTCGGCATCGGTCTTGCGTAGGAATCCGCTTTTGCTGTGTCTTTTTCCGCCTGGCGTCCGCCAATGTATGCGCCATCGGGGTGACTTGTTCTTGAGTTGGTATTTCTTGTATGACGTCATGCGGTTTCTTCGGAGTCGTCGTGGCGTATGAGCTGGGCGCGGGAATACCTGAAGGCGTCCACGGTGGCCTGTTCCTGACGCCGTTTCGACTCGGCGGCATCATCATGGGGTAGGAAGGTGGCGACGGGTACGATAGTGTCCCTTGGGTCGATTTCAGGACGCGCATGGAGCCGGAACAATGCTATGGCCCTATCGTTGCCCGAGTGATCGGATACCGCCGTGTCCTGTGGCAGTTCCAGTGGTTCGTCTCCACGCGCCCATAGCCATGCCACGTTGGTGCCCATTTCGTCGGGGTATCCGGTTATTCGCGTGGTGATTTCCTTGCTGCCGTATTCGGGCAGCAGCAGTGTGAGTGGCGACACGTCGAACACGATGGCGAACGCCATAAGATCATCAACGTCCACTTTCCGCTCTCCAGACTCGATACGCTTCAAGCCCAATACCGCTATTGGGCGTCCCACGTCTTCTAATCGTTCGGACAGTTCCCGGTATGTCATTCCGCCGCGCAGACGCTTCACATTTGCAGCCACTTGTTTCCCCGTGGCGTCAACTGCGTTGATTTTTCTTTTCTTGGAATCGGTCATACTTACACATTCTCATATCAAATAGATAAAAAACAAATCTCCGACACGCTGAAGGATATCAGTTTGACACTATTGATAGAGACGTGGTACTTCTTGATGTAAAGAACATCAAATAGATATCAAAACAATCAAGGGAGTCGATATGGGTCAAAGTTCACAGACTGATACCGCCACGGCATCCACGTGGCTTACACGTGAGGAAGCCGCCGCATACATCCGCTCAACCGTGGGAACGCTCGCCACATGGGCGTCACGACACATGGGGCCACGCTGCTACAACAACGGACGTCTTGTCAGATACCGTCGCGCCGATCTTGACGCATGGCTCATGAACGGCACCGAAACCACCACCGAGAACGAAGAAGGGACCGAAGCATGAACCGCACCGACCTTAAGGCGCTAGCCGACTGCGCAAACAACCTCAACGAACGACTCTCCATATGGGCCGAAGACCACGCCGACACGCTCACGGACGACGTTGCACGCGCCGTGGAGCTCATGGACGAAGTGGCCCTATACCTTGTTGAGTCCGCCCGACGCTCACAGGACCTCTAAGGGGCCATCCCGTGAATCCTACGGACGATGGCGACGGACTCGCCTACACGTTCGCCGCCACCTGTTTCATCCTCGGCATACCCCCCGACGTAGGCGAAATACTCATACGCGGCGGAGATTTCCCGAAACCTGACCTTCAAGGCCGCTGCACATGGACTGCGATAGCCGCATGGATCGAACGGCATGGCGGCATGGAATACACGAAGCCGATACCTGGACAGTTCCCGGAACCGCACCCCGCCTATTCAGCCGCATATGATCCCGAAAACGCCTATACGGAGAAACGCGGCAGAGGCATTCCGCAGCAAACGAAGCCATCGCCAAACCGTCGTCTATCCATCCCACTGCCGCGAATAGACCCACTCGCCTACTACGAAGGCGACGGCATCCCACGCAATCAGGGCGGAACGCCCATAGAGCCTCTAACCGGAGGGAAACCACTACACCATGTCCAACACACCACCAAGACCGCTTGACACGGACTTCTGGACAGCAAGACCACTGTTCGAGTACATACGCGACTACGCAAGGTCACACCGAGTCGCACCATTCGCTCTCCTATGCGCCACACTCGCACGACTAGCCGCGATAACCCCACCGACGATGGTGATACCACCATTCGTTGGCAGCAGACCGACCACGCTCAACCTCTACGTCGCCCTAGTCGGAGCATCCGGCACGGGAAAAGGGGCCACCACGGGAGCCGCAGCAACACTCATACCCAATCTCCATGGCGCGATAGAGACGCAACCGGCATCGGGCGAGGGCATAGCCGCCATGTTCGCGGGACGCCGATACGTGGACGATCCACAGGACGAAAAGAAGAAGGTCAGCGAACTGTACTGCATAAGCTCCCGAGCGCTGCTGAACATACCGGAAATCAGAACACTCGGAGGAACCATGAACCGTACAGGCAACATCATAGCGCCCACACTCACCAGCGCCTACAGTGGAGAACCCCTAGGCGCATGGAACAAACAGGAGGAAAACCGACTACTAGCCCCCGCCTACGGGTATTCGCTCAGTCTCATCACCGGAGTGCAACCGGCCAACTCGGATATCCTCACCAAGGAAACCGGAACCGGACTGCCGCAACGGTTCCTATGGGCGTACGTGACGGATCAGGAAGCGCCCGACAGTCGTCCCTTACCGCCGAATGGTCCCATTCCGTTGGACCTTGACGCATGGCCGCGTGATCCCGAACGCGACTCGCTTGATTTCCTCTATCTCGTCAGGGACCGCAGCAACATGCTTGACCCCGACAAGCGGTATCCGCTCACCATGCTGCACTACCCGGACGCCGTGTGGAACATCATAGACGCCGACAGGCTGGACATACTGCACGGCAAACCGTTGGACCCATTGGACGCGCATAAATCCATCGTGACCACGAAGATAGCCGGACTGCTAGCCCTTACGGAAGGTTCCACGAACGTGGACATGGACGATTGGCTTAGCGCCGAGCAGATCGTGGCAGAGTCGATACGCAACCGTCGGAAATGCCTTGAAGAAGGCGCAGCGTCGCAGAGGAACGACATGGCCGAGTCCATGCGACTCAAGGACGACGCACGCGAACAGGCCGACACGCTGCTACGGCAGAGGACGCGGAAAAGGATACTTGACTATCTCACCAAGCATGACCCCAATAAGGGGGGTATACCCGACTACAAGCTACGACATGTCCTATCGAATCCGCAGCGCCACGTGTACCGGGATGTCATAGATGAGATGAACGAAAAAAACGAGATAACGAAGATTTCCGACGATGGCGTTATCTATTACTCGCTGTGTTGGTAGTGCCAACATGCCAACACCTACTACCACAAGGGCTAAGGGGTGCCAACAGGTGGTGCCAACAACTGCCACCAACTGCCAACACGCCCAAGATGTTGGCAGTTGGTGGCACCCAGTGTTGGCACCCCTAAGCCCTTTATTTCCAACGTGTTGGCACGTTGGCACTGCCAACATGCGAAATGAGAGAAAAACCAATCTTGGAAAGGAGGAAAACCGATGGTCGAATCCATGCTAATGGTCTTCGGAATACCGTCGCTGTTCACGCTGCTAGCCGCCATCGTGGACATCATCGACGACGCCATAAGCGAAGACGAATAACCCCCCCCCCGCCTATACCCCTTCAAAACCGTGTTCGGAAACCACCATCACGGGTAAACCCACCATCAGGAAGGAACCGTCATGAAAACACCACGGAAACCACGACTCATATTCAGGCATACACCTGGATCCGTCAACAGCACCACAGACAACAGCGAGGATGTTATCACGTGCCTGTTCGACAGCGACTCAAGCCCGTTGGACATGGCATTCAGCGTGCTTGTGGTCCAGCGTCGTGACGGCAGTCACCAGGTGATCCAGTACGTCATGCAGCCCCAATGGGACCGCTGGACGTTCACGGGACCACGTGACGTGCTGCACTGCATGAAAAGCTGCATCCTACAGGCCATATGGTGCTTGGACGTACTCCGCGTCATGCACGCAAGCAGACGCGCCTACCCGGACGCCGAGGTGACGCAATGACCACAGCAAGCGGAGAGACACGCGGTAACGCCGTGCAACAGCGGAACGCGGAGACGATAGGCCACTGGAAAAGCGTGGCCCGCATGAACGCGATACGCGCGGAAACCTACCGGAAAATGTACGCGCGGCAACTCGAAATCAACGGGACGCTACGCGAACGGATCACCAAGCTACAAGCGGAAAGCGAGGAACACCATGAATCCCGATGAACACGCACATTCCACGCCAGGACCCAATGGCGTACAGGAGAAAAGCGCCGCATATTGGAAGGCACGGTTTGAGGAACGCAAGTATTCCCGCCAATGGGAGCAACGCGCGAAAAGCAACCTCCGCAGACTGGACCACGCATGGCATCGGATCGAACAACTCAAGACAATCGTAAGGACACTACTATGAGCGACACCACCGCCAACAGCAGCAGCACGACACCGAAGAATGCAGAGGCAAAGAACGTAGCGTCGAAGGACGGCGACTATATCGCCCCCGTACGGAGGCATCAGCCTACCGGCATCGGTCAGGGAACACGGAAACCGCCAAACGCGACATGATCCGCAGCCAATACGACGAACTCACACGGCGTGACGGTCAACAGGAAGGAGCCGGGAATAGTGGGCAAACAACAGGATTCCGAGCCGGAGCCGTACCGGAGTTTGAGCCGTGCGCAGCTCATACGCTGCATCCAGTCCGCGAACGCCGACGCCGCAAAGCAACGACGTTCTAAGGCGTTCTGGAAGAACTATGCAAAGGACTTGGAAGGGAAAATCAATCATGGTGTAGAATAAACACCAGTACTCTGATACTGAAGCAGCCAGAAGGCGCAAAACACCAAGCGTCCTCTAGGCTGCTTTTTTCGCGCGGCACGCAAGGACGCGGCTAAACGAAAGAAACGATTATGGTATTCACCACTAATTTCGATACCGAGAATGGGCGCAACGTCGCCTATTACTCCCCTACGGATGTTCTTAGTGGCGCTCTTGTGATCACCCAATCAACGGTGGCGGCATCCATCGAGGGAGACAAACCCACGGTGGTCGTCCCCTACGTTGCCGTACCCAGCACCGCCGAAATCGTGGCGGAAGGCGCGACATTCAACGAGGGAGAAACCAACGTCAATGAGCTTGCTTTCCACACCAAGAAGATCGGCGTACTCAACGTGCTTAGCCGTGAAACCAGCAGTGACAGCAATCTGTCTGCAATGATTTCAAACAGTCTTATCCAAGCTGTCGTAGACAAGGCGGATACGGTGCTTTTGCAGAATCCCGCGCCCGAAGACGGGCAGACGGCACCAACGGGACTGTTCAACACGCCCGGAGTCGTTACCGGCACCATGACAGGCCACGACGGTTTCAACGGTCTTATTGCCGCAATCGCCGCAGTCACTACCAATGGCGGCACTCCAACCGCTTTCATCATGAACTATGTCACGTGGGGGAAACTGCTGCAATTCCAGTACAACGATGGTCGTCCCCTCATCGACGCCGACGCCGCCAACAATGGCCAACCGATGATCTACGGTATCCCCGTGATCCTTAACCGGCACGCGCCCGACAATAAGATTCTTGTCAACGACAAGGCAAACGTGGTCAGCGCAGCCGGCGCGGTATCTGCGCAAATCAGCTTGGAACGCTACTTTGAGAAGGATTCGGTAGGCGCAAGAGTCACGTTCCGCTTTGGATTCGGAGTTATCCGCCCGGATCGTATTGCAGTGGTCACCATCACCGAAGAGAAGACCACCAAGTAGGAGAACGGAGAATACACAATGGCATCACATCAGACCGAAGACGGGATGATTATTCTCGATATGCCCGACCGCTGTAAAGGCGAAAGCATGACGGCGTGGATCAATCGAGCGAGAGAATTCAACACACTAGCACATGAAGCCGATATTATCGACCTCGAAGCGAAATGCCGTATCGCTGACGCGCTCGAACTCATCGCAATGGAGATTGCACACCAGCGTGGAACCCGCTGACAGGCGGCACTATACGGGGGTTAGCTCACGTGACGGAATCCTGTTAGCGTCGTCCTGACTGGGATTCGGAGCCGGTAAACCGCGCTCGGACTATCGCGGGACATCGTGCGCAGAGGGTACGAACGCTAGCCGCTGGACAATAGCAAGGGCCGTTGGGTGATCCTCTAATGGCCCTTACCCATCTCGATCCACTGTCACAGGGGTAGGGGGGTTGGGGTTCAAAAGGTTTGCTGCCCACCCCACCGGCATAGGGCCAAAATCTCCCCGTGGTGCGACATGGATACGAAACACAGGAGGGAGGAAGGCATGAACTGCCCCATATGTGGCGCTGCCCTACCGTCGCAGACCACGGGAAGGCCACGTAAATACTGCTCGAATCGCTGCAAGCTCAAAGCGGCACGGATGCGCGGCAGTCGTCGTTCTGCGACGGATACGAAACCTCGCCATCGGATAAGCAATGGCGAACTGGATGATATCGTCAATGGTCCGCCGCCCGATTACGAGGATTCGTTGCGTCTTGTGGTCCGTAGGCTTACCGCTGTGATGGAATCGCCCGACACCAGTCCCCGTGACCTTGCTGTTGTAAGCCGTCAGTTGATCGACGCGGCACGACGGTTGGATGCTGTCAAGGATGATGGTGATACGCTTACGGACATTTTCAGTGGGACGGACACGCCAACAGGTATCGGCATGGACATGGTGTGAGCCGCGTTTCTTTCACTGTTTGCCGCTGTGGACGGTTCATATTCTCTGAGCTGTTGCAGTGGATACGTTGGTGACGTAGTGTCCGCATGGAATGGGATAACCGTTCTGTTCGGTTATCCCATTCCGAAGCGCCTTCTCTGTGGTGGTGTTGAATGGTTCAGGCATTGTCGTGGAAGGGGTTACAGGCGCTTTAAAATATGACAGAAATATGACACTTTTCATTAAAAGTAGCTGATTTCAATTGACTTCCATTGAGGTAGGAATGTTGGAATTTCAACAAAATCACCTTGAACCCCAGTGTCCATGTGGGTTCAAGTCCCATCTCGCGCACGATCAACAAGGCCCTTGAAGCGTTGGAATTCCAAGAATCGCAACGCTTCAAGGGCCTTCACATATCTCTCGCCATCTCACCGCATGTCGATCTCACCGCATGTCGGCGTGCAGCACGAGTCGACGGATGCTGGGCACCAGTCGGCAGATGGCCTTGGAACGGTGCGAGATCGCGTTCTTCTCCTCCGGTTCCAGTTCAGCGGACGTGAGGGGATGCCCCGCCTCGGCGGCACGGGCCGGCTGATCGTCGGGCACGAAGATCGGATCATAGCCGAATCCGTGCTCGCCACGCGGCTCGCGGATGATCACGCCCTGCATGTCCCCGAGTTCCACGTTCTCGTTATGGATCTCGTACGGCGGTTCGGTACGGCCGTCGTCGGTCTCCGGCACCACCAGCGCGGCGGCGCAACGGAATCGTGCGGTGCGGTTGGCGTCGGGGATGTCCTCGATCTGCGCCAGCAGCAGTCGGTTGTTGGCCGCGTCGTCGCCATGCACTCCGGACCAGCGCGCGGACAGGATTCCGGGAGCGGCCCCCAGCACGTCCACGATCAGCCCGGAATCATCGGCCACGGCGGGCAGTCCGGTGCGGCGGACCACGTCACGTGCCTTGAGCAGTGCGTTCTGCTCAAAGGAAACGCCGTTCTCCACCGGATCGGGAAGGTTCAGCGACCCCGCCGTCACCAGTTCGATCCGTTCGGCGTCGGCACCCAGATCCTCCACAAGAATGCGCTTGATCTCGGCCAGCTTGCCTTCGTTGTGGGTGGCCACCACCATGGTGATCCTGTCGCTCATAGCGATTCCTCCTCAACCGTTCGATTCCGTCAATTCCATTGGGCTTCATCAAGTCCCAGGTCCGTCGGCTCCGACGCGGCATCACGCCGTTCCGACGCCCCGTCAGTTCTCCTGCAAGGCCTTGCGCTGCATGGCCTGCAGCTCCTTGTTGCCCTTCTCGGCAAGGTCGAGCAGTTCGCCCAGCTCCTTGCGCGTGAAGGGACGGTGTTCGGCGGTGCCCTGGATCTCGATGAACGCGCCGGCGCCGGTCATGGCCACGTTCATGTCGGTCATGGCGTTGCTGTCCTCCACGTAGGGCAGGTCGAGCATCGGCTTGCCGTCGATCACGCCCACCGACACGGCGGACACCTGATCGCGCAGCACGGTACGGTTCGATCGAAGCACCTTGTGCTCCTTGGCCCAGGCCACGGCGTCGGCGAGCGCCACGTATGCGCCGGTGATGGATGCCGTGCGCGTGCCGCCGTCGGCCTGCAGCACGTCGCAGTCGATCTGGATCTGGTTTTCGCCGAGGGCCTTCATGTCGACCACGCCACGCAGGCAGCGGCCGATGAGTCGGCTGATCTCGTGGGTGCGTCCGCCGATCTTGCCGCGTACGGATTCGCGATCGGTGCGTTCGGTGGTGGCACGGGGAAGCATGGAGTATTCGGCGGTGACCCAGCCGAGGCCGGAGTCCTTGCGCCAGCGGGGTACGCCCTGCGTGAACGTGGCGGTGCACATCACGCGCGTATTGCCGCATTCGATGAGCACGGAGCCTTCCGGAACGTCGGTCCAGTGCCGGGTGATCTTCACCGGGCGCAGTTCGTCCACCGCGCGTCCGTCGGGACGGATCGTCTGGGTGGCGTCAAGCATGTCTTTGATCTGAACCATTTGGTAGCCTCCGTAGCCTCCGTGCACGAACATTCGTGCAAGCAAACCGTATCGGGCTTCGCAGACATTGCCGGAGACCGAACGGACCGCTCCGGAACGAACCCGACGGAACCGTTCACAATCATTCGTGATCGTTCGGAACTGTTCGGAATCGTTCGGGACGGTTCGGAATCGTTCACGGCCGCCCCTCTACACTGGGACGTATGAGATTTCTGGCTGCGTTGTATCGCTTCGCCGTGGCTGCATGCTGCTTCGCCGGCACCTATGAGGTGTGGCATCTTCATCAGTATTCCTCGTTGGTGTATTTCACGTTCCAGACCACGCTGCTGCTCGGCGTGGTGATGCTGTGGACCGGCGCGGCCACGCTGCTCAAAGGCATCCAGCCGCCGGCATGGCTTAAGGGCTGTCTGACGCTGTACAGCGTGATCGCCGGATTGGTGGCATTGTTCGTGCTGCCGGCGGCCGATCCTGCGATCACGCCGCGCGTATTCGGCCTGCTCACGGTCACATGGGCGCATCGCGTGGTCCCCGTGGCCGCGCTGGTCGATTGGCTGCTGTTTGATCCGCATCGTCGTTTCAAGTGGCCGTATGCGTTGGGATGGATGGCGTATCTGCCTGTGTATGTGGCGTTTGTGCTGGCTCGCGCGGCCATCTGGCCGCATTCCGGACCATTGGCCGACGGCACGCCGTACCCGTATGATTTCCTCAATCTGCCGATGCTGGGTTGGAGTCGTCTGGGCCTCAATATATTGGAATACGGTGGCGTGTTTTTGGCATTGGGACTAATACTGATAGTCATTGACAGGGCGCTGCCACAGAAGGTGCTGGCCGCCTCCTGATCCACGCATCCGACGACGTCAATACGGCGTGACGTCGATACGACCATATAACGAAGAGGTAGTCATGACGAACACTGATTATTCGGCCGCGATGATGACCGACATGTACGAGTACACGATGCTCGATGCCGCCATGCTCGACGGCACCGCGGACCGGCGTTGCGTGTTCGAGGTGTTCACCCGTCATCTGCCGACGGGCCGACGCTACGGCATCGCCGCCGGTCTGGGACGCATCGTGGACATGCTGCGGGATTTCCGTCCGAGCGAATCGGATCTGAAGTTCCTGCGCGATCGTCATGTGGTCAGCGAGAAGACGGCCAAGTGGCTGGAGAACTTCCGCTTCTCGGGCACGATCCGCGCCTACCGTGAGGGCGAGGCGTTCTTCGCGAATTCGCCGATCCTGCAGATCGAGGGCACGTTCGCCGAATGCACGCTGCTGGAGACGCTGGTGCTGTCGGTGCTCAATTACGATTCCGCGATCGCGTCGGCCGCGTCGCGCATGACGTCGGCGGCCGGCAATCGTCCGTGCATGGATATGGGCGGCCGTCGTACGAACGAGAGCGCGGCGGTGGCGGCCGCACGTGCCGCGATCGTGGGCGGCTTCGCGGGAACCGCGAATCTGGCGGCGGCCAAGAAGTACGATCTGGTGTGCATCGGCACGGCCGCGCACGCGTTCACGCTGCTGCACGACGACGAGCGCAGCGCCTTCGTCTCCCAGGTCAATGCGCTGGGACCGGGCACCACGCTGCTGACCGACACGTACAACATCGAACAGGCGATCACCACGGCCGTGGAAGTGGCCGGCCCAGAGCTGGGCGGCATCCGCATCGATTCGGGCGATCTGGCATCGCTGGCCCAGCAGGCGCGCAAACAGTTGGATTCGCTGGGTGCCACGAACACGAAGATCACGGTGACAAACGACCTTGACGAGTATGCGCTGGCCGCGCTGGCCACCGCTCCGGTGGATTCGTACGGCGTGGGCACGATGCTGGTGACCGGTTCCGGCCATCCCACGTGCGCGATGGTGTACAAGCTGGTGGAGCGCGAGGGCGCCGACGGGCAGATGCACCCGGTGGCGAAGAAGTCGTTCGGCAAGAAGACCGACGGCTGGCGCAAGCGTGCGATGCGCTCGTACCGATACGGTCTGGCGCAGGGCGAGCTGGTGGTGTGCGGGCCGGCGGATCGTCTGGCCGAATGGCAGGCTCCCGACGAATACGGCGATACCCGCGATCTACTGATCACGGCGGTGGACCACGGCGACATCGACGAATCCCTCGCCAGCAAGGAGGCGCTGCTCGCGGCCCGCGACTACCATCGCAAGGCGCTTGACGAACTGCCGGTCACCGCACTGTCGCTGATGAACGGCGAGCAGGCCATCCCCACCGAGATCATTACGATCTGATCGCGCTGATCATCGACCATCACCATCAGACGATCCGCATCGCTGATATACGTTCGAATACACGCCGAGGGGCCTTTCGCATCGTCGACATCCTTGTCATGACGATCCGAAAGGCCCCTCGGCGGAATTGAATGCGCCGATCAGCGCATTTCGTCGTAGATGCGCTTGCAGTCCGGGCACACCGGATAGTCGGAGGGATTGTGCTTGGGCACCCACACCTTGCCGCACAGCGCCACCACGGGCCGGCCGGTCAGACGGGACTCGGCCATGCGCTCCTTTGATACATAGTGCGCGAAACGGTCGGCATCGCCGTCATCGGTACGCTGGCTCTCCGTCCTGGTCTCGGGGCGTTCCAGTACGGCGGTGCCGCTTCCCGTGTCGGGGGTGGACAGCGGGGAAACCGCATCGTCAAGCAGAACGGACTCGGTCATCGCATTCGGTTCGGTCATCGCATGCATCATTTCAGTCCCTTTCTCACATCGTCGTTGTCGCCATTCATCTTATTACGGCGTATGTTCCATGATTCCGTCGCGTTTCCACCGTGCGCGGTAGTCTGGAATTCATGACGATAGCTGTATGCCCCGGATCCTTTGATCCGGTCACTTCCGGCCACATCGATGTGATCGAGCGATGTGCGCTTCTGTTCGATCAGGTCCATGTCGTCGTGGCCGTGAACGCCGCGAAGAAGCCGATGTTCACCGAGGAGGAACGGGTGAGCATGATCCGCGCCGCGCTGAGCGAGGACGGCTACCCGAACATTGTGGTGGACAGCACCGCCGGACTGATCACCGACTACTGCGCCCGGGTGGGGGCCAAGGTGATCGTGAAGGGGCTGCGTCAGAACGGCGACTATGAGGCCGAGTTGGGCATGGCGCTGGTGAACAAGCAACTGGGCGGCGTGGAAACGATGTTCCTGCCGGCGAACCCGTTGAAGGAGCATATCTCCAGTTCCATCGTGAAGGACGTCGCCCGTCATGGCGGAGACGTGTCGGAGCTGGTGCCGCGTAGTGTGGCACCGCGACTGATCGAGGCGCTGGACAACGGAAAGAGATGACCATGAGCGACAATGACGATTTCGACGACACCGGCGAATCCGAAGTGGCCAATCGTGCGGGATCAGCCGGCAGGCATCCCACCAGTCAGCCCTCCATCTGGTCGCGGGCGTCCGTGGCCCATCGACCGGTGAGACAGACCGAAGCCGCCACCCAGCCGGTCGAGCAGGATCCGGTCCAGGATCAGCCGGCCCAGCAGCCCCAGTCGACGCAACCGCAATCGCAGCCCGTCGTCAACACGGATGCCGATGCCACCGTGATCGACGACTCCACGCAGATGACGGCGAGTCCACTGCCCAGCTATACGGAGAGCTATGCCAGCGCCGGGTACACGCCATACGGTCAGGATTCGTATGGCCAGCAGTACGGTTCTTACGATCAGCAGACCTCGTATGCGCAGCCGTCGTATCAGCCGGATTCGTATCAGCAGGACGCCTATCAGGACGACTCGTACCAGAGCGATCCCCAGCAGCCGTCCGCCGACTACGACGATTCCGTTCCGCTGCCCAAGGACTACCAGTCCATGCTGCCGGACGATGACGAGAACGAGGAATTCAACAGCACCAAGGACCAGTTCACCACGGTGTACGATCTGCTCGATCAGATCGAGTCGCTGGTGGAGGAGTCCAAGACCGGATTCTTCAGCTCCCAGGTGCGCGTGGACCGTGAGGAGCTCACCTCACTGCTGCGCGAGCTCAAGGCCAAGCTGCCGGTGCAGCTGGAACGGGCGTCGGCCCTGATGCGCGAATCCGAACGTCGTCTGGAGAACGCCCAGTCCCAAGCCAGCGCCATCGTGGCGGCCGCACAGAGCAGGTCGAGCGCGATCATCCGTGACGCCAACGAACGGGCGCAGTTCCTGACGAGTCAGGAGAACGTGACGGCGTTGGCCACCGAACGCGCCCGTACGATCCTCGACACCGCGCAGGCCAAGGCCGACAAGCTGGTGCACGGCGCCGACCACTACTCCACCGCCGTGCTCACCGAGCTGAGCGAGCAGCTGGCCAAGGCATCACACGGTGTGCAGAGCGGACTCGACGTGCTGGCCGAACGTCAGCGCGAGGCGGCGCAGGATCTTGACCATCTCACCGATGACGACTATCCGCACGCCTGATCGCGCGGACGAACGAAACGAGGCAATTATGACGAATGACAAGCATCCCGAGACTTCCCCGTGGGCGATTCCGGTGGCGCAGATCGCCAGCCGCCCAGGTCAGAGCAAGGAGGTCGATCAGGACTTCCCCGCCCCCAGCGGCATCGGCGACGAGGTAATCAGCATCGCCGAAGGCGCTCCCGTGCATGTGGACGGCTCGATCGATTCGATCGTCGACGGACTGATTCTCAACGCATCCGTAACGGCTCCCGTCACCGGGGAATGCTCCCGCTGTCTCAAGCCGCTTGACGGCGATCGCACGTTGCATGTCACCGCGTTCTTCCCGTACGCGCCGGACCACGATTCCCGCCGTAACGACGAGGAAGTGGACATCATCGCCGGCGAGGAGGAGTCGGAGGACACCTATCCGCTGGCCGGCAACAACACGGTGATGGATCTGGAATCGCTGCTGCGCGACAATCTGGTGGAATCGCTGCCCGTGCAGCCGCTATGCCGTCCCGACTGTCTTGGCCTGTGCTCGCAGTGCGGAGCCGATCTGAACGAGGATCCCGACCATCACCACGAGACGCATGACATCCGCTGGTCGGCCCTTGAGGATCTCAAGGCCCAGCTCGAACAGCGTGAGCACGAGTAGTCGCGGACGTTCGCGGACGCCCATATCCTGCCGCATTCCACTGGGACTCAACCATCGTCAAGATGACAAAATCCACGAAGTGCGCTAGAATACCGAAGGCTTAAGCTCAATAACTAGTTATACATCGAAATAGAGGATCCGAAATGGCACTGCCTAAGTACAAGACGTCGCGCGCCAACACGCATTCGCGCCGCGCCAACTGGAAGACTTCCGCCGCTCAGACCGTGGTCTGCCCGAACTGTGGCGAGCCCGCTCTGCCGCACATGGCCTGCCCGAACTGCGGCCAGTTCCGCGGCCGCGTCTACCGCGACGCCATCAAGCCCGCTTTCAGCAAGTGAGCTGAACCGGCTTCGTAGCGTTAGCGAATAAGCGACAAGGACCCTGCCATCGACGGGTGGCAGGGTCCTTTTGTATACGCTTTGCGTGCACTGCCATAATGTCGCCGCATGACTCGCCCCATGACTAAGCTGGGACTCATTATGTCTGAGAATCGCAATCCCGAAAACGACGCCCCCGCTCTGCTGCTCAAGGCACTGGGCGCCACGATCAGCCCCGAACTGCTGATCCATGCACTCACCCACCGCTCCTTCGCCCACGAGCACGAAGGCATGCCCAACAACGAACGACTGGAGTTCCTGGGCGATGCCGTGCTGGAACTGGTCACCACCGAAACCCTGTTCGCCAAGCACCCCGATTTCTCCGAAGGACAGATGGCCAAGATGAGGGCCAAGGCCGTGTCCGAGGAATCGCTCTCCGCCATCGCGCGCACCAAGCTCAACCTGGGCCAGTACATTCTGCTCGGCCGCGGTGAAGCCGATTCCGGCGGTGCCGACAAGGATTCCATCCTGTGCGACACCGTCGAATCGCTGATCGGCGCCGTGTTCGTGGAACACGGTATCGAAGGCGCGCGGCCGGTGGTGCACGGTCTGATCGATGAGACGCTGACCGAAGTGACGCAGGAGGGCCCCGCCCTCGATTGGAAGACGTCCCTCACCGTAAAGGCGCACAAGAAAGGGCTGGGCGAACCGCAATACCGTATGGAGGTGGGCGGCCCCGAATACCGTCCTGAATTCACCGCCCATGTGATCCTGCCCGATGGCAGCGAAATCGCCACCGCCACCGGATCGTCCAAGCGCAAGGCCCAGCTCGCCGCCGCGGAGATCGCCTGGCACGAGCTCGATCATCGTCGCTGAGGATTCGCCGACGATACGGCGATACTGACGATTGAGAATCGGGCGGCGAGTGCCGCAATCGTCGCCCGTCATCTCACGGCTCTCGCAGCTCTCACGACGTCGCGGTTTTCAGCCGTGTTGTGACGATAACGCAATGGCAGTTTTGGCGATGGCACGGGACCGCACTAGACTGGCTTCAAACGCCATCCCGCGTCACAAACGCATATTGGCGATCCCCACCCGTCCGCACTTCGGGCACCCTACCATACGGACCGGTACGGGACGTTTACTCTGTTTCAGTTACATGATCGAAGCATGCCGGTTGCGGGCATGCAAGGATTGAGAGGAAGACATGGCATTGCCCACACCTCTGCAGGCATTCAGCGCAGTACCCAAAGGCCCTGTCGAAAAGCTGACGGCGGATAAGCACATCGTCAACGGGGAGAAAATGACCGGCGCACAGGCCGTGATCCGCGCACTGGAGGATCTGGGCGTCGAGGATGTCTTCGGCCTGCCCGGCGGTGCCATCCTGCCCGTGTACGACGCGATCAACGACGACACGAAGTTCCGCTTCGTGCTCATGCGTCACGAGCAGGCCGTGGGCCACGCCGCGGAAGGGTACGCGGTCGCCACCGGCAAGGTGGGCGTGTGCATCGTCACGTCCGGACCAGGGGCCACCAACACCGTCACCGCCATCGCGGACGCGAACATGGATTCCGTGCCGCTGGTAGTCATCACCGGTCAGGTGGGCGTGGGCGCGATCGGCACCGACGCGTTCCAGGAGGCCGACATGGTCGGCATCACCTACCCGGTGGTCAAGCATTCATATCTGGTCACCAACGCGGCCGACATTCCGCGCGTGCTGGCCGAGGCCTACTACGTGGCCAACTCCGGCCGTCCCGGTCCCGTGGTCGTGGACCTCACCAAGACCGCGCAGACCGAAACCCTGTACTACACGTGGCCGCAGCGCATGATCCTGCCCGGCTACAACCCCACCACCAAGGCGCACGGCCGCGTGCTGGCCAACGCCGCCAAGCTGTTCGGACAGTCCTACCGTCCGGTGCTGTACGTGGGCGGCGGCGCGGTGCGATCCAAGGCCACCGAGCAGGTGCGCAAGCTGGCCGAAATCACCGGCGCTCCGATCGTCACCACGCTTCCGGCGCGTGGCATCGTGCCCGAGTCCGATGACAATGTGCTCGGCATGCTTGGCATGCACGGTACCGTGGCCGCCACCGGCGCGGTGCAGCAGTGCGATCTGCTCGTCGCGATCGGTGCCCGATTCGATGACCGTGTCACCGGCTCGCTGCCCGACTTCGCGCCGGCCGCCCGCGTGATCCACATCGACATCGATCCCGCGGAGATCGGCAAGAACCGCGCCGTCGACGTGCCGATCGTGGGCGACGTGGCCACCGTGATCACCGACCTCATTCCCGAGATCGTGCGCGATCAGGCCATCAACGGCAAGCCCGATCTGGAACCGTGGTGGTCCACCATCAACGAGCTGCGCGACAAGTACCCGATGTTCTACGACGAGCCGACCGACGGCACGCTCGCCCCGCAGTGGGTGATCCAGCAGCTGAGCGACCAGGCCGATCCCGACACCATCTGGGTGTCCGACGTCGGCCAGCACCAGATGTGGTCCAGCCAGTTCATCGACTTCAAGAACCCGAACTCCTGGATCTCGTCCGGCGGCCTCGGCACCATGGGCTTCGGTCTGCCCGCAGCCATGGGCGCGCGCGTGGCCTTTGAAAAGCCCGTCTGGCTCATCGCCGGCGACGGCAGCTTCCAGATGACCAGCGAGGAACTGGCCGCGGCGTTCCTCGACCACCTGCCGGTGAAGATCGCCATCCTCAACAATTCGGTGTACGGCATGGTCCGTCAATGGCAGACGCTGTTCTACAAGCAGCATTATTCGGCCACGAATCTGCTCGACGGCGAGGCTCGTGAAGAGCAGATCACCGAAGCCGACTTCGTCGATGTGCCCGATTTCGTCAGGCTCGCCGAGGCGTACGGCTGCGTGGGCATGCGCGCGTTCACCAAGGAGCAGGCGGTCGATGCGATCACCAAGGCGAACGAGATCAACGATCGTCCGGTGCTCATCGACTTCCGCGTGTGGAAGGACGCCATGGTGTGGCCGATGGTCTCCGCCGGCGACTCCAACTCCAACGTGACGTACAAGCCCGGCATCCAGCCGCTCAAGGGCTCGCAGAACTAAGCAGGGAAAGGCAAGTAATCATCATGGCAAACTATCCCGCTTCGCAGTCCACGTCGCAGCGGCACACGCTGTCGGTGCTGGTGGAGAACCGTCCCGGCGTGCTCGCCCGCATCTCCGGCCTGTTCGCCCGTCGTGCGTTCAACATCAACTCGCTGTCCGTGTCCCCCACCGAGCGTCCGGACATCTCCCGCGTCACCGTGACGGCCGACGTGGAGGAGCTGCCGCTCGAGCAGATCATCAAGCAGCTCAACAAGCTGCTTCACGTGCTCAAGATCGTGGAATTGGATTCGGCGAACACGGTGAATCGTGAGATCGTGCTCGTCAAGGTGGCGGCCGATTCCAAGACGCGTTCCGACATTCTGGAGATCGTGCAGACGTTCCGCGTGCGTGTGGTCGATATGCACCCCGAGTCTCTGGTCATCGAGGCGACCGGTTCGAGCGAGAAGCTTGATTCGCTGCTCGCGTTGCTTGACGACTACGGCATCATCGAGCTCGTGCGTTCCGGTGCCGTGGCACTGACCCGTGGCCCCAAGGCCCTGAGCGAGAAGGTGGTCGGCTCCGAGATCAAGGGCCGCTGATCCTTGTGTGTGTTCGGTTCGACGGAATGCGGGCCGAACACACAATAGAAAACGAAAGGCCTCGGCTCCCAGTTCGGGAGTCGAGGCCTTTCTGCATTCAGATGCCAGCGGTTATGCGGTTATGCCGTTCCCTTATTCCCTGTTCCGCTTGCGCATCATCGAGAACACCGTGCCCGCAATCAGCAGCACGGCCGACAGACCGGCCAGACCGGCCACTGCAGTGCCCGTGGTCGCCAGCGCCGAGTTCTGCTCCTTCACCGGGGTCTTGCCCTGCGAGGATGCCAGCCACTGCTGGGCGGTGTTGCGGGTAGCGGAGCCGTTGCCCGCGTTGGAGGTGCCAGGCTGCACAGTTGCGGTACCGTTGTCGGAGCCGGTGCCGCCATTGTTACCGGTCCCGCCGGTCGTGGTGTCGATCTTCTCCCATCGTGCCGTGTAGGTGGCGTCCTCATGCACGGGCAGGAACCGGTTGAACCGCACACCGGCATCGGTGTACCAACCGTCAAGTCGGTAGCCGCTCGGAGCCTTTGGCGACGGGATGTCGCTGCTGAGCAGCCACAGGCCCTTGATCACCCGGCTGCTGCGCTGCTGATCGGCACCATTCGCATCCGTCCACTTGAACGTCACCGTGGCGAAGAGACCGGTGCTCGGGGTGTCGTTGGTCTGCTCAAGCGTGGCGGTCAGATGCATGCCGAGTCCGGTGGCGGTGCCCTGCGAGAACGTGGCGTCGTAGGCGTTGCCGTTCTCGTCGGTCCAACCGGTGATCTTGTAGCCGTACGGCACGATCGCCTCGATCGCCCCCTGCTTGGCGGCGTAGGCGTCCGCGAGCGCCGAACCCGTGTCCACACGCTCGAACACCGACAGCTTGCCGACCGTGAATACGAGCTGCGTGCGCGTGGCGTGCAGGTCGGAGACGGCGAACAGCGTGGTGTCGTGGCTGACGGTGCCGGCGTCGGACAGGTCGGCCTTATAGGTGTGCAGCAGCGCGTACCAGCCGGTGATGGTGAGGTTCTTGGGCATGCGCGACTGGATCTCATCCTTCTTGGCTGCGTAGGCGTCCTCGAAGCTTGAGCCGCGGTCCACCGTGGCGGTAACCACGGTGCCGAGGTCGCCGGGCAGCACGAATCGCACCTGCACCTGCTTGGCGGAGGTGTTGGGCTGGTTGGGCAGTTGCAACGCCAGAATGGCGGTGAACGTGACCGTCTTCTGGCCGGTGATCTGGGCGCCGGCCAGATCGGCCGAGTATGACACGCCGAGCGAGGATGTCCAGCCGACGATCACCTGTCCCGCGGGTACGCCAAGCTGGGAGTCGTCGGGCACGGTCACGTCGAGCGAGTTCGTGTATTTCTTGGTCACGGTGGTGGTGTGGTCGCCCACCTTGAACGTCACCGTGGTCTGGTATTCGTGGCCTACTCCGGCGGAGTCGGGGCCTGAGCCATTGGAAGTGCCGGCACCGTTGGCGGCGTTATCCGAATCGCCGTTGGAGTCGGTGACGCCGTTCTGATTCTGGTCGGGCGTGGTCTGGCTGTTGGAGCCGTTGCCGTTGGCCGTGGTGCCGGTCGTTGTGCCGGGATTAGTGTTGTCCGTGCCGTTTCCGGTTGCGTTGTTCGCATTGGTGGACGACGCGGAATCGACCCCCTGCGCCCTGTTCACGCTCTGGCTGGCCCCTGTCGTATTGCCATTGGCACTGTCATTCGCCGCGAATGCCGCGCCTGGTGCCATCATTGTCAGCCCCAGCGCAACGGCGACAGCCATGCCGGCCAGTCGTCCGCCCCAGTTTCTCCTCATATCCCATCGCCTCAATCAGGTCGTTCTTCTTCCTACTGTTCATCATTATTACTCGCATATCGGTACGCCTATGGGCCCGTTTACCATAGGATGACGAAGTTTCAACACATTGCGAGGAAGTGACGATTCGCGGAACCATCGGCCGCGAATCACGGGGAACAGGATAGGGGGACGGGATGAGGATCACAGCCGACTCCGTGGATGACGGCGACAACGCCACTGACGAGACGAATACCGAGCATGATGCGCCGGAGGATGATGCTGAGGCCACCAGTTCCAAGGCGGTGTATCAGCTCAGCGTAGTGTCGATGCTACTGGGTATTGGAGCCGTGGTCATGTGCTTCATTCCCAGGGTGCCGTTGACCTACGCCCTGGTCGCCGCGATCGGAGGTGCCGCGCTGGGACTGATCGACTGTCTTTCGGCCACGGTGCTTCGCGAACCGAAGGTCCGTCTCATCGCCGCCGGCAGCACCCTGATCTGCGCGCTTGCCATCATTGTCGTTCTGGTGCTCTGACCGGCTCCGGGCCAAGGCTCTGCGTCACACTCCGGTATTGCGGATCGGCGGCCTATCCCCGTCTCGCTAGGCAGATTCACCCGATTGCCGAAATCTAACCATGCACAAGGCCAAATCCGCCTAGCGAAGGGGAGATAGCACCGACGTTTGAGACCCAAGAGGTGTCACACCGTGCCCGTGCCGGCATTGATGCCGAATGTGGGGGCCGCCACCGGGGCGAGCAGCACGCGGCCGGAGCCTCGATATACGTTCACCAATCCCTCGCCGTTGACCGCGGAGCCGATCAGGGACTTGCCGCTGCGCTCCACAGTGAACTGCAGGCTGCTGGTCCAGGCGATGGCGAAGTTGCCATCCACCTTCAGTTCATCGTTCTCCAGATCGATGGTCACCAATTCGCTGGCAGGCACCGGCGATTCCAGAGCCACGGCCCCCTGCCCGCTCAAGGCGAGGTTGAACAGTCCCTCTCCTCCGGCCACCATGGCGCTCGGACGTGACACCATCACGGCCTTCTGTTGGACCGTTGACTCGCACGCGTAGAACAGGCCATCGTTCACGGTCATGGAACCGCCCAAGTGCACGGGGTTGATCAGCAGAATGTGACGATAGGTGGGCTCAAGCACCACCAGACCGGCTCCCACATATTCAGGCTTGATCGCCGATTCCTTGGTCACCGCGCCGCGCGCCATCTTGCCGATGAGATCACCCACGCCCTTCACACCCGTGGTGGATTCGATATGCCCTGCGGTCCACTGCATGGCCCCGGCCTGCAGGATCACGCCCATACGACCATCCAATGTGCAGACCAGCTGGCGTCGGCGCACATTCATTTCAGAGGCGAAATACGCGGCGGTCGCACCGCCGTAGCTCACCGAGAGATCACGCTTCCATTCGATCACCTGGAATGAGCCCTGCTGGGCCACAACCTGAACATCGTCGTTATCCAGGAAGTTATAGATTTTCATGTCGGTCCTCCTTCTCGACACCGCAATCCCGCCCCTTTGGGATTTCTTGGAACGCCTTAGCGATGGACGTCGATAGCGGCATAACACACTGCAGTGTAATTTGCCGGCCTGAGATCTTGATACCTGAAATCCTCGATTTTGGGGATCTTCTCTGGTGAATACATGCATAAACCGTCTTCGCTAGGCGGATTTGGCCTTGTGCATTGGTCTAACCGCGCTTCGCTGGGTTGTTCACGCGCACGATACGCCCAAAACACTGGTGGCGTCCCCGGTGTTTTGGGCGTATCACTCGGGCTGACAACCCAGCGAAGCGTGGTTAGACCTCGGCAATCGGGCGAATCTGCCCAGCGAAGCGAAAATAGATCGCCCATCATCCAGAAAGCGGTCCAGCCGCATTCCCACCCTCCGGTTGGGGAAGTGGCAACATGTTCTCCAGATCTACCAGCCCGCCAACCTGCACATACAGCAATGTCCTGTAGATTCGGCACGGACCCACAGGACATTGGAATGACAGGTGAGGGCTCCCCTACTTCAGGGACCAGGTGGAGCCGGCAGGGGAATCCTCGATCACCACGCCGGCCGCGGCGAGCGCGTCGCGGATGGCGTCGGCGCGGGCGTAGTCCTTGGCCTTGCGAGCCTCGGCGCGAGCCTGCAGCTGCTCGGAGATGAGGGTGTCGAGCACCTCATGCTCCTTGCCGTCACCGCCATCACCACCGGAGGCCCATTCCGAGGCCAGCGGATCAAGTCCCAACGTATCGAGCATGGCGCGCACGGACACCAGCACGCCGCGCACCTCGGCGCGGGCGGCCTTGCTGTCGGCGGCATCCTCCAGCTTGGACAGCAACGTGTTGCCGGCACGTACCGCGCTGAAGATGGCACCAACGCCACCGGCGACGTTGATGTCGTCGTTCATGGCGGTCACGAAATCCTCGGGAAGGTCGCCCGCACCCACGGATTGGATCTCATCGCGGGAGGGCTGAGCCCCGATCGCCGCACCCGCACGCTCAATGAAGTTGGAGACGCGGTCGTAGGCCGCCTGCGCCTCGTTCAGCGTCTGGTCTCCCCATTCAAGCATGGAACGGTACTGCACGGAGGCAAGCGCGTATCGCACCACCCAGGCGCTATGCTCGGCGAGCACGCTGGGCACGGAAAGCCCGTTGCCAAGCGACTTGCTCATCTTCTCGCCCTTCTGGGTCACCCACGCGGAGTGCATCCAGTGGTGGGCGAATCCCCAGCCGGCGGCGCGGGACTGCGCGGTCTCGTTCTCATGGTGTGGGAAGCGCAGATCAAGACCGCCGCCGTGGATGTCGAAGTCGTCGCCGAGGTAACGGTGGCTCATGGCGGAGCATTCGATGTGCCACCCCGGACGTCCCACTCCGAAGGGGGTCTTCCAGCGTGCGTCCTCGGGATCGGTGTCCTTGGGTGCCTTCCATAGTGCGAAATCGCGCGGATCGTGCTTGTCGGGAGAGGCGTCAGCTGCGTCGACGGGGTTGTACTTGTCCGGGCCGGTCTCGTCCACGCTGGGGCCCATACGGTCGGCCACGGCCGCGGCTTCGTCGGCGGCGGGCTTGGTGCCGGACTCCTGATGGGTGAGCTCGCCGTAGCGCGGCCAGCTCGCCACGTCGAAGTACACGTTGCCGGTGGGCTTGCCGTCGGCGTCGAGCACCACGTAGCCGTGTCCGTTGTCGATGATGCGCTGGATCAGGTCGACCATGTCCTGGATGTGTCCTGTGGCGCGCGGCTCGTAGGTGGGCGGCAGCACGCCGAGCGTCTCATACGCCTCGGTGAATTCGCGCTCGTAGATGTAGGCGCGCTCCCACCAGCGCTGGCCGGCGGCACGCGCCTTGTCGAGGATCTTGTCGTCGATGTCGGTCACGTTGCGCACGAAGGTGACCTTGTATCCGAGGCGCAGCAGCCAGCGGCGGACCACGTCGAACGCCACGGCGGCACGGATGTGGCCCACGTGCGGCGAGCTCTGCACGGTGGCACCGCACACGTAGATGCCGACTTCCCCGGGTCGGATGGATTCGAACGGTGCGATGTCGTGCGTGGCGGTGTCGTACAGGCGTAGGCCTTTTGCCACGGAATCGTTGAAATCAAGCGGTTTTGGAGTACTTGTCATATTCCCGAGGGTATTCGTTCTCACCGACATGCACAAGACGATTCCGTAAGTTACATGCGAAGTGTAAAAATAGTGAATATGTCGAAGCCGCAGGTATTGATTTTTCAGCACGTCGACTGGGAAAAGCCCGGTCGGATTCTTGACAATCTCGATGAACTGGAAGTTCCATCCCAGATATTGAACATTTCAAAAAAGAAAAAGCCCGATCTGCCCGATTTCAGCGAGGTGGCCGGCGTGGTGATCATGGGCGGCCCGATGGGCGCCATGGATTACGACAAGTATCCGGGATTGAAGACCGAGGGCAAGATCGCCAAGGCCGCGATCGCCGTGGGCAAACCGGTGCTGGGCGTGTGCCTGGGACATCAGATCATCGCTACCGCGCTGGGCGCCAAGCTCAAGCCCGGCAAGGAGCCGGAGATCGGGTTCGCGCCGATCACGCGCGTCGACCGTCACGACTACTTCTCGATGTGGTCGAAGGAACTTACCGTGCTGCATTGGCATAACGATGTGGTGTCGCTGCCGGAGGGCGCACAGTTGCTGGCCCGCTCGCCGCTGACCAAGAACCAGGCCTACCGCGTGGGCAGCGCGCTGGGCATGCAGTTCCATCTGGAGGTCGGTTCCGCACTGTTCGAGGAGTGGCTGAATACGCCGGAGATGACGAAGGACCTGAAGAAGTCCGACATCTCGAAGATGCGCGACGACTTCGCCGAATACAATCCCCGTCTGCATCCGATGGCCGAGTCGGTGTTCTCCGGGTTCGCCGCCCGTTGCGCCACCTACGCCAAAACGTTGGAACAATCGTTGGAACAGTAGGGTTCCGAGAACAGGCGACACCCCCCACCACAGTCCCTATCACGGCAAGCCAATGCCCCTCTCCTTTAGGGGTGTCCATTGTTTGCACACATGGAATCACAGTTGCAATCGCCGTATTCGCAACGATTCACACCCTCATATCAGTCCTGCATATACCCACCTCTATTGTGGTGGTCACAACGGGGGTATATACTCACGTTCTGTACACAGATATTGACTTGCCGTCTTGGAACATGCGCTTGCGCATCACATCCAGCAAGGAAAGAAGTAGGGGTTTATCATGACTTCCATTAAGAATCGTGTGATGACCGCGCTCGCCGCCGTCGTGGCAATGTTTGCCGCGTTCGCTCTGGCACCGGCCGCATCCGCCGCGGATTACGGTACGGTCGCACCGTCCGTCTCCGGCAACACCGCAACCGTCACCGTCACCGTTACCGACGATCTGTACAACCAGGGCTACACCCAGGTGTACGTCACCGCCGACGACACGCTCGTCGAGAACATCGTTCAGGCCGCCAACAAGACCTGGGGTCCGTTCGCCCTGAGCACCACCTCCCCGCACACCGCCACGCTGAAGTACATCTTCAAGTCCGGCGTGTCCTCCGCAACGTTCAGCGCCTACGCTGAGAACCCCTCCACCGGCGCCACCCAGTCCATCGGCTCCGCCACGGTGAAGGCCCCCGCCACGGGCGAGGGTGCCTCCTCCACGGATTCCTCCGCCACCACCAGCTCCAGCTCCAACAAGCTGGCCAAGACCGGTGCCGTGATGCTGCCGTACATGGTCGCCGTGGCCGCGCTCGCCGTCGCCGGTGGTGCCGTGTTCGCCGTGCGTCGCTCCATGAACCGCTGATTCTTCAACGACCGCTTCTCTGAAAGGGGCGTGGGCTTTGCCCCGTCCCTTTTTGCATTTCACAATTGCATCGCCCGGCACATCACCCCACACTCGGCGAACAGCCCACACCTCGCGAGACACCCTTCCATAACCCCCACTCGCCTACCCCCGAAGTAGAATCCCCCTGATGACAGTGCGCTAGAAAAACCCAAGGGCATTCATGTTCATCGTCACGTTCTGCACCGGAAACGCCCCATTCCTTATCCCTCGCCGCACATCGCCGACCGGCTGGCATGCACGGCCGCCTCGCTGATATCGCAGTCCAGCAGATACACCGGAACGTTCCGGATCAACCGATCCATGAGGTCCAGAGTATGTATCGCCGCCGCTGAATCATTCGGCATATAGATCTGCGGCATGAGCCACGGCAGCGCCGTCTGCGGATCGATGCGCCGACAGATGTTGCGCGTTCCACGCGTCACGATGCATATGCCGCCCAACGGCGCATGCGCTTGCGCGGTCTGCCAGCCTTCCTTGCCCGCCCACGGCGTGGCATGAGCGATCACCGCAGCGTCCGCATCAGCATCCGCGCCGGAATCCACGAATTCCAGAATCGGCTTGTCCCCGTTGATCACCTGCACCTTCGACCCCAGATATCGCCGCCATAGCCGGATGTGCGTGGATTTGCCCGTGCCGCTGGGCGCGGTGAATACATACGCCCGACCTTTGTACGCGATCGTGGCGCCGTGGAATACCGTCCGGTTCAGCGCCGGCAATCGTTCCGCGATCGCACGCAGTACGGCCAGCGTCTCCAGATAGTCGTCCGGCCATGATCCGGAGTCGGCGTCGGCGCGCTCGCGTTCGATCATCTGCCGAGTGACTGAAATCGTGCAGTCCGGCATCGTTTGCGATGTCACCGCGCCATCTGCATACGCGCCATCTGCAGAGCCCGCAGAGTCGATTGCATAATCACGACACAATTCGCGTATGGAGTCATGGATGTGATTGATGCGGATCACGAGTCCCGTGATCCGCATCGTGAATGAGTTCACCATGACTGACCTGCCCTGCCGCAGTACCCCGGTAGCATCTCAGCAGTGCCTCAGTAGTAGCCGGTCCAACGGCTGCCATCCGGGTCCACGACGAGCCCGCCCTCGGTCGGTGTGCCGCCGGTATGGTCGCCGCCGGACTCGCCGTCGCCGGACGATTCATCGCGCCCGCTTTCCGTTTCGTCTTCAACGCCGCCGGAGCCAACGACGTCTCCGGAACCGCTGTCCCCGTCGGTATCCGTATCGATGACACCATCCGACGTTCCGGTTCCGGGGAATCGTCCACTGCTGGTCACGCTGCCGTCGGCCAGCCGCTTACTCGCAGACTCGCCGGCGGCATCGGCAGCCGACGACGGGCCTTTCACATCCGCCGTATCCGCTGCACCCGCTGCTCCTGCCGCAGTCGTGTCCGTCGTCGTCTGATCGCCGCCGAACACCGATTCCTCGATCACGTCATTGTCGGCGCTGCCGTTCTTGTGCTCCGGGATGATCGTCCGTGACGCCGCGGACGAATCCCTTCCCGATGCGCCGACGGCACCACTCATCGCATGCCATGCCACGTATCCCAAAGCCGAAGCCGTAATCACCGCGGCGATTACGGCGACAATGCGCAGCAGCAGACTGCGATGTTCCAGAGCCATGGCTTTCAGCTGTTCCATATCATGCATAATCGCGTCTCACCTCATTTCCCACCGTCGTCGGACTTCCCAACGCCACCGGCACCGGCCGATTCACCGTCCGTCGTCACGCCGATCTGTCCCAGAATGCCCTGCGCGTACTCGCGTTCCTCGTCGCCGGCACCCGAGCCGTCAGCCAGAATCGCCTGTGCGATGCCTTGGATCGAACGGGAGCGGACACCGTCGGTCACGGTGACCGGAGTGCCGTCAACCGTGGTGTAGTCGACCCACAGTCGTGAATACACCGTCCGTGCATAGTTTCTGCTGGCGAAGCCCCTGACCACAAGGTTGGAGATGAACGAGCCGTCGTTGTCGGCACCGTCGATCTTGTTCACGCCGATCGCCGATCCGGTGAGATTGGTTGCGGATGCACCGTATTTCCATCCCCATGCGGTCACCATGGCACCACTGGTCGGGGTGATGGCGTAGCCGAGTCGCATGCTGGTGCTCGCATAATCGACCTTGCCGGACGTGTCGGAGAAGTCGGCGCGCATGGACCCGCCCTTGAATCCGATCACATCGCTCACGGGCACGAACTTCGCGTAGGCACTGCCGCTGGTCACGTGGTCCGGCAACGGAATCGTGTGCTCTGCGTCGACATACCAGCCGGCGAACGTCATGCCATCGCCCGTCGAACCGGAACCGTCACCGTCACCATTGGCAGGAGCGGCGGGAGCCGTCCAGGTCGACGAATCCTTACCGGACCGGTACGCGTCCACGGCACACTGGCCGCCATCGGAGCACCCATCGGCACGCCACTGGGCGGTGAGCGTCACGCTCTTGCCCGCCGCGGCGAGATCCACCACGTTCTGACCGTCCTGATAGATGTTGCCGGCGCTGTCCTTCCAGCCGTCGAAGCGGTAGCCCGGTGCACGGTAGGCGGGCACGGGCAACGGACCGGTCACGCCACGGTGAAGCGTCAGATCGTTCATCGTTCCGCTGATCACGCCGTCACTAGCACCATCAATCGCGCCACCGTCAAATTTCACCGTGTACGAATCCAGCGTCGGCACGTTCAGCACCTCGATCCGCACGGTGTGGATCTTGTAGTTGACCACGTAGTAGCCGAACCAGTTCATCGTCGCGTCGAACACGAATTCCTTCGCTGTGCCGGCCTGATCCACGCCGTACAGGTAGATCCGGTAGCCCTTGGGCAGGGAGAAGCTCTTGATGTTCTCGAAGAGTTCGCCGAGCTGATCCGCGCCAGTGTATTCGCCGGGCAGCAGGGACAACGCCTTGCCCATGTTCCAGATATCGCTGCGCAGCGTGGCCTTCTGCGTGGCGGTCCAGCTGGATTCGACCACCTCGCTGGGCTTCAGACCGGTGCCGAATGCGTAGGCGCGCGCCTTGACGATCGCTGGACTGCCGGCGAGCGCCACCACGGCCTCCTCCGTCTTCATGTCGAGTCGTGTGCCGTTGTCGACCGTGGGTTCGCTGCCGTCGGTCGTGTAATACACTTCGGTGTCGTCGGTCGCCCCGGCTGCGGCGCTGATGACGAACGCCATCGTGCCGTCGCGTTCCTCGGTTCGGATTCGCGGATGGTCGGTGGTGCCGATGGCGTCGGTCAGGTCGTTGCGGACCAGCGCCACCGATACGGTGCGGCCGTCCCATGCGTAGGCGTCGACGGTCACGGATTCGAGCGATACGGTGTAGTCGTTGCCGCCGGTGAACGTCACCGTGGCGGTCGGCACGTTTTCCAACGTCATTTCGCCGTCGTGAAGCGTGACGTCGTAGGGCGCGATGCCGCTGTCCTTGGGTGTCACCGTGGCCTTAATGCCGGAATCGACGGCACCGTCCACACCAACACCACCGCCGATCATGCGCACGTTGAGCTTCACGTCCACGCCGCTGTTGAGTCGTCCGGCGTTGCTGGCGTTGAGTCGTACGTCGTAGGCGGTCACCGTATAGTCGGGCACGCGGTCGGTGTCCTTCACGTCGACGGTGAATGTGCCGTCGACGGAGTATCCCACGGGCTTGCCATCGGCGTTGAGCACGTATGCGGTGGTATTGGTGGCGTCGGCTGTGCTCAGCGTTGCGGTGATGTCGAGCCCGCCGTTGGCGTTGCGCGCAGCGGTCACGGTCGGGGTGGGCAGTGCGTTGGTGTCGTAGGCCTTGGCTCCGTTGATCTCCTGCGCGTCACTGGCGATCGTGTAGTATTCGATCGGCCTCGGGAACGACGGGTATTTCGCCGCGTATTCCCGTGCCGCATCGCCGACGGTCAGGCCCATGCGCTCGTAGGCTTCGGCCATGTTGAATCCGGTGATTTCGCTGACGGCCGCCACCATACGGTCGCGCTTGTTATCGCCGACGCTGTTGTATCGGGTCGGTTCGGATCGGATGAGACGGTACATGGTGCCGAGCGTGCCGTATGTGCGGATCTGTTCGACCATCTGCGGATCGTGATCGTATCCGTCGTTGTAGTCGTAGTCGTCGAAGTAATGCAGCACCTGCCATCGCAGCATGACGGCCAGGAACACGTCGCTCCAGTTTGCCGTCGCGGTGTCGTCGGTCAAGCTTGCGTTGAGGTATGTGCGGTAGTTGCGGAGCGCCGCGCCGTGGATGCCGGAATGGTAGGTGGTGATCCGGTATTCCCGGTCTTCCGCCTTCATGTTGCGGATTTCCTGTCGGCGTCGTCCCCACATGGCGAACAGGTTGTTGGTTTCCTCGAAGACGACCATGGGACTGATGTCGAGCGTGTGCCCGTATTCGTGGTCCACGCCCCAAGAATGCGGGTTGGTGTCGTTGAGGATGCCGGGAATGTCGCCTTCGTGGATGTGCTGGATGTAGACCCATGCGAAGTAGTACGACGGATTGGTCAGGTTCTTGGACGCTTCGATGACGATGCGCATGTTGGTGGGATGCTGCACCGGGTCGGGGTCGTCCGCGTCGAATCCTTGCAGGTGGTCGAAGTACGCGAGACGACTGTTCAGTCCTTCGTTGGCCTTGGTCACGTATGCGATGGCGCTGGCCTCGTCGGTCACGCTCTTCAGCGTGGTGTTGGCCGTGTATGATGCGCGTACTCCGAACATGGTCCGGCCGAATCGCATGCCGGTCATGTCGGCGTTGAGCGTGTTGTCATCGGCGAGGTTGCCGGTGAATCCGGTGACGGTATCCACGTTCTTCGCGTATTCACGCAGCTTCTGCACGTACGTCCAGAACGCTTCGGGATGATTCTCGTCGTGGATGTAGATGGGGTACTGCCCCACGTTGTCGCCGACGACGGGATGGTCGATGTCGGCTCCGGAGTCCTCCACGCGGATGGATGCTTTGCTGGTCGTGCTGTAGTTGCGGATGACCAGCGAGTATCCCACGGTGTGTCCGGTGGTGTCGACCGTGACTTCGTTCATGCCGTTGTTGAGTCCGCTTTGATCGTGGGCCAGCACGAGATAGGGGTTGTTGGCGTCGAGTTGGCCGGTCTGCCGGTAGGCCCATCGCAGGGAGCCGGGATCGTCGGCCTGCACGTAGATGCGGAATGTGGCCTTGATGCCGGGGCGGATGAAGAATCCGGTGAAGTCGGTGTTGTCGTAGATGTAGCCCTGCAGGGTGCGGTTCTGTTCGGTGGAGGGGTATCCGAGACGACTGACCTCGGTCACGGATGCCTCCACGGCCTCGCGATGCTTGTCCAGATACTGCCGTTTGACGTCAAGGGTGTCGAGTCTGGTGTTGTAGGTGGTTTTCTCGGCTTCGGTAATGGGCAGGTCATCGAGGCTTTTGCGCGCCTGCTTGATTTTTGCGGCGCTGTTGAGTGCGTCGATGACCGTGGTTTCCAGTCCGTCGGTGTACGGGTTGTTGATCTGATCAAGCAGTTCGTATTCCCGTCCGACGACGATGGCCGTGGCGTTGACGCGCAGTCGTGCGGCGACGCCCTTGCCGTCCACGGCCCGGATGCGGGTGAGGTTGGCTTCTGCGGTTTTCTGGTCGGGGAAGGTCGCCACCACGCGATCCACGGCAAGCGATGCGGCCGACAGGGTGAGCGGTGCGGTTTCGCTGTATGCGGTCAGCGTCGCGGTCACGGTGATCTTGGCGGTGCCGTTGAGGGTGATCTTCTCGTCGACTCGCGCCCCGCCGCCGATGCGCAGGTTTCCGGCGGCCGCCATGGTCACGGCGTTGACCGTGCCATCGTTGATTTCGATTGTGGCGTTGGTGCCCACGGTCACGCCGCCCGTGCATCCGCTCATGACGCCGCCGTTGAACACGACGGTGCCGCCGCCGAGTTCGAGGACGCCCTTGTTGAGGTTGGTGGCGCGGAAGTTGGCGAATCGGACGTTCCTGCCGAGTGTGATGCGCGCGGATCCCGCGGCGTAGATGCCGGAGAATCCGGATGCGAGGTTTTCGCCCTCGAGCGTGAAGGTGGCGTCGTCCGCCGCTTCAAGGTTGAGGGTGCCCGCGCCCATGGCGATCATGTGGATGCCCGCCGTGCGTGTGATCGTCGTGTTTGCGGTGGCGCGGATCGTGACGGTCTTGTTGGTTTCCAGCGTGAGACGTTCGGTGATCGCGAACGCGCCGGCCACTTCGATCACGCTGTTGTTCGGCGCTGCGGCGAGCGCGGCCTTGAGCGTGTCGTAGCTGGTGCCGTTGATGGTGATGCTGGCGGTTTCGGCCGCGTTGGCTACGGATTCGACAACGGGCGCGGCGCCGAGGCTGGCCCCGGCGTCGGCGTTCTTCTCCGCGTCTGTCGTACCGCTCGTGCCGGAATCGTTGAAATCGCCGGCATTGTTGCCTGATACGACGGAGGACTTGTCACCGTCCGTCGTGGCATCGGTCGGCGTATTGCCGTCCGTGGCGTTCCCCGTCTGCTGCTGGTTGGATGATGTGCCCGTTTCGTCGGCGAGCGCCGGAACGGGCACGATGAATGATGTTGCGCAGAGCACCGCGCTCAATGCGGATGCCACTGCTGTGGTGATGATGGCGTGACGTGCGTGGTGACGCATGCAGCTCCCTCTTCCTCGTTCAATTGTTCGTCGTCGCACGATGACTATGACCATGCGACGACTGACTGGAAATATGCGACGATTCACTGTCGCGTATGTGCAATGGCCGTACTGATATCAGGAATCATCAGCAATCGGCATTATCAGAAAAACAGTGCCGTCAATCCGTCGGCACCGTCGAAAATCGGTATCGTCAACCGATACCGTCAAAAATCAGTACTGATCAGTACTGTCCGAAAAGATCCTCGGCGCTCTGGTTTCCGACATTGTCGCCGGGGTTGGGCATGTAGTTCGGGTAGCTGTTGCTGGTACGCACCACGTCGGATGCACCGAATTCGATAACGGTCATGGCTGGGGCTTCGTAAACGTTGCTCACGGTCATAATCTTCCTTTACTTCCATGCCCCCACACACTACTTCGGGGGCATTAAGGCCGTAAGCCTAGCAAACCCCCATGGACCAGCTTCCAGAGTTTCCGTACAGGCCATACCGCCAGCCAGAATCGCCAGTACATCCGGTATCCGCGCGACTTCACGCTCACCCGCCGTGCGCCTCGATGGAACTCGCAGAGCACGCCGAGAATCCGGTCGTTCGGCACCCGTTCGGTGGGCAGGCAGTTGTCGCCGCGAATCGCGTACCATCCGTCGTGCACGCCGACCACGCGGTGCAGTACGTATCGGTCGCCGTCGCGATACAACGGCACGTCGCCGGTTCGCAACCGTTCTCCGTTGCGCAATGGTCGGATCACGATCACGTCACGCCGGTCGCGCAGCATGGGCCACATGCTCACTCCGGCCGTGGTGTTGACGAATAGGCCTTCGCTCGTGAGCACGTTCTCGATGCGGTCGGTCATCCGCGGATCATTCGCTCAGGAATCCACGTCGACGCATGTCGTCGATGAATGCGTGCACGTCGGATTCAGCCACGTCGCGGTCCACACCGAATCGGCCGACGATGCGATCGACGATCGTCGTCTCATCGGATCCGTCGAGCAGTTCCTGCCAGACGATGCGTCCGGTTTCGTTCACCTTGATCATGCCGTTGAAGTTTTTCGACGCTTCGCCTGTGGCCACGATCACCGTCTGACCGGCCACGTCGCGCATGACGAAACCGTTGTTCACCCGCATGGCTGCTCGCTTTCGTTGCTGATGTTGTTATTGATGGTGTTGGTTGTTGAAGGGGCGTCACGCTGATGCAAGATCCGTCATCGTCGCCGCGGACGGCGTCGTCGCAGAGTCCGGCGTATTTCCTCCGACAGTGCCTGCCGATGCCGTAACGCTCCGCTCAATCGTATCAGCGGCAGTATGGTCAGGCGCGCCGGCAGACTCGACCATCGTGGATGGTACTGCTCCACCCACGCCTTGTCCGGGAACGCCCGACGCCACCAGTACCACAGTACGAACCGGCTGCCGGACGGCGGTTGTGTTGGCAGCGTAGCACCCGGCATTGCCGGTGTTCTCGACGACTCGTCACTGACGGTTTCCGTCAGACGGCGGTTGATCCGCTTTTCGATTCGCATGCTTTGCGTACCGTATACGCCGCTTGCCGCGATTTCGCGCAGCATGGCGGATTCCGGCGTTCCGATATTCCATGTGCCGGTCGTGGATCCCAATACCGCCAGAGTGAGGTTTCGCACGGTGTTTTCGAATTCGGATATCCCCAGAGTTTCGAGCATGGTGTGGATATATGAGGTGTTGAATTCACGTTCATATCGGCGGATCATTACTAGGGTATCGGCAAGGAATCGCAGCCCGAATCCGGCGGAATTATAGTGTTTCCACATGTGTACGACATGATAGAGATATTCCTCGTCCGGTGTCAGTCGATAGCCTCGCCCATGCCGGACCGGTTCCGAACGTGATGCCGTAGTCTTGGCTGCCGCAGTTGCGGATTGATCGCCGATTCCGTATGGCATGGCGAGCGCCCATGGATCGGCGTAATGGTCCACCACTGCACGGGAATACAATCCTTCCAGCTGTTCGCCTTCCGATGTGATTTTGCGATGGAATTCGAAATGCAAGCCGTTCCGCGCATTCGTGAAGCTCAATTCGCGATCCCAGTCGGCATCGCAGGTGTATCCACGGTTTGTCATCACCCGGCGAATAACGGTCTCGGCGCGGCGAGCGTCATCCGTGTCGTCGCCATCTCCACTGTCGTTTCCCACGTATCCGATCACCAGATCCTGATCTCCCATGGATCGCAGTCCCGGTTGGGGATAATACGTGGCGATATCAATGCCTTTCAATGTGATCCATGACAATCCGGCAGCGGAGAATTCCTTGAGGAATGCGTTGCGTTCGGCGTCGAATGCGAGTTGACGGTACAGCGTCAGATCGGCGGCGTGACGCCATCGGTCCATGATCTCCTGTGGAATATCGGCGATCATGTCAGCGGTCATGGCTGTCGACAACCCCGTCAGGCACAATGCCTCCACGCCGTGAAACGACATGATGGCATATATCTGCTGCCATGACGCATCCGTTGGTTTTCGTAATACCGTCGATGATGATCCGGTCTGGAAACCGTCATTATTCAAAGCCGCGGCCATCAGTCTGATGACATATCGCGCGGCATGCATGCCGCGATTCATGGGGGGTTCGGTATCTGCAGATTGTGCGATATCGGTCAAGGGTTCCGCCATTCTTCTGGTGTCGCATATGGTCCGGTGATTCCGGCGTTTTCGGCGCTCCGGTTTGTCGTACCTGGATTTGTCACAGTCCACGTCACGATTCGGTTTGCCATGCCAATTGTCAAGCACACTACCGTACTGCCAAGAGAACCGCCGACACCTGTGTCGAAAGTAAATTCCCGACGAATATGATACCGGAAAACCCTGAATTGCATAATGTCCGGTGAATGGGAAATCCCTCCCATATACTTGACAATGAATACGTCATACCCATTGATCGATAAGGAGCCGAATATGGCATCGCTGCTGCAGGGTTTTGAAGAGGTCCGTCTGGTCAAGCCGGTCGGCAAGATCGTGATGACGGTGACCGATAACGCCGTACGGTTCAACAAGGCCACGGCCGTGGTGCTTGGCTACCCGGCATTCGTGAAGGTGCTGATCAATGAACGCACCAAGCAGATCGCCATCACCCCGACCACCGCCAAGGCGGATAACGGCATCAAGTTCAGCAAGGGCGAAGGCAAGCAGACCGCGTCGATCACCGTGCGTGACGCCGCCGTGGTGGAGGCCATCAAGCAGTTCTTCGAGATCGCCGAGGTTCCGGAGGATCAGGTCGCCTACCAGTCCGTGCTGGGTGAGTCTCATCCGAACGACAAGGCCGTGATCTTCGACGCCACCAAGGCCGAAGCCGGCGTGATGAAGCGCCGCGGTCGCAAGAAGACCGTCGCCACCGCCTGATCACCTGCTCCCCCCTGTGTACACACGCCTTCCGGAGAACGCCGAACCCGTTCTCCGGAAGGTTTTTCATTACCTGCCGGAAGAGCGCCGGCAGGACGACCGAGGGACGATAGGCTGTTTATAATGTTTTATATTCTTTTATAAACTTTTATATTTGGGAGCAGCCATGCCGAAGTCTAGGATCACCAATCCGTTCAAACCGAGTGCCGGCCATCTCCCGCCGGTCCTGATCGGACGCGACATCGTTCTTGACGACTTCCAGGAGGGGCTTGACAACGGGTCCGGTGCCCCCGGCCGCCTTATGCGCATCACCGGAGCCAGAGGTACCGGGAAAACCGTCATGCTTACGGAATTCCGCCGCATGGCCGAACAGCAGGGCTGGCAGACCATCAGTGAAACTGCATCCAAAGGCATGGCCCAACGCTTACTGGAAAAGCTGCGACCCAAGAAGGGAAATCTCAGTTTCTCATTTGAACCGTCCATTAGCGTAATGAGCATGGGTGGCAGTTTGGGCGGTGTTCATTACGAGCAATCCCGTATGCCGCTAACGCTACGAGAAGCCATGAGTGAACGTCTGGATGTATTGGAGAAGCATGGTAATGGGCTCTTGGTGACCATCGATGAAGCCCAGGCGGCGGACCGGGATGACATGGTCGCCATCGCCACGACCGTGCAGCATTTGACCAGTGAAGACCGCAATATCGCTTTTGTGTTCGCCGGTCTTCCTTCGATGGCTTCAAAATGGTTGAACGACGATGTCATGACATTTCTGCGTCGAGCGCAACCGGAACGGCTGGGAGATGTCCCGCTGACGGATGTTTCCCAAGCCTTCACCGATACCTTCACCAGCACTGGAATGCTTCTCGAAGGCGAAGCTCTGAGCCACGCCACACATGCGACCGCTGGATATCCGTTCATGATCCAATTGGTGGGATACCACATTTGGCGAGTTGCCAAACGCTGTCATCAAGAGGATTCCATCACGGTAACAATCGAGGATGCCGAGACCGGAGTCCGAGACGCTCTCAGCAGGTTAGGCGATACCGTGCATGGTCCGGAGTTGGATGGGCTCTCCCCCATTGACAAAACATACCTGCTGGCAATGGCTCAGGATGACGGACCGTCCTCGACTGCAGCGATCGCCAATCGTATGGGAAAAGACGCGCAATACGCCAACATGTATCGAATGCGACTTATCGAAGCACAGGTGATCGAAGAACGCGGATACGGAAAAGTTGATTTTGCCATACCGTATCTTCGAGAGTATTTGCGGGAGCACGCCGCGTATATTCGCATGGCCGGTGGCATCACGGATTAGGGTTCGCCCCCCCAAAAAAAACCGCTTTCGTGGTGTTATACGTGCGTTGCTATACTCGCACGTAGCAAGGCGTCCGCCGGGATCAGGTGGGTACCGCAATATCACGTCACGAATTACAGGGGCTCTTCCCATGCCGTTTTCCATCATCATCCGAGATAGGTCCGACTACCTGTTCTATCTCGCGCTGGCGATGCTTCCGGTGGATGGCACGGTGATCGGCGTGTACATGCCGTTCTGGACCCCGATCAGCCCGTGGCTGTTCCTGCTGTATGCAGCGGTGAATTGGCGGAGCGTGCTGCCCGATTCGTTGATGATCGACTCGTCCGGTGATGACTCTGATACGGCAGAATCCATCAAGGATACCGGTGCGAACGCCATCCCCGATATGATCCTCAACGCATGGTCCCGACTTCGGAGGATGGCTGATCGCAACCCGGCTCCCACCGCAGCGGCGATCATCATTATTGGGTGCTCCTGCATGGGCTGGGCCACCACGGGAATTCACCCCACACAGGCCCTGAACTCGCTGCTTGCGATCGCCGCGGCGGTATCGTGTGCGCTGTCCTTGCGGATCGCGATTCAGCGAAAGCGTCTCCCCTGGCGGCCCATGATCAATATTCTTCTGGCCGTGTATTGGCTCGCATTCGCAGTTGGCGTGATACAGCGCGTGGCCGTGTCCTTGGACATCAACGCGATCCGCGACTATTTCAGCCATCTCATGAGCCGTGAATACATCACCGCCGATTCAAAGTGGGGCGGCAACCGTCCGCAGTTCCTGTTCGCCGAGCCGAGTTATATCGGCATGCACCTGTTCGGTGTGCTGTTGCCGTTGTATTGGCTGCTGCGTCGGCGGGCACCGGATCTGGCCTATAACCTTGCGGCGCTGATCATCACGTTTGCGGTGGGCGCGGTGGTCATGGGAGCGGGAACGCGCATTGTGCTGGACTCCCTGGTCGCACTGATGTTGGTGATTGTGATGTCGACGGCCTGGCGTCAGCGGGATGCGATGAAACGTGGCCTCCTGCGGCTTTCCGGCACGGTCGCATTGGGATTCCTGGCCGTGGCGCTGAACAGCCGTCTGTCGTCGATCGCCTCGAACGGGGCGGCTGGCGATGGGTCGTTTTTCGCGCGTATCTGGCAGTCGCTCGGCGTGCTGTGCGGCATGGCACAGCATCCGGTGAACCTGTTGTTCGGTTTCGGCGCCGGCAACCTGTCCGACGCCACGCACCTCGGTGCCGAGACCGCCGTTCACGCATTGCGATCCTGGGAGTTTGACCCCACGAAAGCCGATCAATGGTACGCCGGCATCAATCCCGATTCCATGTTCACCATGAGCGCCTACACGAGTTTCCTCGGCGAATTCGGCGTCATCGGACTTGCCGCCTTGGTGGCGCTGATCATCGAACGCATAACCCACGCCCACGCCTGGAACAAGACCACCGTCTGCTGGCTGCTGTTCGTCGCCTACCTCTACGTCCAGTTCGAGGGATATGCCTTCTACGCCCTCCCACTGCTCCTGTGGGGATGCGGATTCACGAGACTTACCGAAGAAAAACAACACCCTAACCTCTGATGAAATAGGTGCGTGCACCAACGCAGCTGTCCGCATGCCTACAGCACCACAGGCATCCGCCGGTACTGCTCATCAGTATGTCACTGAGGAATCAGCTGACTTTCACGGGATGCTCAATTGTACCCCGATCACTGATTTTTCTCGCCGGTACGCCTCCCCATGTGGTATTCGCTTCGTCGATATCCTTGACCACCAATGCATTTGCACCGATTCTCACGTTATCGGCAATGGAGATACCACCGATAACCGTCGAATTAATCGTAAGTTCGACGTTGTTGCCGATCCGCGGAGCACCACCGTTGCCTTGTCCAATAACCACTCCACTAGAGATACTGCAATGATCTCCCACGCGTGCTTCACCATTCGTGATTATTCTCTGACCATGCCAAATGATCAGACCCTTTCCGAATACGTTGAAGCCAATTTCAGAACCAAGACTGTATTGCAACTTCCTGAACCGGTGCCGTAAAATAGCAAACATTATCAGATGATAAATTGATTTGTTGTTTTTATGATACTCGCATTTACGCAAAAGTGTCTTCAACTTGAATATGGGATCGAAGAAAGTAGCATAAACGACTCCATATCTCGGGGGCTGAGCTTTGCGGTCCTCGGCTATGAATTCTCGTAAGTCAGCTTTCGAATGAATTCTATCATACGCTTCCATACAATATCCTTCCCCCAAAAATAACACTACACTCGGCCGTGTGATCCGTTCTTCAGCTCGAATAGCAACTGAATGAACCGGTACAGATTGCGAAGGATCAATTCCCTTCTCAGAGAAGCCTGAAGAGAGACCTTCGTCATGGATGGAAGAATGTCGGTGAACCCCGCATCCGAGACGCTTCCCCTCACATCAGACGAGGAGAAACCTTGCTGCAGAGATCCACCAATCGATCGGAAAACCGATGCGATAATTGATTCCTGAGCCCTCCGTAGCACGGACTCGTCGAAGGCCCGTTCATCGATCAGCTTCTTCATTGAATCATATAGTTTCCGAAGATCGGAAAAATATGACAAAGATGCCTTTGCACATAGACCATCAGTATTAAAGAAATATCGATAAATAAACGATGGGCTCATCATTACCGTATCGACATACCGCACATAGCGGATGGCGAACTCAAGATCCTCTCCCATGGTCATAGTCGAATCAAATCTGATATTATGCTCGTCGATCACAGACCGACGATATATCTTGTTCCATGGTGGATTGAACTTCTGCCCCAGGAGATCTCGGCAATACTCTTCTACCGCTACCTTGCGATCGGCGATGTCGGCATATGCAGGCGCATAGCCGTCTTCCGGAGTTCCCTGCACCCAATTGCATTGCACAAGATCAAAACCACCGGTTTCACAAATATTCGTCACGGTTTGAACATAGTCATCAGCAACGGAATCGTCACTGTCAACGAACACCAAGTACTTCCCGCTAGCATGTTCGATGCCATAGTTACGTGCGGCGCTAGCTCCCTGATTATGCTGCGATAGTACGGTAATGAAATCATTCTCGTTTGCTATTGCATTGCAAATCGATAGCGATTGATCCTGCGATCCGTCGTCCACTACTATGACTTCACAACGGTCATTATTCTGGGCAACAAACGTGCGCAAAAGCCTTTCAATGCAGTTTCCCGCATCGTAAACCGGGATTATCACACTAAAAAGTACCGATGATGTGTTCATATCGTATGTTCACCCACCTAGTCAAGCTTTCCGGAATGACGACCACGTACACGATTCAAGCCAAATTTTCCTAAAATGCTTTCGAAAAATTCGTCGCGCACCAGCCACAGATACAATACGGAACCGATACCATATATGCATCCACCTGCAACGAGCTGTATCACCAATGCCATGAAGGTTGGCCCCAGAACTGCTCCGATCCTGAACACGACAATGGCCATTACTGCTCCTATGGGGAAAAGCCACAACGTGGGAACAAGATATCGAATCATGGGGAATTGACGTCGTACAAATAGCAGCTGAGCGAAGAAGACCGCGAATTCGGCGACGATGGTGCCGATCATCGCACCAACGGCTGCGAATCGTGGGATCAAGGCAAGGTTGACGACAAGATTCGCGGCAGCTCCAATCAGCGTTGAAATCACATACGGCCGGTCCAATTGCTGTGGGATCAGGTATTGAGTTCGTATGATGTTAGCCCAGGTGACAAAAATCAGACTGAATCCCAGACCAGCAATCAGCACTGCGCTTCCGGTAAATTCCGGTCCAAAATACACTGGAGCTAGTACGCTACTGATCCCGGCAAGCCCAAACGCGGAGCCAACAACCAGAATGGTGAAATAGCGAACCGAAATCCGGTTGAGATAGGAAATCCGCTCCCCGTCACTACTTGCCAGGAGCGTGGTGATTCGAGGCATCATCACAGTGCCGAAAGCCGTAATCAGACTGGAGGGGATATTGATGATCTTCTCCGCGTTATCGAACATGCCGACCTGAGCCATCCCAGTCATGGACCCCAGCATGACCTTATCGAGAAGCTTGTATATGCTGTACGCAATGGCAGGAACAAAGAGCAACAGTATCGGACGAATGTTCCTTTTTACCTCGGCAAACTGTGGCTTCTTAAAATCAACATACTTATGAAGTTGGAACCACAGGTACAGCTGGCTGAAGAACATGCCGAAGGACATGATGAATGCATAGATCCAAACATCGTCTCTATGCTTCACCAGCAGGAAGATGGCTACCACGGTGCTGACTTTGATGATCGCATTACGGGTAACGGTTATGGCGAATTGCTCCAAACCGAAAAAACACCAAGTGATATCCAGCACATATGAGAGCAATATTATGCTTTGGATATAAGCAACGATCTTATTACCGGAGAAAAAGACCGAAACAAATATGATATATACAACCAGTGCTATTACCGTGGTCACCAACTGGACCACATAGATATTGCAGAATGCCTGGGAAACCTTTCCCCTATCCGCTTTGGTCAGCGCTACGCTTCTATTGCCATGATTGGCGATGCCCAACATGCCAAACAGACCAAAATAGGTGACGATTGAAAAGATATATGAATATGTTCCCAATCCTTCGGCACCCAACACTCGGGAAACATATGGGGCCGTCACCAGTGGCAAAACGATTACCAGAACTTGGTACGCAATGTTATATGCCATATTCTTTTTCAACGAAGACATAAGGCACCTTCCAAATTTATTTACGCTTCTTCATGTCGCCCTGTTACTGAGCTCTCAATCAGGGCGATGATCTTCTCATCTACTGTTGAATCAAATTTACGAGCAAACAGCATTCCACTGTTCTTCAACATCGCAAAGTCTTCCTCCCGGAAGATGTAGGGATTTCCTCGTTCCCAATCGATGCAGTACCGTATGGCCGCATAGTCATTATTGAAGTTAGGCGTATACAGACGATCCTTGAAACGAGAATTCACAATCAGGGTTTGAATAAAGAACTCGTCACCGCATCGCGTTCTGCTGAATACCCGCTCGACCCATTGGCGTTGCGAGACTATGTATCGAGCACAGTCGTCAGTGATGCTGAACCAATTTGCCCCTTTTTGGTATTGGATGCCATAGCGACGTCCTCGATCAACCCAGAACTGTGCGCACATCATCACGCGATACAGTATTTTTTCCAGAATATTCTTGTTGCGTGAAGAGAAAAAGGCGTACTTTGCGACGCGTTCGTATGTCGTGCGGTCGACTTCGGGCGCGTCAAAGTGCACGTATTCCGTACCCTGATTCCGATCAAAGTACTCATGGATGGCATCCTGTGATTGCAACGGAAGATCCACGCCGGACATCAGGTGATAGTAATCGCAATGTTCCGCGGTAGCCGCCTCCAACAGGCGAAGCTCACACTCAATCTGAGAGAAGTCCCCCCATTGCACATCCACACGATTGGATAGGACACGAAGCTCGGCGAATTGCAGCTGACGGTCAAATTGGGTCCTGTCAACTACACCGAGCTTCGCATCAAGATGCAGGAATATGACATTACGACTGTCATCCAAGCATCGGAGTAACGCCCTCAATTGGTCGAAGCGATTGTGAGCGATAATCAGATACGCGTGCCGAGACATTATTTCAGGGCATCCACAACAGATTGAAGGTATCCGAAGGAAAGCTCGCGAAGAGACTCCAGCTTATTCGGCAGAGTGGAATAATCAGCCGGCGTGAACAGATCGATTTTCGACAGTTCCGCAATCGTACGGTACCTGGACATCAGACCGAGCTGGGTAAGGAACGAGCTGGCGCGATCATCGAGCGAGGTTTCACTGTGCTTGCTCCTGATGTACCAGAAGTTCTTCCGGTACAGGGTGCCGAACGCAGTGCCATGGAAGGAGCTCGTAATGAACAGAGCGGCATGCTTGACCATGTTCATGTAGACGTCGGGACCATACGATTTGATCAGCCGGATTCCGTTGCGCCAGCACATCTTCAACGTCCATTCCTTGGCCTCCATGAAGTACACCGGCATGCCGGTCTTCTTGGAAACGGACTTCAGGAACTTCTGCACCTCTTCGGTGATGCTGAAGCAGTAGTAGAAGATGTAGTCGCCTGAAATCACCGGACGCTCGCCGATATCGACAAGCTGCTCCCATTCATCGATGTCAAGCAGCATGGTGGGATCCAGACAGATCGGCACCTCGACGCCAGTGGCGGCCTTGATCCACTTCTGGGCGTTCTTTTCGCGAACCGAAACCTTATCGAACTTGGCGAAGTAGTCCTCGTAGCGGGTGGACGAGCCTTCCAGCTCGAAGGGATTGTTGGCACCGAAGCTCACGGCATAGGCGAATCGGGGACGATCCTTCACAAAGGAGAGGTAATACGCATCGTCGGCATCGATGCATTTGATATTCCATACCTGATCGCTACCGGTGATGAATGCCTTGTAGCTGTTTGCCACGGCAGCAAGCTCACGGGCGTCAGAGTAGGAATGCGGGGAGAGATGGAAATACTTCTTCTTGAAGGCTTCATATGCTGCGTACTGGCGATTCATCTCTTTCCCGTTGGTCGCCCAAATGATGCTTTTGATCGCCTGCTTCCAATTTTTGGGTTTGGGAATGGGAGCATACATGTTCTGCTGCCCACGGTTCGAGAAGTCGATCAGCTCGGTCTGCTGATGGAACCGATGCTCCAGCACATGCTGAAGTGCAAGAGCCTGCAGCATTGATCCGTTGTTGTGCGACGCGTGGAAAGTCATCATTCCGATTTTCTGATTTTCAGTCATGATAATCTCCTTTTATTATTGTTTAATTTCAACTGGCGCATTTGCGGTCTCATTAGAAAAATATCCGGTAAGCGCCACTAGAAACAGAATCATATAGACATAATTCTGCATTACGCCAGCCCAGAACAAAGTGGTTTCAAAAAGCGCGGAATACATGTACATAATGGCCAGACTGATCAAGATCTTTTTCACTGATCCCTCTTTCATCCTTGCCAATCCGACAAAGAGACCGATGATCATGGCAACATATATCGCGCTTCCAATATAGCCGGAAGTTACCAGAACATAAATATAGCTATTATCAAGCCAGTATGTCTTGTACGGGGTTTGATTCAAACCGTAGATCTCATTGGATGCAAGTCCCAAACCTATCAGCATGCGACCACTGTTCATGAATGTAGGAAGGGCAACATCAAACAATGTCTCGCGATTCGACTGGTTCAGCAAATCAACGAATGACAGTCCTGTCAGCCCATACGAGAAGAACAGTACGATCGCCACGACGATCATACACTCGACAAAGAAACGAATCCTTTGGCCGATTTTGCTGTTATGCAGCACCATAAAGGTGTAGCAAAGAAGCAGAATGACAAATCCGGAAATGGCATTTCTTGAAGCGCTGCCGAACAGCATGATGACGCTTATCAGTAAAGCAACGCCGCTGGTCCAATGCTTTCCGAACGGGAACACGTGCCTCTGTTGAAGTATCATCCAAATAATCACATAACATATGCAGAATGCACCCAGTGCGTTGTAGTGGCTGAAGCCATAGGTAACTCGGGCACGTTCCGAATCATTGAATACTGTTAGGATATTCAATGATGTGATATCAGATATATTTGTAATAAACTGAAACAGTAGGATGAATGTGAATACGTAATATGCGGTCAACAGAATTCCATCAAATATACGATACACATACGTTACCGCCACCGTGGAAAACACGACGAGCAGAAATAACGTCTGACGCATAAAGATACCATTTGTATATTGCGCCAAAGGAGGGTTGATGAAGATCTTTCCGAACAGCACTATATACACAACCAGAAGAATTGAAAGAAACGTCGACATATGGAACTTGCCAAACACTTCGTTCTGCTTGATCTTCTCAAGAAAATATAGTGCAAACATACAGCCTGAATACGCAAGCTGAACCACTGTCGTATTGAGGGGCACATAGTTCACTGTTGTCGTTATCGACGCACGGCTTAGCAATAGAAAAGCAAAAAGAAGCAGTGCCATAGACTTGCTATCAAAGCGTTTGTTCAGAATGTTGTTCATGTATCTCACCTCCTTACACTTGCCACAATCCCAAACGGATCAGACCCTGTTCTTCATCCGGTACAAGATAAAGACCATGTCATAGATCCAAGAGTTCATCTTGAACAACGTGAATTGAATTTTCTTTGGCTTTGACAAATACGTTGCCCGTTGGATATATTCCAAGTTGTCGCAAACTATTGTCTTGTACTTCGCCTTAAGCTCTTTGGGACAATCCACCTTGTTCTTCAGATATGAGTCATATACCGTCAATGCAGCTGATGCATATGACACATGCCCGACAACAGATAGTTCTGGATATTTATTGTCCAGAAAAACCATTTGCTCATATGCCGCATCAAGAAAATCACTGTTGATTTTCTTACTCTTGGTAATACTGTTGGTGCGCTGGAAGTAGTTATAGCACGCATCCGGAACATAGACGATCCTCTGCGCACGCTCGAAGATCCTGTACATGATGAAGAAGTCTTCACTCAACTTTCCTACAGGGAACCGTATATCCTCGAACAATTCCTTCTTGTACAGCTTGCTCCAAGCTCCCATGTCATACAGTCGGAATGTATTCATTTCTCTGATTGCATCAGGGAAATCAAGTACCTGTTCCGGCTCGATATTGGCTTTGGGAATGACCGCCCCATCATCAAACACGTAATTGATGCCACACACTGCAAGATCGCACGAATGCTTCAAAATCGAATACATGAGCTTCTCATACATAAACGGTTCGATGAAGTCATCGCTATCCACAAAACCAAGATAGTCGCCCTTGGCCACGTCGATTCCTGCATTTCGAGCAGAAGCCAATCCACCATTTTCCTTGTGAATAACCGAGATATGAGCATACCGTTGCGCGTAATTGTCACAAATAACGGCACACCCATCCGTTGATCCATCGTCCACGATGATGACTTCCATATTCGCGTACGTCTGCGCAATGATGCTGTCAATGCACTTCGCCAAAAATGGCTTCACATTATATACAGGCACAATCACGCTGATCAGAGGCTGAGGAACGCGATCCGTCATACTGTTACCTCTCGTTGTGTTTGCTTCGCGTCACCACCATGACGGCCGTACAATGCCAAGGTCTGGTCCACCACGGAATCCCAGCTGTACTTGCCGGTGATGTAGTCGGCGGCACTTACCTGCAGCTGCTGCACTCTGGTCGGATTCGCCAGCAATGCACCAAGCTCGTCGGCCAGATCATCGACATCGCCTTTACGGAACGTCACGCCGTGCTCACCAAGCACTTCCGTGCATTCGGGAATGTCGGAGGTCAGGCAGCAGCATCCGAAGCTCATGGCTTCCAGGAGGCTCATCGGCATACCCTCGAGATCACTGGGCAGCACATAGACGTAGGCGTTGGAGAATAGTTCCGCCAACTCGTCGCCCTCAGTAAAACCGGTCATGATAATGCGATCATCGCCGGTGACCAGCGACTTGATCTCCGCATGGTATTCTTTCGAATCCGAAGCGCCGCCGGCAATCACCAGCTTCTTGTCGGTATCCAGTCGCCTGAATGCCTCGATCAGATAGTGCAGTCCCTTTTCCGGCACGATACGTCCCAGAAACAGCACATATCCGCTCTGCTCCAAACCATATTTTTCAGCGATGATTCGGGGAGGGAGCCGGTTCCCACGCTCGATGCCATTGGGGATGAACCGGGTTTCGCGGCCATACGTATCCCTGAAATACTGCTGCACGTTATGACTGAGTACGATCACTTCATCGGCGCACTTTGCTGCAGTGCGTTCGCCGAACTTCAGATATGCGGACGCGAACCGTCCCCACTTGGCGCGTTGCCAATCCAGACCATGGATCGTGGCAACGGTACGGATGCCAAGCCAATGCGGCAGACGCAGCATTACGCAGGGCCCTTCGGCATGGTAATGAATCACATCCGGTCTGGCGGCAATGGCCTTCAGCGTAGCGAAGAACGAAGAGGTAAGTGCGGCGAGTCCTTTCATATTGAATGTACGGACAGGAATCACCTGCACGCCTTTATACATGTAGGGCTTATCGTCGTTCGATTCATTGTCGAATTCGGCACCGGCAACGTTATGGCCCTTACGGTTGTATGCCACGACGCTATTCCCTCGAGCAGCCATGCGTGTGGCGAGCTCGTCAACGACGATCTCGATACCGCCTTCGCGTGAGGGAATTCGCTTATGCCCAATGAATGCGATCTTCATAGACTAGCTCTTCTTCGTCTTCTTTGGAGACTGTTTGGTATTGCGACGGGTACGGCGGGACTTGCCGTCCTCGCCATCGCCGTAGTAGTAGTAATAGTTGTCGTCCGACTTCTCCTCTTCCGAGAAGTTCAGCACGGCACCGGCAACGGTCACATTCAGTGTTTCCAGTTCCTCGGCGGCCGCGCGCACATCGTTCTTCTCGCCGTGTCCAAGACCGGACACGAACAGCATGGTCGCGCCTTCCTTCACGAAGACAGCCGCATCATTGGCCACCTTGAGCGGAGCGGTATCGATGATCACGGTGTCATAGAGATCGGAAACCTGAGCCAGCAGGGATTTCATGGCCTTGGAATTGAACAGAATGCCCGGATTCGGCGCACGCTTACCGGCCGGCAGGATATGGAAGTTCTCCTTCCAATACTGCTGAATGGCGTCAGTGGACTTCACCTGGTACGTGAGCAGCTGACTCAGACCGACGCTGCCGTTCATCGACAGTGCCTTGGCCACCGACGGATTACGAAGATCGGCGTCGATGAGCAGCACCTTCTTGCCGGCCTCGGCATAGGCAGCGGCGAGATTCACCGACGTGGTGGTTTTGCCTTCCGATATGCCGGCGGACGTGATGACGATCAGATTGGAACGATCGCCCTTGTCCGGCATCACATAGGTCAGATTCATGCGCAGACGGCGAATATCCTCCGCCTCGCGCGATGCAGGACGAGAAATGACCACAGGCGCCTTGCCGGCGTATACCTCATTATCGGTCAGGGAGCCCAGAATCGGGGCGTCAAGGATGCTTTGCAGATCGGATGCCTTGCGAATCTTGTGATCCAGCAAATCCAACATGACGGCTATTGCCACTCCAAGAACGACAGCGACAACAAATCCGACGGCAATATTCAGTTTGGTATTCGGCGCGCTGGGAGCCTTCGGCACCTGAGCGGTCTGGACAATGGACAGATTGATCGGTGACGACTCCGAAGCGTCGGAGCTGTACAAAGTGGTGGACACCTGTTCCTTGAGGCTCTTGGCGACATTATTCGCTATTTCGGAAGCCTGCTTGGGATTCGGGTCCTTTGCTGTGATATCCACCAAAAATGTGCCGGAAGGCTGCGATGCCGAGACCTGACGCGCCAGCTCGTCAACGGTAATGTTCAGCCCCATCTCATCAATCACCGGCTGCAGAATCGACTCGGTCTTCACCAGCTGCGGGTAGGACTGCAGCTGCGTATTGATATATGTCGTGGCGCTATTACGATTCATCACATCGCTGTACTGACCGCCATCACCCGTAGCGCCCTTATAGCTTGCAAAAACCTCCGCAGTCGCTGAATACTGCGGCGTTTGCAGGAACGTGTATCCGCAGACGGCAGCCACTACGACCACAAATGTCGCTATCGCCGTGATCAGGTGCTTTCGTACTGCATTCAATACGTCAAGAATGGTCACTGCCGGCCCCCTCCTTACTCTCTTCTGTCTCGTGCCACTTCAACGGGATGGACTCCAGCGCACCCGTCCTATCATTCATATAGCCCCCTAAACTTTATACGGGGGCGTCTACCAGTCTACCCTCTTAATCAAGGGGGTTTTCACAATACGAACGCATCAACACAAGCGTTCAAAGGCGTGTAGCCATGCCGACTACGGCCGCTGCAACCTCTTATCCGAAGGGCAAACCCCATTACCCCCAAAATCATGTATGACTCTGTCATAAGGGTGCCAAAGCCTTTATTTCACAAGGGCACCCCCATACATGTCCAGCCTGAGTTCAGGGCATCATCGCCCTCACACGCACGGTACAGCACGGCCGTCGGCATCGCAGCGTCATTGCTGTCCGACGGCACGGAGAACGGCTACCAGTCGGTCCTTTTCAGGAGCGGGGTCTGCCGCAACGTCGGCACGGCCGCGCCGGCCTTCGCGGATGTCTGGACACGAGCGGTGAGCTCGATGCTCTCTCCCGGCTGAAGCGTGAACCCCTTGACACCAGCCGTCAGATCGGAGTAGACAGTGACCGTGTCGAACTCGCCGTTCCCGGCCGATGCCCCCGTGAACTTCCAGTCCACAAGTCGTCCGTCGGCGGGTGCGAACAGGTACATCACCGTCGCAATCTCACCGTGCCGTTCGGTGCCGGTCTTCTGGTCCGAGTAGCCGCGGACAAGAGGCGGCAGCGTGGCCGCCTCCTCAGCGGTCATGGTGTTCGTCACCTTCACATGCACGGTGTAGGTACGGGACCCGTCCGTATTCACGGAGGACTCCCTCACTGAGCTCTCACGCTTGAGATACCAGTCGGCCTTGCCCATCGTGCCGTCGTTGAAATACAGGCCGATCTGCGGCTTCGACGGATTGTCCTGCAAGTCGCCGGCCAGCGCGGTGCCGTCAATATACTTTTGGTCGTTCTCGTGCGCGGACCACACCATGAAATGACCGTTGTTCACGGACTCGGTCACGGTCTTCAGCAGCGCGGCATCCCTACCGCTCAGCGACCCGACGATGTGATCGAACGCCTCGCCGGCCACCGCGCCGAAGAACAGATCCTGCGTCTCCTGATCCGGAATATCCATATACACCTGATGCAGCAGCAGCTCCGCGGCATTGTCGCCGGTCACGTCCACACCGGCGGCCGAATGGAACCCACCCGTCACCTTGAGCAGATCTTGCAGGAAATACGGGTCCACGCTGATCACACCGTCCACGTCCTGTCCCTTCTGCTGCTTCCACATGGTGGCGGCGAGCTCGGCGGTACGCGGGAAATCGGGGTCGGCGCTCACGTTCTGCGCATACGTCAGATAATCGTCGCCAAAGAACGACTTCTCCGAATCCGTCATCTGCACCGAGCCTGGCACGGACTTCGACAGGCCTCCATACGGTTCGAAGTCCTGCAACGCGATCCTGCCATGATCCACGGTGAGCACGCCCCACGACGCGGCGATGCCACCCGTGGCGCGCAATTCCGCATTGTTCTGCGCCAGCACGATGTAGGTGCGCACCCCGGCCTCATCCGATCCGTCAGTCGACCCCAAGCCCAGCATCGACGGTGCCGCGTTGGCGATGCGCTGTGCCATGTCCACGGTCTGAGCCAGTGCGACCACCTTCGTCCGGGCCGAATCCAACGCATCCGTCAACTGGGGGATATGCGTGACGGGAATGTTGTTGAGATTGATCGCGGCATCGCCGATCGTCTTGTCCGCCGCCGTCAGATTCTCGGCGGCGGCACCCAGATCGCCCAGTGAAATCGTGCTGTCGTGCACGCTGATCGCATTCAGGGACAGACTGTCCGCGGAATCGGCGAGCTTCGGCACGGCGTTGTTCGACACGTCCTCCATAATCGCCACAGCGTCACGTGCGGCCTTGACATCGGATCCGTAATACGGGATCCACTCCGCCGGCGTCCATACCGCACTGGCAGTATGCCGATACGCGGCGTCAACATGCGCGGAGAAATCGGCAAGCCCCTGCTTCACCGCGGCGGTGTCGCCCGACAATAGACTGTGCTGCGCCGTAGAGGCGGCGGATACCGCCTGATCGATCTCCGACTTGGCCCTGAACGCCGAATACGCGAGCGCGCCGACCCATGCGACGATCATCATCACCACGCTCAGCACGGCAATGAGAATCCTGCGATTACGGCGTCTGCGCTTGATACGACGAATATGCTCGGGGCTCATACGTCGCCGACGACGATGCGGGGACGGCTGGCCGGCGTCGTCATGATGCCCGTTCCGATGCCTTCCCGTTTCCGAACGGGCACCCGTCACATCCGATAGATCAGGTTGCACGATATGGGAGGGCGTGACGTCGATATCCCCGATCGCGCCGCCGTCAAAGCCGGCATTATCGCTGTTGTCGTTGCCATTGAGAGGGCGCTTGTCACTACTACTACTCATCTATACTGCCTCTCGCTAGGAGATCATCGTTGATCAGTCGGACGGTTCCACGGATTCAGCGCATCAGCGCATACTGACGCCAATGGCGAAGTATGTAATGGCCGTCAGTATGACCATCCGATCGCCACTGGCACGTTGTCCGCGATCGTTACGCTCAGTACGCTCCCTTATGCGTCAGCACCACCTGCACGGTCTTGAACAGAATCGTAATATCGCCGGTGATCGACCAGTCCTGCACGTACGACACGTCCAGCTGCTCCGACTCCTCGGCGGTCAGATCACTACGGCCGGAGACCTGCCACGGACCGGTGATGCCGGGCTTGACGAACATGCGCGTGGCGTACAGACGGTTGTAGCGCGCGTACTCCTCGGGCAGCGGCGGGCGCGGTCCCACCAGACTCATGTCGCCCTTGAGCACGTTGAAGAACTGCGGCAGTTCGTCGATGCTCCACTTGCGGATCACATGACCGACCTTGGTGATGCGCGGATCCTTCTTCATCTTGAAGATGAACCGGTCGGAATGTCCGCTTTCCGCGGCCAGCTTCGCCTTGAGTTCGTCGGCGTTCGTGACCATGGAACGGAATTTGATCATACGGAACGGCTTGCCACGCAGACCGATGCGCTTCTGCGTGTAGAACACCGGACCATGGTCGTCGAGCTTGATCGCGATGGCCGTGATGATGGTGATCGGCGACGACAGGATGATGAGCAGCAGCGAGCAGACGATGTCGAACACGCGCTTGATCAGTCGGGTTGCGTATCCATACTGCGGCAGGTGCATGGTCAGCACCGGCATGCCCTGAATGTTGCGGAAGTACATGCGGTGCGCGCCCATGTCGGCGGCGCCGGCGGCGAGCGCGATCTCCACGCCGAGCGATTCCACGGCGAGGGAGAGCACGTTGAACTCCACGGAATCACGGCGGATCACGTCGCAGATGAGAATGGTCTGGATGCCCGACTTCACCGCGGTTTCGCCGATCGACGTACTGTACGGCAGCACGGTCAAGCTCTTGTCGATGTGCACGGTGTCCGGAATCGGCACGGAGACGATCTTATTGGTTTCGGGGTCCACGCCGATCGGGCAGACGCCCACGGTACGATAGTTGAGCTGCGAGCGCTTGTGCAGTCGGTGGAGCGTGCGTTCGATGCACTCGGGTGATCCGACGACGATGGTGGCGTACGAATACATGCCGGTCTTGCGTCGGCGTGTGATGACCACTCGTGCGATGATGCGTTCGATCACGGTGAATACCAAGGTGAGTACGGCGGCCTCGAACAGTACATGCCGCGGAAGGGGGTATTTGAACATGTAGTTGACGGCGCACTGGATGATCACCAGTTTGACCACGCCCTGAACGATCTTGTAGTTCACCTGGAATCCGTCGCCCATGACGTGACGATGGTAGATGCCGGAGCTGTGCAGGCAGCCCACGTATACGACGCCGAACACGACGAACAGGATTCCGGCGAACAGCTGCGTGTGGAAGTTGTCCCCGTACAGCAGATAGGCGAGCGGATCGATGTTGAACATGATCAGGTTCGCGATGACGAGCATGGTGCCGTCGAGAATCATGAGGACGAGATTGACGAAGAACCGCCAATACAGCACGTTCGACATCTGGCGAACACCGGCGTTCAGCGACTCCACATCGGACATGGAGGACATGTCGGCGTCGTCGGACGCGGACGCGTTCCTGGACGCACTCACCGTTTCCGCCTTATCGTTCTCGACGCTCGTACTGGGCTTCGCCGCATCGGATACGTTGGTGCCGTCAGCCGTGTCGCTCACGATTTTCTGCTCCACTCTTCACCCTCTCTTACACGCGCTCTCATTCCGGCGATCCCGTTTTCGACCGGCGCGGAAGCCGGATCACAACCCTCGAATCGTCGTCGGATGCGCCTAACAGCCCGGGTGCGTATCCGACCATCAAGGGGGTATCGCATGCCACGTGCCCTGACCGCGGATGGACAGCAGAACGAAACGCCCATCATATGGCCGACAGGACAGCACAGCCCCCTTATCCTATATCAACGGGTGGGATAACCAAACGGGGGTGTCCATGTTTGCCTACAACTGATCACGGAAATGTAACGAACGCGGAAAACGAACCGGAACCGTTGAAAACCGTGACGTTCCCGCGCATGCAGTCACGTGAATGCGGACGCGTTCGCGCAGTCGTCGGCCAGAGCCCTCATGCCCCGGCATCCCGCGGTCGGATTCCATCACTGACGTCGGGTAACGGTACATTGGTGAGTCATGCCGGTTTATGATTTGGGACTTGAACACGTATCGCTCGCCTTCGCCACCAAAACCATCTTCACCGATGTGACCCAAGGGGTTTTCGAGGGGGATCGCATCGGCATCGTCGGACGGAACGGCGACGGAAAATCCACACTGCTTCATCTGTTCAACGGCACGCAGGAACCGGATTCCGGTCGCGTGACCATTCGCGGCGGACTCACGTTCGGCATGCTTGACCAGCGTGATCCACTCGACGACAACGCCACCGTACGTCAGGCGGCGCTGGAGAACCGCGAGGATTACGAGTGGGCGGCCGATAACACGTCCCGAGAGATCGTGGAGGCGCTGCTCGGTGGCATCTCGTTGGACGCGAAGATCGGTTCGTTGTCCGGCGGCCAGCGTCGCCGCGCCGATCTCGCCCGTCTGCTGCTGCATGATTGGGACATCCTCGCGCTCGACGAGCCAACCAATCATCTGGACGTCGTGACGATCCACTGGCTTGCCGAGCATCTGAAGAACCGCTGGGCCAAGGGCCAGGGCGCGCTGCTGCTTGTGACGCACGACCGCTGGTTCCTCGACGAGGTGTGCGAGTCCATGTGGGAGGTGCACGACGGTGTGATCGAACCGTTCGAGGGCGGATACTCCGCGTATATGCTGCAGCGCGTGGAACGCGATCGTCAGGCCGATGTGCGTGAGACCAAGCGCCGCAATCTCGCCCGTAAGGAGCTCGCCTGGCTGACGCGTGGAGCCCGCGCCCGTTCCACCAAGCAGAAGTTCCATGTGAAGGCCGCACGCGAGCTGATCGCCGACGTGCCGCCGGTGCGCAATACGCTTGAGCTCAAGCAGATGGCCACGTCGCGTCTGGGCAAGCAGGTGGTGGATCTGATCGACGTGACGCAGATCTACACCAAGCCGCAGGGGCTGGCATCCGATGATGTCGCCGTGGGCACCGATGCGAACGCCGGCACCGCCGCGGAGACGACATCGCGCGTGGATGTGGTGCCGTCGATGTACGCCGAACCGCAGGTGCACGGTTCGGTCGAGGTGGCCGTCACCGATCTCGACGATCCGCGACTGATCGATGCCGGTGTACCCGAGGCCATCGCCGCCGCTGCCGCGCACGCCGCCGAAGCCGGCGATCAGGCCGGTGAAGGCATTGGAACGTCTACGGTCGACAACGGTAACGGCACTGGCAACGACGAGAACACCGATACCTCGACTGCCGATGTCACCTCCGCCGCGCACAGGATCACCGTATCCGGTCGTACGATCCTCAACGACGTGACCTGGCTGATCGGTCCCGGCGACCGTTTCGGCATCGTCGGCGCGAACGGTGCCGGCAAGTCCACGCTGCTGAAGATCCTCGACGGCACGATCACGCCCACCGCCGGTCATGTGAACATCGGCAAGACGGTGAAGTTCGCCGTGCTGTCGCAACGACTCGACGAGCTTGAGAAGCTTGGCAAGTACAAGATCAAGGAAGTGCTGTCGCGCTACAAGCCGAGCTACATCGTGGACGGCAAGGAGGTCACGCCCGGCCAGCTCATGGAACGGCTCGGTTTCGAGTCGGCGCAGCTCATGACGCCGATCCGTGACCTCTCCGGCGGCCAGAAGCGACGCATGCAGCTGCTGCTGATCCTGCTCGACGAGCCGAACGTACTGATCATGGACGAGCCGGGCAACGATCTCGACACCGACATGCTCGCCGTGATGGAGGATCTGCTCGACACCTGGCCCGGCACGCTGATCGTGGTCTCGCACGACCGGTATCTGCTGGAGCGCGTGACCGACCAGCAGTTCGCGCTGATCGGCGGCAAGGTCCGGCATCTGCCCGGCGGCGTGCAGGATTATCTGGACATGGTGGAGCAGGCGCAGAAGAGCGGCTGGGATGCCGTGCTGGCGGCGCAGGATGCCGACGTCCGTGGACGCGGACGCGGCGGCAAGGGCAAGAGTGGTTCGGCCGACGGCGGTGCAAATGCTACCGACTCGAACGCCAACGCCGATGCGCAATCTGGCAACGACTCCCCCAAGCTCAGCGGCAAGGAGTTCCACGAGGCGTCCCGTCGCGTCAACGCGATCGAACGCAAGCTCGCCAAGCTCGAGGAGCAGAAAGCGAAGCTCGAGGAGCAGATGGCCGCGCACGATCCCACCGATTTCGAGGGATTGAACAAGCTCAACGAGCAGCTGCAGTCCATCGCCGACGAGAACGACGAACTCGAAATGGAGTGGATGGAGCTCAGCGAAAAGCTCGAGTAGCGATCGGGTAATACCTGCCTTCGCGGGAGAACCCACGAATTCCGGTTCTCCCGCGGAGTCGGTAGACTTGGGGACATTATGGCTGCTTTTACTTCTTTGACCGATAGGCTCTCGGGCGCGTTCAAGCATCTGCGTTCCAAGGGCAAACTGACCGACGCGGACATCGACGGTACGATCCGCGAAATCCGCCGGGCACTGCTCGACGCCGATGTGGCGCTCGACGTGGTGCGTTCCTTCACCTCCCATGTACGCGAGCGCGCGCTGGGTGAGGAGGTCTCCCAGGCGCTTAACCCCGCCCAGCAGGTGGTGAAGATCGTCAATGACGAGCTCACGAAGATTCTGGGCGCCGGCGTCGATCGTCCTCTGAACTTTGCCAAGAACCCACCGACGATCATCATGCTCGCCGGTCTGCAGGGTGCCGGTAAGACCACGCTCGCCGGCAAGCTCGGCTACTGGCTCAAAGATGCCGGCCACACGCCGCTGCTGGTGGCGGCCGATCTTCAGCGTCCGAACGCGGTGACCCAGCTGCAGGTGGTGGGCGAGCGCGCCGGCGTTCCGGTGTATGCGCCGGAGAAGGGCGTGCAGTCCGACGGCGGCGACGATGTGACCGCTCCGGGCCAGACCACCGGCGATCCGGTGAAGGTGGCCCGCGATTCCATTGCGTTGGCCAAGACCAAGCTCTATGACACGGTGATCATCGATACCGCCGGTCGCCTGGGTGTGGATGAGGCGCTGATGAAGCAGGCCCGTGACATCCGCGATGCCGTGCAGCCGAACGAGATCCTGTTCGTGATCGATGCGATGATCGGTCAGGATGCGGTGCAGACCGCCAAGGCGTTCGACGAGGGCGTGGACTTCACGGGCGTGGTGCTGTCGAAGCTCGATGGCGATGCCCGTGGTGGTGCGGCGTTGTCCGTGGCGAGCGTGACAGGCAAGCCGATCCTGTTCGCGTCCAACGGTGAGGGCCTGAAGGACTTCGAGGTGTTCCACCCCGATCGCATGGCTTCACGAATCCTCGACATGGGCGATATCCTCACCCTGATCGAGCAGGCGCAGAAGCAGTTCGACGAGGAGGAGGCCCGCAAGGCCGCCGAGAAGATCTCCGACGGCAGCTTCGGTCTGGATGACTTCCTGGAGCAGTTGCAGCAGGTGCGTCAGCTCGGCCCGATGAAGAACCTGCTCGGCATGATTCCGGGCATGGCACAGCATCGCAAGGAGCTTGAGGCGTTCGACGAGAAGGAAGTGGACCGCACCGAGGCCATCATCCGCTCCATGACGCCGGAGGAGCGTCGCAATCCGAAGATCATCGACGGCTCCCGTCGTGCGCGTATCGCCTACGGTTCGGGTAACACGGTGTCCGCGGTGAATGCGCTGCTGCAGCGGTTCGAGCAGGCGTCCAAGATGATGAAGCGCATGAGCAACGGCTCCCGTGGCATGCCCGGCATGGGCGGTTTCGGGGCCCCCGGCGGCAAGAGCGCTCGCAAGGGCAAGAAAGGCAAGAAGAAGGGCGGCAAGTCCGGCAACCCAATGAAGCGCGAGGCCGAGGAGAAGGCATTGCGCGACCGTCTGAGCGGCAATGGTTCCGGTTCGGGCAAGAGCGGCGGTTCCGCATTCCAGAAGAAGCCGCAGAACCCGGCGCTTCCGGCGGGACTGCAGGACATGCTCGGCGGCAACGGCAACGGACAGCCTGAGCTTCCGCCGAACCTCGGCGGCGGCATCGGCGGTCTCTTCGGTCGCTGATCGTTCATCATTCGTATAATCCTCTTGGGAAGGTTTGCCTTATCGACGCTCCCCAAGGGGATTTTTCAATTCCGTACCGTCATCATCATTCGTGATCGTTCGCCCCATTCGTTTGCCTTATCCATTCGTCCTATCCATTCGAACGATTCGTAAAGACACGGTCGGGAATCGCATCCCATGGCTTTCGTATGCGCAAATCCTCCAAAACCGCTTCGTATAATCGCAAGTCGTACAAGAACGGCCGACCGCGAAAGGCAGCAACGGCAACGACTACAGCAAGGAGACGCTTCGTGCTTTTTTGGATCGTCATCGCGATATTCGCAATATGGATGGCGTTGAAATATCTGCCCGCCGGTTGGGACCAGTACCGTCCGCTGCCCGAGGTGATCGCGCTGATCCCGTTGCTGGTCGTGCCGCTGGTGCTGTTGTTGCCGATCACCGGATTCACCGGCAACTGGCCGCAGTTCTGGGTGACGGTATTGCTGCTGATCGTGCAGGTCGCGTGGCAGATCGGCTATGTCATGCCGATTCCCGCATCCCTGTCTCCGATTCTCGGCGTCCCCGTGCAGAACGTGGCCGCGAGCGCTGAAGTGAACACGGACGCCGACGAGACCGCATCCACGACCGCGACCGATCATCATACGGTCCGTGTGATGACGCTCAATACGCGCTACGGGCGTGCCGACACCGGCACGATCATGCATCTGGTCAAGCGGTACGACATCGATGTGCTCGCCGTGCAGGAGGTGAACACCGGGTTCATCAAGCGTCTCGACATCTCCCATATCGAGGACGAACTGCCCTACCGCGTGCTCGGCGCGGTGCGTGACGACGACAATGCGGGATCGAATGCGCTGTTTCTGCGTCTCAAGCCGGCGATCTTCGGCGATTCGTCGGTGAAGATCCATGCGGCGGCCGCGCCTGTTGCCACGGTGCGGATTGGTGATCAATGCGTCGAGTTCAGTTCCGTGCATCCCAAGTCCCCGCCGCGCAGTGGCAAGGATTGGAGCGACGGCGTGCGCGCTCTCGGACAGTTCGCCCTGCGCGCCGACAGCCGCAATGAGGAGGGGTTCAGCTGCTATGCCGATGATGACGAGTCGGGTAACGCCGTCAACGACGCGCAGGAAACCGCCAGTCTCGTTGATGGTATGACGCTCGACAGCGATCTGCTGGCCGGCATTCCCGCCGAGCTCGCCGATATCATCACCGGCGGCATGATGAACGATTCGTCGTCCGGTTCCGGCACCTCTCCCGTTTCCAAGCCCGCGTCCGACGTGACGGAAACCGCGGTCATCGAACTGCCCGACTTCTCGACTCCGCATCATTCGGCCGTGGTGATGGGTGATACGAACTCGAGCATCTACCACCCCAGTTTCCGCGATGCCCTGCGTCAAGGCACCGGCCTTGCGGATTCGTCGTTCGAACTGCACGCGGGATTCAACACCACGTTCCCGGCGAGCTGGCCCACGTTCCCCTCGCTTATCGAGATCGATCATGTGCTGCATACGGAAGGCATCCGCGCGATCTCGGCGCACGCGCATACCGTGCCGAAGACCGATCACAAGGCCCTGATCGTGGAGCTCGAGGTCCGCTGAGGACAATCAGGACAATCGGTGACGGCCGGTCATGCGTGAGAGTGCACGCCGCCGGCCGCACGTCTGGCGGCGACATCGCTCATATCACGTCGACATGGTCTTCGTCTTCGCGACACGCCGTAAGTTGTCGGGGAGAATGGTTACAATATTTAGGTTATTCGTAAGAGGTGGCGCCCTCTAACTCCGTCTCTTATGAGGAACACGTGGATCGCGGTTTCCGTGCCCCACACGAAACCGACGATGCACACCCCAAATACATAAGGAGAGCCATTTTGGCAACCAAGATTCGTCTGAAGCGCCTGGGCAAGAAGCACTACGCCTTCTACCGTATTGTGATCATGGATTCCCGCAAGGCCCGTGATGGCAAGACCATTGAGGAGATCGGCACCTACGATCCCAACAAGCAGCCCTCGCTCATCCAGATCAAGTCTGACCGCGCTCAGTACTGGCTCGGCGTCGGTGCCCAGCCCACCGAAGCCGTCTTCAAGCTGCTGAACATCACCGGTGACTGGCAGAAGTTCAAGGGTCTGCCGGGCGCCGAGGGCACGCTGAAGGTGGCCGAGGAAGGCCCGGATGCCGAAGCCCGCGTGGCCGCCGCCGCCGATGAGGCCCAGAAGCTGAAGGCCGCCAAGGCCGAAGCTGCTGCCAAGGCCAAGGCTGAGGCCGAAGCTGAAGCTGCCAAGGCCGCTGAAGAGGCCGAGGCTCCGGCTGAGGAAGCCGCCGAGGAGAAGGCTGAGTAATCATGCTTGCCGAAGCCGTCGAACACCTGATTAAGAACATCGTTGATTTCCCGGACGACGTTTCCGTGAAGTCCCACGAGAACAACCGCGGCGAGCTGCTTCGCGTGCGGGTGAACCCGGAGGATATCGGACGCGTCATCGGACGTGGCGGTCGCACCGCTAACGCCATTCGCACCGTGGTGCAGGCGCTGTCCGATCATAAGGTTCGGGTCGACATCATGGATGTCCGCTGAGCGATGGCTGAACAGCATAACGACCCTCAGCAGCGTGAGCTGCTGAGGGTTTGCCGTATCGGGCGCGCTCAGGGACTGAAGGGCGAAGTCAACGTCCGCGTCTTCACCGACGAACCGGAGGAGCGTTTCGCTCCCGGTTCCGTGCTGCTGACCGCTGATGGCCGTGAGTTCACGGTCGCACGGTCGCGTAAATTCAAGGAACGCTGGATCGTGTTGTTCAAGGACGTCACCGACCGTAATGCGTCGGAGGCGTTGAACGGCACCGATCTGTATGTGGAACCCGTATATTCCGACGATGATGAGGACGGATTCTACATGGAGGATCTCATCGGCCTCGAGGCTCGCATCTACGAATCCGCCGATGACGAGACCGAGAGGAACGCCGCCGATGCCGATGACACTGCATACGTCGTGGCCGGCAAGGTGTCCGATGTGATCGACGGACCGGCACAGGATCTGTTGCAGATCACCGAACCCAGCGGTGCCGAGTCGTTGATCCCCTTCGTGGAGGAGATCGTGCCGGAAGTGGATCTGGAGGAGGGCTATCTCGTCCTCACTCCCCCAAACGGCCTGCTGCAGGATCGCTGATCAGCGCATACAGCATCGACGACGCCGGTCGTCGGTTTCGGTTCTTTCCCGGATCGAAACCGACGACCGGCGTCCTTGCGTTCTATACGTATTCCGGTATTCCGTATCGAACCGTAAGCCATTCCCCGTTCCGTCTCCCCAATAAAACGGAACGTACTTGCAGTGGCGTATTCCAGCACGGTCCGCATTCATTGCATAACTGAGCGCAACCGCAGTAGCATAACCGCGGTGATTAGCTTATCTGCGGGTCCGTCACGACATCGATATCAATCCGCAGCGGGAACATCGCTCCACTGCGGATTCGCTACGACAACGATACGGACCCGCAGCGCAGGGTCCTGCTCACTGCGGGTTGATCCTAATCGACTACCAAACCCGCAACACAGACCTGTTACCACTGCGGGTTCGTCACAGCGACAGTGCAAACCCGCAACGCAGCCGACTCAGTACGTACGTCAACCAGCAATCAGCAAACGCGGGGATTGACGGGACGACGATATTGCACGAGCACACCACACCTCGATCGTGGTGATCCGCAGCGTCCACAGTCCGTATCAGTCCGCGTAATCCGACCAACCGCGGCACCTGATCACCGCCCGGTGTTGGCGTCCACGAATCGACGAATGCTACACGATGCGAATGCGTATGGACACGGATACGTTGAAAGGAATTCGACTGCAAACGGTAGGCTTGCCTATTATGCGTATCGACATCGTTTCCGTGTTTCCCGAGTACTTCGACGTGCTCAAACTCAGTCTGCTCGGCAAGGCCCAAGACAAGGGACTGCTCAGCGTCACCGCCCATAATCTGCGCGACTGGACGCACGACGTGCATCATTCCGTCGACGACACCCCGGTCGGCGGCGGTGCCGGCATGGTGATGAAACCCGAAATCTGGGCGCAGTGCCTCGACGACATCATGGGTCTTGCGCCCGTGTCGTTCGGCGACGACGACCAGCCCGTGCAGTCCCGCGATTTCCGTCTGATCGACGCTGGCGATTCGACGGATGCCGTGGATGCGGCTGATACGGAGGCAACCGCAGACGTCACCGAAAACATCGCCGGTGCCAACGCTACGACTTCCTCAGCGGAGGAGACGGGCATACTCACACCGAACGATTCCACCGCCTCCCCCAAGCCGATCCTGATCTTCCCCAATCCGTCGGCACCGCTGTTCACGCAGACCGATGCCACCGAACTGTCCCGCGCCGACCATCTGGTGTTCGGCTGCGGGCGCTACGAGGGCATCGACGCACGCGTACCGGAATACTATGCACGACAGGGCGTGGAGGTGCGTGAATACTCGATCGGCGACTACGTGCTCAACGGCGGCGAGGTGGCCGTATCCGCCATGATCGAGGCGATCGTGCGTCTGGTGCCCGGTTTCATGGGCAATCCGGAATCGATCGTCGAGGAATCGTACACAGGAGACCCGCTGCTCGAGCATCGCCAGTTCACCAAGCCGGCCACATGGCGTGGCATCGCCGTGGATCCTGTACTCACCAGCGGCGATCACGGCAAGGTGGACCGGTTCCGCCGCGACGAGGCCATGGAACGCACCACGCGCATCCGCCCCGATCTGGTGGAGGAACTCGACTGCAAGGCGCTGAGCAAGGCCGACCGCAAGACGCTCATGGCCTTGGGCTGGGAGGTCTCCGGGCAGCATCCGCGGCGTAAATAGCGCGGGCGGCCCGGAGCGCGGCTCGGAACTCGGCCCAATGCGGCTTCCGTCACTCCATCTCGTCGACGGATTCCTCGAGCACGCTTTCGAAGTAGAACACCGCGGTCTCGCCATACGTGCGTTCCTGCGTGATCTCCCACCCCTCGGGGGCCGTGGGGGCGTCGGAGCGCACGGATCGTTCCAGCATGATCACGCCCTGCTCGTCCACCATGTCGTTCGTGGTCAGATCACGCAGCAGCGCATTGCAATCATCGGTGCCGAACGCATACGGCGGATCGATGAACACCAGATCGAACGGCTCATTATTGGCACCGGCAGCGGCGAACTTCTCCGCCTTCGCCTTGATCACGCGGGCGGACATGTCCGGCTCCCACGCACGCGACTGCCTGAGACGGCCGAACGACTTACCCAGCATCGCGGACGCCGGACCGGCCGATTCCACCGCGACCAGTGATTTCGCGCCACGGGACAGCGCCTCGATGCCGAGCGCGCCCGTACCGGCGAACAGATCGAGCACTCGCGCATCGTCGAGTGCGCCGATCGACATGAGATGCGAAAAAATCGCCTCCTTGGCGCGGTCGGTGGTAGGTCGGGTGCCAGTCTTCGGCGCGGTGATCTCAAAACCCTTGAATCGTCCAGCAATAATACGCATATATCTCATTGTATGCACGCCCACCGCCCCCACCCCCGGCCAATACGACCCCGGCACACCACCCCTCACACCCTCATCGCACTCCCTGTTACGTGGGCCGTGACACGGGCCGTGCACGGCCCACGTAACACAATACATAAACCCCTTATTTTTCAACGTTTTCTGCACATCGTTACGCGGGCCGTGCGCGGCCCACGTAACACCAAGCGCGGCCCACGTAACGGGGAGGGGAGCGCGGACGGGGAGGAAGGGGATGGTGAGGGAAGACGGGAACGCGGACGCGATGTGGGGGCATCGTTTCGCGTCCTTACGCGCTATGTGCTTGCGCTATGTGCTGGTGATGAACTGCTCGTTGCCGCGCGTGAAATCGAGCACGGCTCCGGCCAGTTCCGTGGCCCCGGCAAGCGTCGGATCGGATTCCAACAGTTCACGCGCCTGTTCGCGGGCCGCACCGATCATATCCGCATCCTTGACCACGCGCAGCAGTTTCAGCGACGACCGCCCGCCCGACTGCGCGTCGCCCAGCACATCACCGGCACCGCGCAATTCCAGATCGGCCTGGGCTATTTCAGCGCCATCGGTGGATGTGCGGATCACCTCAAGCCGTTGCGCCGCGATCGAATCCGGCTCGGCGCGCGAGATCAGGAACGCCCAACTGTTCGTGCCGCCTCGGCCCACACGACCACGCAACTGATGCAACTGCGACAGGCCAAAACGGTCGGCATCGAAGATCACGATGCAACTGGCCTGCGGCACGTCAACACCGACCTCGATCACCGTGGTCGCCACCAGCACCGGAGTCTCACCCGACGCGAACCCCTCCATCACCTCGCGCTTGGACTCATCATCATGACGACCGGTGAGCGTGGCGATACGGATGCCGGCGAACTGCGGCAGCTCGACCAGACGACGGGAGATCTCCTCCACCGAATGCAGCGGCGGCTTCTCCACAGCCTCCTCATCATCCGCCAGTTCGTCGAACGGGTTCTCGATATACGTGGCGTATTCCTCACCGCGGGATTTACGGGAACCGCGAGCGCTGCGCGATGACGATGAACCCCGCGAGCCCGAACCAGAACCAGAACCGCGTGAACCGCCGTCGCCACCGGATCGTTTCGCCCCGGATTTCACCGCAACGCCAGCAGCCCCGCCGGAAACACCACCGATCTCACCGGAATCGGATCCGACATCATCAGCATCCGCATCCTCATCAATACGTGGGCAGACGATATACGCCCGCTCCCCCGCGTCCACACGCGCTCGGATATGCGCGAACATGCGGCCCATGGTGTGGCTGTCGGACTCGGGTACGACGATCGTGCGGATCGGCTTGCGCCCGCCGGGCAGTTCCGTCAGCCACGAGATGTCAAGATCGCCGAACCATGTCATGGCGGCGGTGCGCGGAATGGGCGTGGCCGTCATGACCAGCAGATGCGGCGCCTTCTCCGACTTGCGTCGCAATGTCTCACGCTGTTCCACGCCGAACCGGTGCTGTTCGTCGATCACGGCGAGCGCCAGATTCGGCGCCTGGAAGTTCTTGGAGAATGCGGCATGCGTCGCCACTACAATGCACGGGTCACCGCTTGCGGCCTTCGCCAGCACACGACGGCGTTGCGCCAGCTTCATGCCACCCGTAAGCAGCAGCACCGGAACGCCCTGCTTGCCGACCATGCGGCCGATGCTGCCGTAATGCTGTTCGGCCAACACCTGTGTGGGGGCGACCAACACCGCCTGGTGTCCGGCATCCACGGCCTGCAGCATCGCAGCCACGGCCACCACGGTCTTGCCGGAGCCGACCTCGCCCTGCAACAGTCGCTGCATCGGCGACGGTTTGTCCATGTCGGCGGCGATATCGTCGATCACCTGCTGCTGACCGTTGGTCAATGAGAACGGCAGCGAGGCGATGAACCGCTGTTTGAACGAATCGTCGGGATCGTGCGGCTCCTCGCACGCGTACGCCTCGATGCCGTCGCTCTGCCGCCGCGCCTTGAGCAGTGCGGTCTGCGAGACGAACGCCTCCTCGAATCGCAGTGTTCGAATGCCATCATGGAACTGTTTGACGGAATCGGGATTATGAATGGCGCAGAATGCCTCGGCCCGATGCATCAGTCGGTTGCGGTCGCGTACGTTTTCGGGGAGAACGTCGGGAATGGCGTGGACCAGCGCGGCTGGCATGATCGGCGGTGCCATGGTCTCATCGCCGCCGTTTGTCGTACCGTCGCCCGCGCCGCCGGCAACGGTTCCGACGACCGTAGGGTCCTCGGCCAGCAGCCTCATGAATCCAAGAATCGTCTCATGAATATGGTCGGACGATATGCGCGAACTCGCATGATACACCGGCTGCGGTCGGGATACCTTGGTCAGCGCGGCCTCCACGGAATCGATCTCCGCGGGCATGCCGTCGGGAGTCCGTACCACCACCACATCCGGATGGGTGAATTGCAGATTGTTGTTGAATACGCTCGGATCGCCCGACACCACGATCACCGAGCCGGGGCGCAGACGTGAGGCCATCCAGTCGCCGTATCCACGATTATGCGAGAAGAACGTCAGGCGTACGGTTCCGGGCGCGCTGCCGTATTCGTAGGAGAAGTCGGCGTCGTCAAGTATCGATTCCACGCGTCCGCCGGATCGTCCGTTCATCGGCGGCACCACGCGGGTCTGTCGTACGGTGGCCACGAAGGCGGCCTTCACGCCAACGGTGATGCGCCGGATCGGCGTCACCGGCACGGGATCGGACACGCGGAACGGATAGTAGGCAAGCGCGTCGCGGACGGTGAGCACGCCCAGTGATTTCAACGCTCCGACACGCCGTCTGTTCGTCATCAACGACGATACTGCGGAGTCCAAAGCGATAGTCATACGCCCTATTTGTACCCATTCGTATCGACGACCGATCACAACCGCTACAATACGGCGGTCCGATCGCGGCAATCCAGGGGTTATAGACCAAAAAGTGTGTCTATTTTGGCATGAAGGCCTATACCCATAACCATCCGGTGCTTGTTCGACATACGCGTGCGTCCGATGAGCACGGAACATCTTCCCCGATACTTTTTTGTCGTATGCGTGCGTCCAATGAACATCGTGTCTCGTCCTACGTACTCATTGGTCACACACATGCGTCATATGAGCACGGGAGCTTCTCCCCCGGTGCTTGTTCGACGTACGCATACGTCCGATAGGCACCACCCCGGTTACGATAGCGATGATCGAGGATCATATACGCTGGCGCTTCACAATACGGCATGTGCAAGTATCACAACCAGACCACCAGACACACATTTTGGCCTATAACCCATATAACCCGAATAACATCACACAAACACAGCCAAACAAAAAGGCTCCGGAATCGCTTCCGGAGCCTTACGCTACTATGCGTACCGCAAATCAGGCGGCGCGCTGGACCTTGCCGGCCTTCAGGCAGGAGGTGCACACGCGCAGGCGAACGTTCTCGCCTTCGACGGTGGTGCGAACCGACTGCAGGTTCGGCAGGAAGCGACGCTTGTTACGGATATGCGAGTGAGAAACGGTGTAACCGACCTGCGGGCCCTTGCCGCAGACTGCACAACGAGCTGCCATGTTTGACTCCTCTAACTTACTGCTTGTTCAAGTCTTTCCCGTGTCCCCGTCGGGAAGCAACCCGGCCTGAACACACAACTTCACGATCTTACAGCGAAATACGAGATATTGCAAGTATGACGGGTATCATACCGTGGATATTGTGTGCCGACCGAAGTGCTGTCCGCAAACCGGACGCCCTAGGCGTCAACACGCCATCAGTCGCGCAACCGCACGACGACCGCTTTCCACCGCTCTAGCCAAGCCGCATCATCAGCGGCGCGACGATCGTCGCGAAAAGCGTCAGTGCGCCGAACACGATGATTCCCGGATTGCCAAGCGCCACACTCACCCGATTGCGTGGAGCCAGTTCCCGTGGCGACTGCTGGAAGTACGCGATCCTGCGACGGATGGCATTGACGATGAACACCGTGCCCACGACGACCAGTATCAGAACACACGCTATGTACACCAGATATCCCACCAACGCGGGCCCGCTCTGAGCGAAGGCGTGCGACATGCGCTGCACATCACCGGACGTCAGATCGTCCATGGCCTTGTCGGTGACGTTGTCGGACAGCAAGGGCGCCACCACGCCACCGAAGAAGTTCACCGTGGCGTGCAATGCAATCGTGTACCGCAATCGTCCGGTACGCACATACACATAGGCCCACAGCAAACCCCAGCCGAACGTGTAGAAGAACTGGTACAGGTTGGAGTGCATCAGTCCGAACAGCAGGGCCGACGACAGCACGGCGATCTTCTCCCCGTAGATGCGGATGCTGTCGATGATGCACCGGCGGAATACGAACTCCTCGGCAAGCGGCGCAAGTACGACGAATGTAAGGAACTGCGCCGCGATATCGGCGGGACCGGTGCTGGAGGTCACCGAGTCCAGAATATTGTTGAACTTGCCGCCCGACAGCAGATCCGCCGACCATGATCCGAACAGTCCGCCGACGAACATGATCGGATAGCCCATGACCAGAACCATCAGCCAGTCCTTGACGCCGAAACTCGCGCCGGGGTCGGGAGTGCGTGGCTGTGGCGGATATTTGGGAACGGTGAACGCAACGATCAGGCACAGCGGCAATGCGAACCCATACTGGATGACGTCCGACAACAGCAATGACAGCCATTCCATGCTGTCGATCGAACCCGCGGACGGATTGATCGCATGCAACGCGGAATCCCCTACGGATTTCATCACCATGGCGAGGATTTCGTTGGCGAGCATCCAGACGAGTAGCGTCCATCCCACGCGGGAGAACGCCTTGCGGGCCGTACGCAGATTCACTTCCGGATAGTGCACGAGTCCGTTGAGGATAGGCCCGCCCGGCATGGGCGACCCGTTGGGTACACCAGACCCGTTGGGTGCGCCGAACCTGTTCGGCGGCCATCCTGCGGAGACCGGCATGGCTGACGGCGATTGATACGACGGCGCGGTCTGGGCCTGCTGCGGCACAGGCTGCTGCGGCACAGGTGCGGATTGCTGCGGTACAGGCTGTTGCGGCACAAACCGCTGCGGTGCGGATTGCTGCGACGGCTGAGTTTGCGGATAGCGTGGGTCGCTCATCGCCACCCCCTCCCTACGACTAAGAACCACCTTTCTCCCACCGTAGCACTTGCACGCCGCGTCGCCCATCAATTCATCGTGCGTTCATGTTCTTCGTGGTATTGGCCACCGAAACGGCCCTTACCATGAAGGTTGGTTATCGCACAGCCCGTGCGGCATGGCAGTGCCGCAGTCGCGACAGCGAAAGAGAGGATCACACCATGACCGGACCCACCGCCAACGCGAGTGCCTCTTCACCCATCTTCCCGGACAACGCCGATCATGCCACCGCGGTCAAGGGGCAGGACGCCCCTCAGGCGCTCGGCAACGGCGAATTCCCCGTACCGCCCAATGGCAAGCTCACCTCGCGTGAAAAGAAGTGGATCGTCTACGACGTCGGCAATTCCGCATTCGTGCTGCTGAGCACCGCCGTGATCCCGATCTACGCGAAGTCGCTGATGCCCGCCGACGGCAACATCGTGTCGGCATGGGGATACGCGCAGACGATCGCCTCGCTGGTGATCGCACTGCTCATGCCGCTGCTCGGTTCGATCGCCGACGTGCAGGGCATGAAGATCAAGTTCTTCCTTGGATTCTTCGGCACGGGCGTAGTGATGTGCTGCGCTATGGCGTTACCGCTCATCTGGCTGCCGTTCCTTATTATCTATGTGCTCGCCACGATCGGCCTGAACGGTTCGCTCACGTTCTACGATTCCATGCTGATCGACACGACGAGCAACGACCGCATGGACAAGGTCTCCTCCCATGGCTACGGCTGGGGATACGTGGGCTCCACGGTCCCGTTCATCGTCTGCATTGCACTGATCTTCGGCGGTCCGACCCTGTTCGGCTGGTCGACGACGGCGTGCACGCGCGCATCATTCGTGATCACCGCCGTCTGGTGGGTGGCGTTCACGATCCCGCTGCTGACCAGCTACCGTCAGGAGCACTACCGTGCCACGCGCGAGCATACGCGTGAGGCCGTGCGCGGCACGTTCACCGAACTCGCCGGCACGCTGGGCAAGCTCGTGCAGAACAAGTCGCTGTGGATGTTCATGGTCGCGTTCTTCTTCTACATCGACGCCGTGAACACGGTGATCTCGATGAGCACGTCGTACGGCACCCAGCTCGGCATCGATTCGACGCAGCTGGTAATCGCACTGCTGGTCACGCAGTTCGTCGCGTTCCCGTGCGCGATCATCTACGGCCGTCTGGCGGGCCGTTTCGGCTGCAAGCCGATGATCATGGTCGCCGTCGTGGCCTACATGGGCATCGTGTTCTTCGCCACGTTCTTCCTGAAGGAAGCCCTCGAATTCTGGATCCTCGCGATCCTCGTCGGCATGTTCCAAGGCGGCATTCAGGCGCTGTCACGCTCGTACTACGGCAAGATCATTCCCAAGGAACATGCCAACGAATACTACGGACTGTACGATATCTTCGGCAAGACGGCGAGTATTCTCGGCACGTTCCTGGTGGCGACGACCACGACGCTGACCGGTAACGCGTCGCTCGGCGTGCTGTCCATCGCGATCCTGCTGGTCGTCGCGCTGGTATTCCTCACGTTGCAGAAGGACCCGACACGGCAGTAAACCCGTGGAACGATGAGCCGCAAATTCGTTGCTTAAAATCGGACTTATGCAGAACGACAGCAAACGGCCCGAAACCCAGCCCGGCTCAGGACGCAGGCCATGGTTCGACCGTCGCGATCCCGGAGACCGTCCGGATCGTTCGTGGATCGCATGGCATTGGAAGGGCGTTGTCGCCGCACTGTGCGCGATCGGACTGGCCGTGATGTCATATTTTTGGATCTGGCTGCCGAACCGGCCTGTTGACATCAGCCATACGCAGTATGTGATCAAGACCGGCGACAAGTTCACTCATCGTCAGATCGACGATGCGATCGGCGTGATGCTGGATCGCAAATGGACGAATTGGCACGGTTGCGTGATCTACAAGATCACCTATGACGAGGCATGGTCCGATCAGTATCTCGCGTCCGAACATCAGATGACCGTCGACCACCCCGGTTCCAGTTCCTCCATATCGATGGCGATCGATCAGTACGGCGCGGATCGTGTAGTCATATTCCAGACCGATTTTCAGTGCAGCGGCGCCGGCAACACCATGAGTATGGGTACGAGTCGGCAATCCGGATGGATGGACACCTACGTCTATGATCCTGACTCGTACGACGCCGAACGCGGCTGGATGTATATCGACAGCGGTTACTGACGCTGCCCTCGCCTCGTGTTCGACCACCGTTCAAGTAGCCAGTGGGAAGTGAACGCGGAAACGGCGACGGCCATGCCGACTGGTACAAAGAACGTGATCGGCGCTTCGGTGAGCTCCATGACCAGGCACATAGCCATCAGTGGTGCCTGCTGCGACGCCGACAGCAACGCAGCCGCGCCGATCAGCGCGCAGGCGGTCACCGAATCGATCGGACAGACCAGCAGCCATGGCAACGCCAGCATGGCGCCCATCGTGGCGCCTAAGGCGATTCCCGGCTGCAGCACACCACCGGATGCGCCGGAGCGGATCGTCAGCAACGTGACAATCGCCTTGGCCACGAACGACACCGCCAACAGTCCAAGCATCGGCCAGAAATACTGCCGCAGATCACCGCCGATGCTCATGTCGAATCCAAGCAGATTCCACGGGGACGCGCCGGCCGAGGACGTGGACAGCACGGCGCCGGAATCGTTGCCGATGAACGTGCTGAATCCCAACTGCGCGTCGGCTCTACCATTGCCCATCACCTGCGGCACCCACAATGCCACCGCACCGGTGATCACACCGGCCAACGGCATCTGCCACATCAGCGCCTTGCCGGTTGGCTTATGCGACTCGGCCCACTGCGACCCCTTACGGAACAGTGCGCCCGCCACACCGCACACCGCGCCGCACAGCAGTGCGAACAGCATGAGCGTAGGCGTCTCTCCCGGCTGCATGGCGGTGATGTCATAGAACGTGTGATGTCCCTTGATCAGCGTGGCCACAAACGCCGCCACTGCCGACGACCCCAATCCGAACGCCACGTTCTCCACGGTGATGTCGGCCAGCAGAATCTCCACGGCGAAGAACATGCCGGCAAGCGGCGCATCGTAGACGCCACCAAGACCCGCACCTGCGGCCACCGCGACCACCAGACGTCGGTCAAGATCCTGCAGATGGAAGATATCGCAGAATCGTTGGGCGAGCATGGCGCCGAGTTCGCGCGGAGCCACCTCACGCCCGATCGACGCGCCCGATCCGACGATGAAGATCTGCAGCACCACATGCAGCAGCGTCTGCCACCACGGCATGCGTTCACCATCGACGGCCTTCTTGACCGACGGCACTGTAGTGGTTTTGGTGCGTAGCAGATACCAGATCACCGCGGCGATCGACAATCCGACCGTGACCGATACCGCGCGACGCCAGCCCGGCACAATGAACGGACCGGGCATGGACGAGCCTTCGATGTATCCGAGCATCACATGCTCCACACCGTACAGCAGCAACGTCAATAGTCCTGCGCCCACGCCGATTACCGCGCCGAGCACGATTACGGCCGCCGTCAGCCATCCGATTCGCTTCCAGTCAGTGACTGTGCCGGCAGTGGCCTTGCCGTTGGTTCCGTCATTCGTGTGTACCGTCGCCGTATTGGTTGCCGTGGTTCCGGAGTCCGTGATTTCAGACGTCGTCTTCCGATTCGTATCCTGCCGCATACGGATATATCCTCACACCGATCATGCGTAAACTGCCGTTCCATACCATACTCAGCGTCCGGACCATGAGCGGCTCAGATCACTCGGAAAGAGTCCTGCGGTAGTCGCTTGTCCTTACTGCAACGGCAGGATCACCGTGGGCGAGCCGATCGGCAGATCCTCCACGACAGTCAGATGGCCGGTTTTGTCCGAATGAAACATCGTCAGATGATCCTGGGTCTCATTCGCAGCGATCAGGTATCGTCCGATTGCGCACAAATGGCGGGGACGCCCCTCGCCGCTGGATACGCTTTCCCGGCGGGTCAGCGTCCGCCCGTCCCATGCCAATGCGACGATGCGATCGGATCCACGCAATCCAACGTAGGCCATGCCCTCATATCCATTGGCACTCGGAATGAAGGCGAGCGATGCCGCCTGATCGGCCGGTTCCGCGTCAAGATCGATCGTCTGTAGAATACGTAGATCATTGGCATCCAGCACCGTGACCGTGCGTCCCCATTCGTTGACGACGGCCACACGCCATTCGTCGAAATGATTTGACTCGGATGCAACCGGCAGCAGATGCATATCCCGCGGTCCGGTGCCCGGTGCCAGACGCACCATGCCGGTACGCACCAGTTCGCCGTTCATCCAGCGATGAACATAGATGCGATCGGCGCCAAGATCCGTGGACAGCACGCGGCCGTCCGGCAACGGCAGGATCCAGTGGGCGTGTGGTCCTTCCTGCGCTGGCAATGGACCATGCCCTTCATCGGGATCGCCCGGCAACGTCTGTGATACATCGCCGAGACTGCCATCGGTATTGATGGGAAATACGCTGATCGATCCGCTCACATAGTTTGCGGTGATCGCATGGGCGTTCCCCTGATCGTCAGTGGCGACGGCCACATGTGTGGGCCCGTCTCCTGGTACCGCCACATGTGAGACCAGAGTCAGACGGCACGAATCATGGTCATCGTCAATACGTAGTGCCGCCAGTCCTCGGCTATTTTCCAATACCGCGTAGACCACGACGGTGCCGCCCACACGATACCGTTCCAGCCATGATGGCGACGGAACATCGGATAGTAGACGCTGATGGTGCAGAGAAGCTACGCCATCGTCAGTGATGTGCGCTGTGCACAGCTCGATTCCCCTGCCATGCGATCCCTGCAAGGATCCGTACCCGCCGATCAACAGATCGATATCAGATGTCTGTAATGTTTGTGCCATAGTTGTCAGTGTATGACATAATCATATGCAATCATGCGTTTTCGACCGTGGTACATTCGATCATTGTTGGGTGAGAATCAGGGAGAATAAGAGGAGGTCCGGCGGCTGTT
>NZ_JEOG01000002.1:0-246395 GCF_006408715.1 Bifidobacterium sp. UTCIF-39 | reverse complement strand
TTTACAATCAAAATGACCAATAATCGATCAGGAGCCGACCAATACCGTCGACATTCGAATCCGAAAAAGGGGCTATTGTGCTGACGAGTCAGAGAATCCGGCAAATCGTGCATGAATACGGACGGGATGTACTGGAAAACGAGCGGATGAGCATCGAAAAGCACTGCTATCAGCATGGGGCCGTAACCACGTTCGAGCATTCGGTTCGTGTGGCTTGTCTTGCCGTGTACTTCGCCGACCGCCTGCATCTGTGGCGGCGTGTGGATCTGCGCTCGCTGGTCCGTGCCGCGCTGCTGCACGACTACTTCCTGTACGACTGGCATTACGACGGGGATGGATCGCACAAGCTCCACGGGTTCACCCATCCCCGTCGCGCGCTGATGAACGCGTTGCAGGATTTTAAACTCAACGAGGTGGAACGGAACTCCATCCTGCGTCACATGTTCCCGCTCACGCCGATACCGCCCAAGTACATCGAGGGCTATCTGGTCACCATGGCGGACAAGATCAGCGCCACCCGTGAGACGTTCTCCCTGGCAAGATTCTCCAGACCGCAGCTTGCCCCGGTGCCGGAACGTCTGGCCCTGACCGCCGGCGTCGATCCCGCATCCGTTCGTTCCGCATCCGTTTCTCATGAACAAGATTCGCGGGGGGAGGCCGAGTTGCAGGAGGGGACTCGGTGAATCAGATCGTGACTGCGAACGCGGGAACGGCTGGCATCATCCTGTATCTGGAGTGTCTGTTCTTCTGGGCGGTGTGCTATAGCTTCCTCGGTTGGGTGTACGAGACGATACTCGTCTCTGTGCAGGAACGGCGGTTCGTGAACCGCGGATTCCTCAACGGACCGCTCTGCCCGATCTATGGGACCGGCGCGGTGGTCGCCATCGTGGTACTCACCCCGCTCAAGGACACGCCGATGTCGTTGGTGACCATGTTCCTGCTGGGTGCGGTGGGCGCATCGGTACTCGAATACGTGACGTCATGGGTGATGGAGAAGGCGTTCCATGCACGATGGTGGGATTACTCGCACTTCAGATTCAATATCAACGGACGTATCTGCCTGATCGGCGCGATCATATTCGGCGTATTCGGCGTACTGATCGTGGATGTGGCCCAGCCGTGGGTGGAACAATGGACCGCGATGATCCCGCTGCCGCTATTCCATACGATCATCGCGGTGCTGATGGTGACGATCCTCGTGGACTTCCTGATCACCGTGATCGGCCTCAGCGGCTTCGCCCGGCGTCTGGCCGAATTCTCCCAGATATTGGAACGCAGCCGCGACATCATCCGCGAACGACTGGGCGATTATGCGCTCGACCCGATCGAGGCGTTGCAACGATACAGTGACGCCGCCGCGGGACGACTGCAGTCGTACAAGGGAGCCGCCGCGGACCGGATGCGTGATCTTGCCGACAACCTTCCCGATCTGCCGGGACTGGTCACGCGCGTGCAGGGGATCAGCCGGCTGTACGACACGCTTACCAATGCGCTCAACGCGCAGCAGAAACGTATGATCCGCTCGTTCCCCCGCATGACATCCGTTGACTATGGCGAGACGATCAAGCAGCTGCGTGAGATGCTGAATCGCAACGATCGCAAACATGATGATCGCGATCGTTGCGACAACGATCGGTGATACAGCCGCACAGAACGACTATCAGTGCATCAGTGCAAATATCCCGTGGTGGGACTGGACGGCACAGCCTGTCCTTCGGTCACCTTGCCAAGACCGGCCAGATAGGCGGCACGTCCGGCGGCGATCGCATCCTTGAACGCGCGGGCCATGAGCGGAATGTTGCCGGCGCTCGCCACGGCGGTATAGGCCATCACGGCATCGGCACCCATCTCCATCGCATCGCAGGCCTGGCTCGGACGTCCGATGCCCGCGTCGATGATCACCGGCACGTTCGCATTGTCGATGATGATGCGAATGAAGTCACGCATACGCAGACCCATGTTCGAACCGATCAGCGAACCCAGCGGCATCACCGCGGCGGCACCGGCTTCCTCCAGCTGACGGGCTGCGATCGGATCCGGGAACATGTACGGCATGACCACGAATCCCTCCTTTGCCAGCATCTCCGTGGCACGGATCGTCTCGGCGTTATCGGGCAGCAGATACTTGGTCTCATGCTCGATCTCCACCTTCACGAAATCCGTGTGGCACACCTCGCGGGCCAGTCGGGCGATGCGCACAGCCTCCTCCGCATTACGGGCGCCCGACGTGTTCGGCAGCAGGGTGATGCCCTCGGGAATGTAATCGAGCACGCTGTTTTCCGTGGTCTGTGCACGACGAAGCGCCATCGTGACGATCTGCGTGCCGGCATGCTCCACCGTGGCCTTGATCAGATTGAGATCATACCGGCCGGATCCCAGAATGAAGCGGGACTCGAACTCATGGCCGCCAAGATTCAGCGGCTTGTCGACCACTTCGGGCATAGGGGCTGCAGTGCCTACCGGATTCGTGACCGCGGGCTGCGGCGGCAGGGGAGTGGCGGCTACGGATTCCTCAGTGACGGGATTGGGGATCATGATTGGCTCCTTGATTGATGACGGAGATTGATAACGGAATGAAATGATGCTGAACGTGATGTCCGGTGTTCGACGCGCGCGAACTCAGCCGCCTTGAACGAACTGAACGATCTCCATGACCGACTGATCAGTGAGCATGACATCGTCACGCTTCTCCCGCGGCACGATGGCACCGTCGAGCTCCACGGCCACTCGTTCGGCACGGTAACCGTGCGACTCCAGATAGTCGGCGACGCTGACCGGCGTATCCAGCGTGACCTGTTCTCCATTGACCTGCATGAGTTCCTCCAAACTCGGCGAATATGAAAAAAGGGCGCACGAAACCAAGCCGTACCCTGCGTGGTGCGCCCGTTCATGAACCCGTCATGCCATATTCGATTATCGTCGTGGATACGGAATCGTTGGAATGAATAGCAAAGCAACTCCATAATCCACCATGGATGATGCGGAGTGATGATCATGCACTGCGTTGCGCAATCGATGACGATTCCTTACGGCGGCATGACCCGCATCAAGTCCACGGTCGAAGCGAAGCTTCCTCTCAGCCCAACGGCTCCCGTTCGTACACCAATCACCCTACCTGCTCGTGCAGACGCCGGCGCGCCGAACACGGTAAGGTGGGAATACGGTTCCCGAATCAGGGAACACCGATCGAAGGGAATATCATGATCGTCACCACTACCCCCACCGTCGAGGGCTACACCATCACCGGCTATTACGGCATTGTGTTCGGCGAGGTCATTTCCGGTGTGAACATCCTCAAGGATCTCGGAGCTGGCCTGCGCAACGTGTTCGGCGGCCGCAGCCAGGGTTATGAGAACGAGCTGGTCAACGCGCGCGAGGAGGCGCTCGCCGAAATGCAGCAGCGCGCCTCCGCGCTCGGCGCCCATGCCGTGGTGGGCGTGGACATCGATTACGAGGTGCTTGGCCAGGGCGACATGCTCATGGTCACCGCATCGGGAACCGCGGTCCAGCTCGCCGCCAAGGCCTGAACGACGCGGGATGGCCGCTGTGTTTCCGTGCCGTCGGCCGAGGACTCCGTCCAGCCGTGAATTCAAGATGTTGAACGATTGAGCACACGGGCGCAAGGAGAACGACTTCATGGAACCGCAGCAGACGCAGACGACCACGGCGAAACCGCGCATCACGCTTTCCGACGATCAGATCGACCGGTACGCGCGGCATCTGATCCTCAAGGGCGTGGGCGTGCGTGGACAGAAGCGTCTGCTCGCGGCGAAGGTGCTGATCGTCGGAGCCGGCGGTCTGGGATCCCCTGTCGTCCTGTATCTGGCGGCGGCCGGCGTGGGCACACTCGGCATCGTGGATGACGACGTGGTGGACGTCAGCAATCTGCAGCGTCAGATCATCCACGACTCCGACAGGGTCGGCATGTCCAAGGCGGAATCCGCGAAGGAAAGCATCGTCAGACTGAACCCGGACGTGACGGTGAACGTGCATCGGACCATGTTCGACGCCGGCAACGCCGCCGAACTGATCGCCGACTACGACGTGGTGGTGGACGCCACCGATAACTTCGCTGCCAAGTTTCTGATCAATGACGCCTGCGTGCTCGCCGGGAAACCGTTCGTGCACGGCGGCGTGGTGCAATTCGCCGGGCAGGTCATGGACTACGTTCCCGGGCAGGGGCCGTGCTATCGGTGCATCTTCCGCGATATGCCGGCGGCCGGTGAAGTACCGACCTGTAAGGAGGCCGGCGTTCTGGGAGCCGCCGTGGGCGTGATCGGCAGTCTGCAGGCCGTCGAGGTGGTGAAGATGATCACAGGGACGGGGGATCTGCTTACCGGGCGGATGTTGACCGTCGACATGCTCACCATGAGGATTCGCGCGGTGCCGTTGCCGGAACGGGAACCTGACTGCCCGGTCTGCGGCGATCATCCGACGATCACATCGCTCGATCCGGACCGGTATGTGCAACCGGCCTGTGCGATCTGAGTGATCTGACCGTGCGATCTACCGGCGCGACGAATCGTCTACGATGGCGCTCACTGCCCACCAGTCACCGGCCATCAGTCACCAACTATCAGCCACATTCATCATTCATCACGTACTTATCCATCAACCAATGTGATCGCAGGGGGAAACGAAACCGATGATCGGAAACGACATGTTCGACGAGGACGAGATACGGCAGATCTCTCCGGAGGAGTTCGCCGCATTGGACTACTCCACGGTTACGCTATTGGACCTGCGTGAACCGCATGAGGTGGAGGCTCACGGCATTGACGGCGCGATCAACGCCCCGTTCGACCCGTTGGCCCGTGTGCTGCGTACCGTTCCCAAGGACAAGCCGGTCATCGTGTACTGCAGCGAGGGAAGCTGGAGCGAGGAAGTGGCGCAGTTGCTGGCGGACCGCGGCTACGACGCGGTGAACCTCACCGGAGGCTTCCAGGCGTACGAGCGGTATCTCGCCCAGCGCGGATAGCCGCCGTATAGCCGGAGCGGCGCGAATTCGCTCAGGCGGGGCCGACTCGCACTGTCGCGATGTCCTGAGAGACTGTAGTGTTGCTGGACCCAGCAATATTCAACACGATTGAGGAGTGACAGGGAACACATGTCTCAGGTCAGAAGCTACAAGGAAGCGGGGTTCGATTCTCTTCTCGAAGAGCTCGAATGGCGCGGTCTGGTCAATCAATCCACTGACAAAGAGCAGCTCGCCGCGGCTCTGGACGGCGATCCCATCACCTATTATTGCGGCTTCGACCCCACAGCCGCCTCGTTGCACATCGGCAACCTCGTACAGCTGATCAACATGCGTCATCTGCAGGAGGCCGGCCATCATCCCATCGCGCTGGTCGGCGGCGCCACCGGTCTGATCGGCGATCCCCGCCAGTCCGGCGAACGCACGCTCAACCCCAAGGAAATCGTTGCCGGATGGGCCGACCGTCTCAAGGCGCAGATCGGCCGTTTTCTGAAGACGGACGGCGACAATCCCGTGCGGTTCGTCAGCAACTACGACTGGACCGCCGAGATGAGCGTGATCGACTTCCTGCGTGATGTGGGCAAGAACTTCCGTCTGGGCACCATGCTCGCCAAGGACACCGTGGCCCGTCGCCTGAACTCCGAGGAGGGCATTTCCTTTACCGAGTTCAGCTACCAGGTATTGCAGGGCAATGACTTCCTGCACCTGTTCGACGAATACGGCTGCACGCTGGAGCTGGGCGGCTCAGACCAGTGGGGCAACCTCACCTCCGGACTCGATCTGATCCGCAAGGTGCGCGGCGAGAGCGTGAACGTATTCACCAGCCCGATCATCACCGACGCGCAGGGCAAGAAGTTCGGCAAGTCCGAGGGCAATGCGGTGTGGCTGGACGCCACCATGCTCAGCCCGTACAAGTTCTACCAGTTCTGGTTCAACCGCCCCGACGTGGAGATGGAAAGCCTGCTCAAGGCGTTCACCTTCCTGCCGAAGGACGAGATCGAACGTCTGGTGGAGGAGAGCCGTACGAATCCTGGCGCTCGCGAGGCCCAGCGCACGTTGGCATGGGAGGTCACGAGCTTCGTGCATGGCGAGCAGGCCACGCAGGAGGCCATCGATGCGGCGGCCGCGCTGTTCGGTCGCGGCGGTGATCTGACCGCGCTTGACGAGGGCACGCTTGAGGCCGCTCTGGAGGGTCTGAAGGTGGACGGTGCGTTCCCGCAGGCCAGTGCCGGCGAGCGCATCATCGACGTGGCTGCGGCGGCCGGACTGTTCAAGTCCGCGTCTGAGGCCCGTCGTGCGATCAAGTCCGGCGGACTGTACCTCAATAACGCACGTGTGGAAGATCAGGAACAGACATTGACCGACGGTGATTTCCTGCAGGATCGTTTCGCCCTGCTTCGCCGCGGTAAGAAGGCATTGGCAGCAGTGGAGGAGACTCGATGAGCGAAGAACGTAATCATTCCGCGGGACGCGGAGGACATTCCGGCGGCTACGGCAAGGGTCGTGGCAACGGCGGCTACGGCAACCGTGGCGGCAAGTCGTTCGGTGGCGGTCGCGGCCGTGATGATCGTCGTGGTGGCTATGGCAACCGTGGCGGCAACGGCGGTGGCCGTCGTTTCCAGCGTGACGGCGAGTTCCGTCGCTACAACGACGATCATGGCGATCGTCGCGAGAGCCGTGACGGCGAGGATTCCCGCGGCGGCTACAAGGGTGGTTACAAGAAGAGCTACGGCCAGTCCGGCCGCGGCAACGGCGGTTTCCGTCGTGATGGTGAGCGTCGTTTCGATCGTCGTGACGGTGAACGCCGCTTCGATCGTCGTGATGATCGTCGTGATGGCGGCCGTCGCGATTTCCACCATGATGACCGTCGCTTCGATCGTCGCGATCACGATGGTGAGCGTGGCGATCGTCGATTCGAGGGCCGCCGTGAATTCCGTCGTGATGATCGCAGGGATGACCGTCGCGATGGCGAACGCAAGAACTTCCGTCGTGATGGTGAGCGTCGTTTCGATCGTCGTGATGGTGAGCGTCGCTTTGACCGTCGTGATGATCGTCGCGACTTCCACCGTGATGATCGCAACGGCGGTTTCCGTGGTGATCGCGATCGCCGTGATGATCGCAGGGATGACCGTCGTGATTTCCGTCGTGACGGCGACCGTCGCGATTTCCACCGTGATGATCGCAAGCCTCGTCGTTCGTTCGACGACAAGCCTCGCAATCCTCGCTACGCCAAGGATGATGAGCGTGAGTTCAAGGGCGGCGAGCGTCACGATCGAGGCAGTCAGTACGACCGTGACGGCAAGGGTTCTCACTCCTTCTATCAGGGTGGCCGTCGTAACTCCGACGGTACCGTGTCGTATCCGTCGCAGAATCCGTACACGGCTCGCCGTCCCAACGAGCCCAAGATGCCGAAGGGCCTGGAATGGTACATGCTGTCGCCGGACGAGCGCGAGCGTCTGCGTGGTCTGAGCAAGGAGCATGCCGAGAACATCGGCCTGCATATGCTGGCTGCATACACGCTTGAGGAAAGCGACCCGGAGTGGGCGCTCGAGCACGCGAAGTGGATCGCCCATCAGGCATCGCGCATCGACATGACCCGTGAGACGCTGGCTCTGGTGGCCTACCGTCAGGGCGACTACAAGCTCGCCCTACGCGAGTTCCGCACCGCATACCGTATGAACGGCTATGTGGATTACCTGCCGTTCATGGCCGACTGCGAGCGCGGTCTGGATAATCCGAAGAAGGCCATCGAACTGGCCATGTCGGATGACGCCAAGATGCTGCGTGGCGAATCCAAGGCCGAGATGTTCCTTGTGGTGGCCGGCGCATACGCCGATCTGGGGAACTGGGACAAGGCCATCGATATGGTGCATACCATCGGTCGGTCCAAGGGCATCTCCGGTGAATACCGCATGCGTGCGGTGCAGGCCGAGCAGTATTTCCTCGAGCAGGCCGGTCGTGCCGAGGACGCCGCCAAGCTTGATGATTTTGTGGGCCGTCTTGAGGACGAGTACGCGGATGCCGAGGATAACGGCGACGAGATCATCGACAATGATCTTGAGGACATCGATGACGAGCTGCTCGAAGGTCTGGGCATCGACCCGACGGCGTTCGACGATGAGGATGAGGAATCCGACGACGAGGACAACGGCGAGAACGGTGAGGAATCCGAGGATTCGGATGCCGATTCCGACGCTGTCTCCGATGAGGATGACGTGACTTCCGATGAGGTCGACGTGGTGTCCTCCACCGTCAATGAACTCGACGAGCATGACACTGACGACGACAACCCGCGCAACGCCGATGACGAGGAGACTCTCCCCGCCAAGGAAACGCAGCAGGGTGCCGACGCCGATGCCGACCCCTCCGATCCGGACGCCGTTGACGGTACGGAAGACGAGGAGACCGACGACGGCGATGAGCATGCCTCGGAATCCGAATCCGGCGACGAACAGGCTGAATAACGGCAGTCATATCACGGCAGTCACGAGGGGAACGGCATGACGCAGTACATCAAGGGCACGGACATTTCGATCAGCGAGCGGTATCGACTGGCGCTGCTGGATCTCGATGGCGTGGTCTACCGGGGCAAGAACCCGGTGGAGTATGCTTCGGAATCCATCCGACAGGCACAGTCGGCGGGCATGCTCATGGAGTACACGACGAACAATTCGTCGCGATTCCAGGCCGTGGTCGCCGAGCAGCTGCGCGGGTTCGGTCTGGACGTCGAACCGTGGCAGGTCATCACCTCCTCGGTGGTGGCCGCCCGTATGGTGGCGCATCATGTGCCGGCGGGTGCCAAGGTGCTGGCCGTTGGCGCGCCGCATTTGCGTGAGGAGGTGACCCGCGCCGGGCTGACGCTGGTCGACCGCGTGGAGGATGAACCGGCGGCCGTGATCCAGGGATGGTACCCGGAGATCACGTGGAACGAGCTGGCATCCGCCGCGTTCGCCGCCCAGCGTGGAGCCCTGTATCTGGTAACCAACCGTGATCTGACCATTCCCCGCGAGCTCGGCATCGCGCCGGGCTGCGGGTCGCTGGTCAACGCGGTGATCGAAGCGGTGGGCCATCAGCCGGCGGGATCGGCGGGCAAGCCGGAATCCGCCATGTATGACGAGGCCCGTCAGCTGGTGGCCGATTCCCTCGCCGAAACGTCCGGGGAGCGCGTTGAGCCGGTTGCCAAGGATCAGTGCCTTGCCATCGGCGACCGTCTGGACACGGATATCGAGGCAGGAAACCGTGGCGGCTATGATTCGCTGGTGGTGCTCACGGGCGTGTCCAAGCCGAACGAGATCGTGCTTGCCGATCCGGTGCTGCGTCCCACGTTCATCGCCAAGGATCTGCGAGGCCTGAACGAGCCGCATCCGCAGGTGTTGCAGCAGGATGATGGTTTCTGGGTGTGCCGTGATGCCGTGGCCCATGTCGTGGACGGTGTCCTGCAGGTGAGGGAGAACGGTGACGTCGATGCGGCGCTGTCGTCGTTGGACGCACTGCGTGCCGCATGCTGCGCGGTCTGGCAGGTGCTTGATTCCGGTGTGGAGCCGGACGCTCTGAGCATTCCCGAATTCCATATCTGAGGGTGCCTTCATGACATCAATCGATATGGCATCAACCGATTCCCGTGTACGTGATGATATGCATGATCATGCCGTGACCGATGCGGTCGCCGAGTCAGCCGACGGCCGCATCGATGTCGTGACGGTGTTCCCCCGTCTGGCCGATCTTGACGATCGTTCACTTGATGAGCAGATCGCCGCGTACCGTTCCACGCTCGACCAGCTGAAGGCGGAGCTTGACGGGCTCCGGACCGTATCATGAGCCGACTTGATCAGGAACTGGTCGAACGAGGTCTGGCGTTGTCCCGATCCAAGGCACAGCGTCTGATCCGACAGGGTTCCGTGACCGTCGATGGCGTGATCACGGTCAAGCCATCGACGACGGTCGGCAATACGTCGACGATCGCCATCGCACCCGACGATGATTACGTCTCCCGGGGTGCCTACAAGCTGGTGGGGGCGTTCGATGCATTCTGTCCTCAGGGGCTGTCCCGTCCCGACGGGGCCGACTGCCTTGACATCGGTGCATCCACCGGTGGGTTCACTGACGTGCTGCTGCGCTTCGGCGCCGCGCATGTTGTGGCGCTTGACGTGGGTCACGGTCAGCTCGACTCCCGTATCGCGTCCGATCCCAGAGTGATCGAGATGAGCGGCGTGAATATTCGTGACGTGCGTCCGGAGGATCTGCCATTCACGCCGCGCATGATCGTCTCCGATGTCTCATTCATCTCGCTGACGTATGTGATCCCGGTGATATCGACCATCGTCGGGCCGGAGACCGATATCGTGCTGCTGGTCAAACCGCAGTTCGAGGTGGGGCGCGGCAATCTCGGCAAGAACGGCATCGTGGAAGACGAGTCGTTGCGACGAGGCGCGTTGGACCGGGTCGTCGCCTGCGCTCGTGAGCATGGTCTGCAGGTCATGGCCACGGCCGATTCACCCATCGAGGGTACGCATGGCAACCACGAGTACCTGCTGTGGCTGCAGGCCGGAACATCCCCGAACAAGGACATGGCGGACACGACCTCGGCGGCAGCGTGATCGACATGAGTGCATCGCCGGGGGAGTGGATTGAACCAGTAGTACGCTGGTGGAAACGATCACTGCCCGGTCGGATTGTCGACCGATATCTGTCTCATCGCGGTTCGCTGATGGGCAACGGTCTGGCCTACGGTCTGCTGTTCGCGTTCTTCGCCGGCGTATGGATGGTATTGTCCCTTGCCGGCGTGATCGTCATCGGCAACGAGCAGCTGCAGCGGTTGCTGATCGAGACGGTGGACACGGTAATTCCCGGCAGTACTGATACCTTCATGTCCGCGTCGGCGTTGTCCAAGGCATCGAACACGTTCACGTGGACCGGTCTGGTCACCGTCGCGATCTTCTGGTGGACGGTCACCGGGTGGATGGATTCGTTACGCACCGCCGTGCAGTCCATGTTCGACGACTACCAGGATGACGTCGATCTGGTCAAGGCGCGACTGCGTGACACCGCGGCCATCATGATGGTTGCGCTGCTGTTCATCCTTTCCACTGTTGCCGGTACCGTCTCCAGCGGTCTGGTGCGTACACTGCTGACATGGCTGGGCATTCCGGGAGATTCGTTCGCCGGATCGCTTGCCTTGGATCTTGTAGGTCTGTGCTCCGGTCTGGTGTTGAATTTCCTGTTGTTCATCCTGTTGTTCCGCGTGATTTCGCATATTCACGCCGGTCGTTTCATGATCGCCGCCTGCGTGCTCGGGGCGGTGACGCTTACGGTGATGCAGCTGTTCGGCACCAGACTGCTGGGAGGTGCGTCACGGAATCCGTTGCTCGCACCGTTCGCCGCCATCATCGGTGTGCTCATCTGGTTCAATCTGGTGGCGCAGGTGATCATGATCTGTGCGGCGTTCATCGCCGAATGCAGGAACGATCCCACCCTGATGGGAACGCGGTGATGGAAAACCGATACGGAACAGCGATATCGGTCGCGCATTGGTCGCTCGTGTCCGTCTGCCCGTCGCCGTTTCCGCTGTGGGCGTAGAGGATCGCGGAGTCGCGTTCATCGCCGGGTTCACCGTGCCGCAATATTCCGTCAACCTTACCGTATGGTGAGATGTTACCTATAAATATCCTAGGCATTCGCTATAACACTTATTTGTACTTTTGTACCCTGATATGGCCTGGTCGATGTGCGTATCGCGCCGCCGTCCATGGTCTGTGACGTTCAGGCCGCCGGAGACGGCGGAAGGAAACAAACGAAGAGAGGTACTCGTGCAGAGTAAAAAGATTCTCGCGGCGCTCGTGTCCGTCGCCGCGATCGCGTCGCTCGCAGGCTGCGGCGGCGTCAAGGATGACGCGTCCTCCGCGGATTCCAATGCCATCACCATCGGCACCACCGACAAGATCGTCAGCCTCGACCCGGCTGGCCAGTATGATAACGGTTCCTTTGCCGTGATCATCAACGTGTTCCCGTTCCTGTTCTCCCAGAACTACAATGAGTCTGAGATGAGCCCGGACATCGCCGCCGACGAAGGCAGCTGGAACGCGGACGGCACGGAGTTCACGGTGAAGCTCAAGTCCGGTCTGAAGTTCGCCAACGGTCATGACCTGACCTCCTCCGACGTCAAGTTCTCGTTCGACCGTGTGAAGAACATCAATGACGAGAACGGCCCGTCCTCGCTGCTCGCCAACATCGAATCCATCGATACCCCGGACGACACCACCGTGGTGTTCCACTCCGCCGTGAAGAACGACGTGACCCTCAAGCAGGTTCTCGGTTCCCCGGCCGGCCCGATCGTCGACGAGCAGGTCTTCAGCGCCGACAAGCTGACCGACGCCGACACCATCATCAAGGGCAACGCCTTCGCCGGTCCGTACAAGCTGACCTCGTTCAAGCTCAACGAGGCTGTGGCCTACGCCAAGAACGACGCCTACCAGGGACTGACCCCGGCCAAGAACAACGCCGTGCAGGTGAAGTACTTCTCCGATGCCTCCAACCTGAAGATGGCCATCGAGCAGGGACAGGTCGATGTGGCGTATCGCACGCTCACCCCGACCGACATCTCCGACCTCAAGAAGAACGACAAGGTCAAGGTCATCACCGGTCCCGGTGGTGAGGAACGCTTCATCACCTTCAACATGAAGGTGATGCCGTACGGTGAGTCGCAGCCGAACGCCGACGCGAACAAGGCCAAGGCCGTGCGCCAGGCCGTTGCCAGCCTGATCGACCGCGAGGATCTGGCCAACACCGTGTACAAGGGCACCTACACCCCGATGTACTCCTACATCCCCGATGGTCTGACCGGTCACGAGGACACCTTCAAGTCCGCCTACGGCGACGGCAAGGGCGGTCCGAGCGTGGACAACGCCAAGAAGATCCTCTCCGATGCCGGCGTCGACACCCCGGTCGATCTGAAGCTGCAGTACAACGCCGAGCACTATGGCTCGAGCTCCGCCGACGAGTACGCGGCCATCAAGTCCCAGCTCGAGCAGGGCGGCCTGTTCAAGGTGGATCTGCAGCAGACCGAGTGGACCCAGTACCAGAAGGAACGCGTGGTCACCGACAGCTCCGACGGCGCCTACCCGGCCTACCAGCTCGGCTGGTACCCGGACTACTCCGATCCGGACAACTATCTGTCCCCGTTCTTCCGTGACGGCAACTTCGTCAACAACGGCTACTCCAACCAGCAGATCAACGATCTGATCGTCCAGCAGGCTGGCGAGCAGGACTCCGCCAAGCGCGTGGAGCTCCTCAAGCAGATCCAGCAGCTGGAAACCGAGGACATCTCCACCCTGCCGTTGCTGCAGGGTGCGCAGGTGGCCGTGACCGGTACGAACATCTCGGGCGTGACGCTCGACGCTTCGTTCCGCTTCCGCTACGCCTCCGTGACCAAGTCCTGAGGCTGACCCATGTGAACACCGGGGCCCGCCGTCATGATCACGAGAGCATCATGTTCGTGAAACATAGCGGGACTACGATGTTGCACATATATTGCAAGGGGGATGCCCGACGCCGCCCATCAAGGCGCGTGCCGGACATCCCCCTTTACCCAGTAAAGGCCCCGTGACAATCGGGGCACCGACCCAAGGAGAAACGAGTGGCGTCGAAAGCCCAAGCTCTCAACGATCAGTCGCAGAACGCAGCGGCTGACACTCCTGAGAAACCCAAGAAAAACAGGATATCCGGCGGGTTCTTCCGATTCGTCATCGTCCGATTCCTGCTGATCATCCCCACCATCTTCATTCTGGTCACCATCGTGTTCTTCGTGATGCGAGCCACCGGTGACCCCATCACCGCCGCCCTCGGCGGACGACTGACCCCGCAGGAACTGCAGGCCAGAATCCACGCGGCCGGATACGACCGGCCCCTCATCGTGCAGTACATCGACTATCTCGGTGGACTGCTCCACGGCGACCTCGGCACCACGCTGACCGATAACCAGCCGGTGATCTCCGTTCTCACCCGCTATGGTGCCGCCACTTTCGAACTGGCCATCCTGGCCCTCATCATCGCGCTGATCGTCGGTATCGGCCTGGGCCGTATCGCCGCCCGCCGCCGTGATCGCGCCGTCGACGCCGGCATCCGCACCTTCGCCATCCTGTGCTACGCGACCCCCGTGTTCTTCCTGGGTCTGCTGCTCAAGCTCATCTTCTCCGTGTGGCTGGGCTGGCTGCCGAGCTCCGGACGATCCTCGCTGGCCTCCGAAATGCAGTTCAGCCGTCTGGTCTCACCCACCGGCCTGTACATCGTGGACGCCTTGCAGCTGGGCGACATGACCGTGCTGCTCGACGTGCTCCAGCATGCCGTGCTGCCAGCACTGGCCCTGGGTCTGCTGACCGCAGGCGTGTTCATCCGTCTGGTGCGCACCAACGTGATCAGCACCTACACCTCCGGCTACGTTGAGGCCGCCCGTTCCCGCGGCGTCTCCGAGAAGCGTCTGCTGAGCAAGCACGCCTGGAAGCCGGCCCTGATCCCGATCATCACCGTGATGGGCATGCAGATCGCCCTGATGCTCGCCGGTGCCGTGCTCACCGAGACCACCTTCGAGTGGAAGGGTCTCGGATTCATGCTGTCCACGTATCTGAAGGCGCGCGACTTTACCGCCGTGCAGGGCATCGTGATCCTTATCGCGATCATCGTGTCGGTGGTGAACTTCATCGTCGACGTGATCAGCGCCCTGATCGACCCGAGAGTGAGGTACTGACATGACCGCCGCCAATTCCGCACCCACCGTTCCCGGCGACGATCGTCTCGCCGAACTCAAGGCCAAGAACCAGCAGTCGTTCTTCGCCAAGCTGCCCATCGTCAAGCAGCTGCGCATCGCCGTCGGCTGGCAGAAGGGTATGCTCATCACCGGTCTGGTGCTGTGCGCGTTCTTCCTGCTCGTCGCCATCTTCGCCCCGATGATCGCACCCTACGGCTACTCGCAGATCAAAGATGCCAGTGGCAAGTCCTTCCCGACGCAGTCCGCACCGAGCGCCGAGCACATCTGGGGAACCACCGTCGGTGGTTTCGACGTGTTCAGCCGTACCGTGTGGGGTACGCGTACCGCCGTCATCGCCATCCTCGTGGCCGTGGTCTGCTCGATCTTCATCGGCGTGATCCTCGGTCTCGTCTCCGGCTACTTCGGCGGTTGGGTCGACCGCGTGCTCGTGGTCATCGCCGACGCCATCTACTCCTTCCCGTCCCTGCTGCTTGCCATCCTCATGGCCATCATGATCTCCGGCGGCCAGTCCGGCCTGTGGGCGGGCATACTGTCGTCGGGTCTGTCGATCACCGTGGTCTACATTCCGCAGTACTTCCGCACCATCCGTGCCGAGGTCGTGCGTATGAAGGAATCCGCGTTCATCGAATCCGCCCGTGTGATCGGTGCCCCCACCTGGCGCATCATGACCAAGCACCTGCTGAAGAACTCCACCCGTACGCTGCCGGTCATCCTCACGCTGAACTCCTCCGAAGCCATCCTGACCCTCGCCGGTCTGGGCTTCCTCGGCTTCGGCATCGAGCCGACGGCCGCCGCCGAATGGGGCTACGACCTCAACCGCTCCGTCTCCGACGTGACCGCCGGCATCTGGTGGACCGCCGTGTTCCCGGGCGTGGCGATCGTGCTCATCGTGCTCGGCATCACGCTGGTGGGCGAGTCCCTCAACGATCTCGCCGATCCGCGACTGCGTGCCCGCAAGTCCGCCGGTGAGGTCATCGGCAGTATCGAGGACACGTCCGTCGATCCTTCCACGCAGAAGGATGCCGCCGAGGTCGTCTTCACCGATCCGAAGACGAAGGCCGCCGACACCCAGTCCGAATCCACGTCCAACGCGAGCAAGGGAGAATGATCATGGCTGATTCCGTGAAGAAGAACGCCGACGCCGTGAACGACGGCGATCTCGCGTCGATCAAGGACCTGAGCGTCTCCTTCGTGACCGACGCCGGTCCGATCAAGGCCGTGGACAAGGTGAACCTCACCATCCCGCGCAAGTCCATCGTGGGCATCGTGGGCGAATCCGGCTCCGGCAAGTCCGTAACCGCCCGTTCGATCCTCAAGCTGCTGCCCGAGACGGCATCCACCTCCGGTGCCATTTACCTCAAGAGCCGTGACGGCTCCAAGGAGATGGACGTGCTTTCGCTCTCCGGCGAGCAGCTGCGTGAAATGCGCGGCGAAGAGGCGGCCATGGTGTTCCAGGAGCCCAACTCGGTGCTCAACCCCGTGTACACCATCGGCTGGCAGATCGCCGAGGGCCTGCGCGCCCACGGCATCACCGACAAGAACGAGCAGCGCGCCAAGTCCATCGACATCCTCAAGAAGGTGGGCATCCCCGACGCCGAGACCCGCATCGACTACTACCCGCATCAGTTCTCCGGCGGTCAGAAGCAGCGTATCGTCATCGCCATGGCGCTCGTGCTCAACGCTGGACTGATCCTTGCCGACGAGCCGACCACCGCACTCGACGTGACTGTGCAGGCCGAGATCCTCGATCTGCTCCGCATGGCCCGTGACGAATTCGACGCCTCCGTGCTGATCATCACCCACAACATGGGTGTGATCGCCGACGTGGCCGACGACGTGATCGTGATGTACCGCGGCCATGTGGTGGAGCAGGGCAGCGTGGAGCAGATCTTCTACTCTCCGCAGCATGACTACACCAAGCGACTGCTGGCCGCCGTGCCTCGCATCGGTCAGAAGCTCGTCGTGAAGGATGAGAACGGCAATGTGGTCGACCGCAAGGTCGACTGGCGCACCCAGCCCATCGCCGTCAAGGCCCGCGGACTGGAGATCACTTATCCGGGTCACCTGATGCAGCCCGATTTCAAGGCCGTCAAGGGCATCGACTTCGACATTCACCGCTCCGAAGTGGTGGGTCTTGTGGGTGAATCCGGCTCCGGCAAGTCCACCACCGGTCGTGCCATCGCCGGCCTGCAGCGCATCTCCGGCGGTTCGCTCAACGTGCTCGGCATGGAGATGAGGGGCTTCAAGGAGCGCGATTTCAAGCCGAAGCGCGCCGATATCGGTTTCGTGTTCCAGGACCCGGGCAGCTCGTTCAATCCGCTGATGACTATCGCGCAGAACGTGGCCGAACCGCTGCTCGTACACAAGAAGTACGATTCGCTCGCCGCCGCCCGCAAGTACGTGGAGGAGCTGCTCGAGATGGTGCAGCTGCCCAAGGCGTACATGGACCGCTTCCCGCACGAGCTGTCCGGCGGTCAGCGTCAGAGGGCCTCGCTGGCCCGCGCCCTGGCGCTCAAGCCGCCGCTGCTGATCGCCGACGAGCCCACTTCCGCATTGGACGTGTCCGTGCAGGCCAAGGTGCTTGAGCTGTTCAAGCGTCTGCAGGTGGAGATCGGCTTCGCGTGCCTGTTCATCACCCATGATCTTGCAGTGGTCGACATGCTCGCCGACCGTGTGATGGTGATGCATCAGGGCGAGATCGTGGAGCACGGCGACACCGATCAGATCCTGAGTAACCCGCAGAATCCGTACACCAAGAAGCTGCTTGCCTCGCTGCCGATCCCGGATCCGCGTGAGCAGGCCGAGCATCGTGCCCAGCTGCATGCGCTGCTCGCCGAGGAGAACAAGTAGATACCAGCGGATTACCACCGGTGTGGTCCTCGATTCGCGTGATGCATTCCGGATGGCTCACGACGGATCCTGAATCCTGACCGTGGACAAGGCCCTCGTCCCATCGCGGACGAGGGCCTTTCTCATATGATGCCATTCCTTATGCCTATCGTTCCCGTCGGAAACAATCGTCATCTGTTCGGTCGCTTCCCCTAACGAAGGAGAAACCAAGACGCAACATGGGAAGCGGATAGTCAAGGCAATCCCGCACATCCCCAGCGGGAACGTCAGGAGGAAGACGAATCCTATGAATATCAAGAAGATCGGAGCGGCTGTGGTATCCGTGGCCGCTGTGGCGTCGCTGACCGCGTGCGGCGTCAAGGACAACGGATCGTCAACATCGTCGTCCGGCGACACAGTGACCATTGGCACCACCGACAAGATCGTGAGCCTCGACCCGGCCGCCTCCTACGACAACGGCTCCTATGCCGTGCAGATCCAGGTGTTCCCGTTCCTGTTCGCACAGGACTATGGCAAGTCCGATATGAGTCCGGATATCGCCGCCGATGATGGTTCGTGGAGTGCGGATGGCAGTGAGTTCACGGTGAAGCTCAAGTCCGGGTTGAAGTTCGCCAACGGTCATGATCTGACCTCCTCCGATGTGAAGTTCTCGCTCGACCGCATCAAGACGATCAACGATGAGAACGGTCCGTCCTCGCTGCTTGCCAACATCGAGTCCGTCGACACCCCGGACGACACCACCGTGGTGATCAAGGACTCCGTGAAGAACGACGTGACGCTGAAGCAGGTGCTGGGGTCTCCGGCCGGCCCGATCGTGGACGAGCAGGTCTTCAGCGCCGACAAGGTGACCGACGCCGACACCATTGTGAAGGGCAACGCCTTCGCCGGTCCGTTCAAGCTGACCTCGTTCAAGCTCAACGAGGCGCTTGCCTACGCCAAGAACGATTCCTACAAGGGGCTTACCCCCGCCAAGAGCAGCACCGTGCAGGTGAAGTACTTCGCCGATGCCTCCAACCTGAAGCTTGCCATCCAGCAGGGTCAGGTGGATGTCGCCTACCGCCAGCTCACGCCGACCGATATCGCCGACCTCAAGAAGGACAGCAAGGTCAAGGTGGTCAATGGCCCTGGTGGTGAGGAGCGTTTCATCACCTTCAACATGAAGGTGATGCCGTATGGCGAGTCGCAGCCGAACGCCGATGCGAACAAGGCCAAGGCCGTGCGCCAGGCCGCCGCCAATCTGATCGACCGTGAGGCGTTGTCGGAGAACGTGTACAAGGGCACCTACACCCCGTTGTATTCGTTTATTCCGGATGGTCTTGCCGGTCATGATGATACGTTGAAGGCGGCTTATGGCGACGGCAATGGCAAGCCGAGTGTGGAGAAGGCGAAGCAGGTGCTGGAGGCGGCTGGAGTCGACACCCCGGTCGATCTGAAACTGCAGTACAACGCCGAGCACTATGGTGCGAGCTCCGCCGACGAGTACGCGGCCATCAAGTCCCAGCTGGAGAACGGCGGCCTGTTCAAGGTGGATCTGCAGCAGACCGAGTGGACCCAGTACCAGAAGGAACGCGTGGTCACCGAGACCTCGGACGGTTCATACCCCGCCTATCAGCTTGGCTGGTTCCCGGATTATTCCGATCCGGACAACTATCTGTCCCCGTTCTTCCGTGACGGCAACTTTGTCAACAACGGCTACTCCAACCAGCAGGTGAACGATCTGATCATCCAGCAGGCCGGCGAGCAGGATTCCGCCAAGCGTGAGGCGTTGCTCAAGCAGATTCAGGAGCTGGAGACCGGTGATCTGTCGACGATCCCGTTGCTGCAGGGTGCTCAGGTGGCCGTGACCGGCACGAACGTTTCCGGCGTGACGCTCGACGCCTCGTTCCGCTTCCGCTACGCGTCGGTGACCAAGAGCTGACGAAACCGAAACCGGTTTTTCCTCGGCACATCATCACAACAATGGGTATGGCTGATCCCACGGGTGGTATCTCGTGGGATCAGCCACACCCATTGTTGTGATGATGCACCGACCACGTATCCCCGCCATGTGGGACATCTCTCATGTTCTGAGTCGGCATTTGGGCGTTATACGGCGATATCGGTTTTCCGTATATCGATATGACCTTCGGCGCCATTCGAATGCGTGATAATGATGTTTGGCCGTCACAGGGATGACGACGTGTACATGGGGGATGCGGAATGTCAAGACAGTTGGTGGTGGAACAGGGCGCCTCGAAACGGGGGCGGGAGAATCAGTGGAAAGGATCCACCCGGTCGCATATCGCGGTTGTGGCATTGCTGACCACGGTTCTGCTGGTGCTGTCGGGCTGTGGGGGAGTGCGGGACGATGCCGCCCTTTCGGGTGACGTCGTATCCATTGGCACCACCGACAAGGTGAACATGCTTGATCCCGCAGGCACGTATGAGACCGGATCGTATGCCGTGTTCATGCAGATCTATCCGTTCCTGTTCTCGCCGAACTATGGCAAGTCCGATATGAGTCCGGATATCGCCGCCGATGATGGTTCGTGGAGTGCGGATGGCAGTGAGTTCACGGTGAAGCTCAAGTCCGGGTTGAAGTTCGCCAACGGTCATGATCTGACCTCCTCCGACGTGAAGTTCTCGCTCGACCGCATCCGTACGATCGGCAGCGCCAACGGCCCACTGCCGTTGCTGGCGAATATCCAGTCGGTCGAAACGCCGGACGATACCACCGTGGTGATCAAGGACTCCGTGAAGAACGACGTGACGCTGAAACAGGTGCTGGGATCGCCGGCCGGTCCGATCGTGGACGAGCAGACGTTCAGCGCAGGCAAGCTCACGGAGGATGCGATCATCGTCGCATCCAACGCCTTCGCCGGACCGTATGCATTGACCGATTTCAAACTCAACGAGTCGGCGATCTACCGACGCAATACCACCTACCGTGGTCTCACCCCGGCGAAGAATAGTGGCGTCCAGGTGAAGTACTTCGCCGATCCCGCCAATCTCAAACTCGCCGTTCAGCAAGATCAGGTGGATGTGGCGTATCGAACGCTTACCCCGACCGATATCGCCGACCTGCGCAAGGATGCCAATGTACGAGTCGTCACCGGGCCCGGTGGCGAGGAACGGTATCTGGTCTTCAATATGAAGATCATGCCGTATGGCGAGTCGCAGCCGAACGCCGATGCGAACAAGGCTCTGGCCATACGTCGCGCGGTCGCACACTTGGTGGACCGCACCGCCTTGGCGAACGGCGTGTACAAGGGGACGTATACGCCGTTGTATTCGTTCATTCCGGATGGTCTTGCCGGTCATGATGATACGTTGAAGGCGGCTTATGGCGACGGCAATGGCAAGCCGAGTGTGGAGAAGGCGAAGAAGGTGCTGGAGGCGGCTGGAGTCGATACTCCGGTCGATCTGAAGCTGCAGTACAACACCGATCATTACGGTGCGACATCGACCGATGAGTATGCGGCGGTGAAGACGCAGCTGGAGAACGGCGGTCTGTTCAAGGTGGATCTGCAGCAGACCGAGTGGACCCAGTACACCAAGGACCGTGTGGTCAGCAAGACCTCGGACGGCGCGTACCCGATCTATCAGTTGGGTTGGTTCCCGGATTATTCGGATCCAGACAACTACCTGTCCCCATTCTTCAGAAGCGATAACTATCCCAGCAACGGTTATCACAATGCGCAGATGGATGATCTGCTGGCACGGCAGGCCGGTGAGCAGGATTCCGCCAAGCGCGAGGCGTTGCTCAAGCGGATCCAGGAGCTGGAGACCGGTGATCTGTCGACGATCCCGTTGCTGCAGGGTGCTCAGGTGGCCGTGACCGGCACGAACGTTTCCGGCGTGACGCTCGACGCCTCGTTCCGATTCCGCTACGCGTCAGTGACGAAGCAGTAGTCCCTGGGATTGCCATGAGTGTGGGCGACTCTCGCCGGTAATAAGTTTTTTGATTTGACAAACATTATTCGATGGTTTTACTATATGAGTGTTCCTGATGGAAGGCGAACGGGCCGACCGTCGTAGACGTATTGCCGTGATTCGGGCCAGATCCCGACGGCAAGAGACGACAAGAGCAAAGGAGTTCTCATGGCACTGTGGAACATCGACAAGATCCCGTACGTCGGACGCAAGGGCGGCGCCAAGGAGGGGCTTGGCTTCCGCTACTACGACGCCGACAAGATGGTTGCCGGCAAGAAGATGAAGGACTGGCTGCGTTTCGCGGTCGCCTACTGGCACACCTTCGATCAGCGTCTGGTCGACCCCTTCGGCGATGGCACTGCCGAGCGTCCGTATGACAGGTACACCGATCCGATGGATCTGGCGCTCGCCAAGGTGGACTACGCCTTCGAGTTTTACACCAAGCTCGGCGTGGAGTACTTCTGCTTCCACGATCGCGACATCGCCCCCGAAGGCGACACGCTGCGCGAGACCAACGCCAACCTCGACAAGGTCGTCGACAAGATCGAGCAAAACATGAGGTCCACCGGCGTCAAGCTGCTGTGGAACACCCAGAACCTGTTCACCAACCCGCGCTTCGTCTCCGGTGCCGCCACCTCGCCGTTCGCCGACATCTTCGCCTACTCCGGTGCACAGGTCAAGAAGAGCCTGGAGATCGCCAAGCGCCTCGGTGCCGAGAACTACGTGTTCTGGGGCGGCCGCGAAGGCTACGAGAACCTGTGGAACACGCAGATGCATCGCGAACAGGCCCACATGGCGCAGCTCTTCCACCTCGCCGCCGACTACGCCAAGGAGATCGGCTTCGATGGCCAGTTCCTCATCGAGCCGAAGCCGAAGGAGCCGACGAGCCACCAGTACGACTTCGACGCCGCCGCCGCGCTCGCGTTCCTCAAGACCTTCGATCTGGACGACGTGTTCAAGCTGAACCTCGAAGGCAACCACGCCAATCTGGCAGGCCACTCCTACCAGCACGAAGTGCGATTCGCCCGCGAGAACGGCATTCTGGGCTCGCTGGACGCCAACCAGGGTGACAAGCTCATCGGCTGGGACATGGATGAGTTCCCGTCGGACCTCTACGATTGCGTCGCCGTGATGTGGGAAGTGCTTGCCAACGGCTCCATCGGCCCCCACGGTGGCCTGAACTTCGACGCCAAGCCGCGTCGTACGTCCTTCGCCCCGGATGACCTGTTCCGCGTCCACATCGTCGGCATGGACTCCTACGCCGCCGGTCTGCTGGTCGCCGCCAAGATGCACGAAGACCACTACATTGAGGACCTGCAGGCCGACCGCTACAGCTCCTACGAGTCCGGTATCGGTGCCGACATCGAATCCGGCAAGGTGACGCTGGCCTCCCTCGAGGAGTACAGCCTCGACAAGACCCAGGCCGAACTGCGCGCCGCCACCAAGTCCGACCACCTCGAGCAGGTCAAGGCAACGATCAACAACTACATCATCGACGCGCTCGCCGAAGCGTGATGTCTGACCGTCTGAAAACCGTTGTCCCATAAGGGAAGCCCGGTATGCGTCCATTGTGGCACGTACCGGGCTTTTCATGTTTTGGGCACATGTTTGGTGATATGGGAATGCCCGGAACCGGCCCTCCATTGAAGGAGACGTTTCCGGGCATTGTGCGATCGGGCAGGATCCTAGTCGCGACGGCGTGCGTAGGATTCGTAGACCTGCGGGGTCGGATCGGCGGATTCGATGCCTTCGATCGTTGTCTTCCATGCCGGTGGCTCGGTCGTCGCCTCCGAATTCGTGCCGGCACAGGACAGTACCCAGGCCGCCTGGCGGGCTGCGCCGATGGCGACGTATTCGTCAGTGGCGGGCAGCGTCACGTCCATGCCGAACACGGCCGGGGCAAGTGTGCGTACGGCAGGTGATTTCGCGCCTCCTCCGATGAGGAGGATGCGGTCGATGCGGGCGCCGAGCGCGCGCACCAGCTCGATGCAGTCGCGCTGCGAGCACAGCAGTCCCTCCACGAACGCCCTCGCCAGATTCTCGCGCGTGGTATTCGCCAACGTCAGGCCTTCAAGGCGCGCTGTGTCGCCGGGGCGGTTTGGTGTGCGCTCGCCGTCGAAGTAGGGGATCAGCGTGATGCCGCCGGCACCGGGCTTGGATTCGAACGCCAACGTGGCAAGTTCGTCGTAGTCCAGGCCGAGGGCATGACGTCCGGCGTCAAGAATACGCGATCCGTTGATCGTGCAGGCCAATGGCAGGAAGTGGCCGGTGCAGTCGGCGAATCCGCTGATCGCACCCGTAAGATCGTAGACCGGTCGTTCGGCGATCGCTGCGGCAACGCCGGACGTGCCGAGCGACACCGATACGTCGCCGACGCTCATCGACAGACCGAACGATGCCATGGCGTTGTCGCCGCCGCCAGGGCCGATCAGGCATCCGCCATCGACTTCACGGCCGGCGACCTGTGGGGAAGCCTTGACCGGTGCGGCTTCGGTCGGACCGAGCACTCGGGGCAGAATCACGTCATGGCGTCCAAGGGCCATGTCGAGCAGGTCGAGACGGTATTCGTTGGTCGCGGCGTCGAAATAGCTGGTGCCCGAAGCGTCGGAGCGGTCGGTGAACAGCGCGTCGAGATGGGCGTCTTCGCCATCGGCGACCGGTCCATAGCCGGCGATGCGCCAGCTCAGCCAGTCGTGCGGCAGACAGATCGCGGCGATGCGTGCGGCGTTCTCCGGTTCGTGTTCGGCGACCCATGCCACTTTGGTCAGCGTGTACGAGGCGACGGGGGAGGAGCCCACGGCCTTCACCCAGCGCTGTACGCCGCGTGCATGAATCGATTCGTCGTCGTTCCCTGCCGGTTCGCCATCCTGTGCGTCGGGTTCTCCGAGGCGATGGATCAGCGCTTCCGCCTGCGGTGCCGAACGGGTGTCGTTCCAGAGCAACGCGTCTCGGATCACCGTGCCGTGCTCGTCGAGCAGGACCATGCCATGCTGCTGCCCGCCGACGGCGATCGCGGATACGTCGTCGAGCCCACCGGCCTGTTCGGCGGCTTCGAGGAATGCGTGCCACCATGCCTCGGGGTCCACGCTGGTGCCGTCGGGGTGCTTCGCCGAGCCGAATCGTACAAGTTCGCCCGTTGCCGCGTCGGTGACGCGTACCTTGCATGATTGCGTGGATGTGTCGACTCCAGCTACCAGAATCCTTGTCGTCATAACCGCTCCTAAATCGTGTATGCCGTCCCCAATGCGTTGACATTGGATGTCGACCTCTAGTATACCAATTAATTAGACGAAAAAACTAAATAATGGGATGGGGCGATGCACAGTGCCGCGTGCGTGGAGGACAACATGACGAACATGTTGTAGGGTATGTGAAGTACGTTGTTCGATAGCATTCAATACCGCAGCATCCAGTGGTGCGCCGAACACATAGGCGGCGGAACGGTCCATGCCGCTATCCAGATACCGAGGAGCCGAAGAGGACAGCCATGCCACGATCGAGAAGCATCAATCAGGACGACCTGCGCAACCACAATCTGTCGGTGGTGCTCACCACGCTGCTGCAATCGGTCTCGCCGATGAGTCGTGCGCAACTGGCCAAGTCCACCGGGCTGACCAAGGCCACCATGTCGCTGCTATCCGACATCCTGCTCACCAACGAGGTGGTGGAGGAGCTGGACCCGCAGCAGAAAACGGGGAACGGCCGCCCCAGCACTCCGCTGGCGTTCCGTCCCGGATGCTGGGTGGGGATCGGCATGCAGATCAACACCGACGGCTACGGCTATACCGTCACTGATATCGCCGGCGAGACCGTGATGGAGGAGTGGATCGACAAATCGATGACCGGCACGACGCCCGATGACGCATTCGCTGCGCTCGACGAGCTGTTGCGTCCGGTGGAGGCCACCCTCAAACGCCGCAACTATCGGATCGTGGGTGCCGGGCTGGCGCTTCCCGGTCTGATCGCGGAACTGGAAGACGGTGATCAGCGGTTGCTTATGGCACCGAATCTCGGCTGGGAGAATCTGGACCTGCATCGTTTCGAGGTGATGCGCCGACTGGAGGCGGTATCCGACAATGAAGCGAATCTTGCCGCCATTGCGCAGATCCCCGGATATGCCTCATGCCGTCCGACGGCACAGGTCAAGGATGTGGCGGAGATGACGCATGCCGATCGTTCCTCGACCGAGTCCCGGCCCGACGAGACGCTGTCCCCGGAGGATTCGTTCCTGTACATCTCCACCGACGTCGGCGTGGGCGGGGCGTTCGTACGTGCGGGGTCGCTGGTCCGTGGCGACCACGGATTCGCCGGAGAGATCGGCCATGTGTCCGTGGATATGAACGGCCCCGAATGCCGGTGCGGGCGTCGTGGCTGTCTGGAGATGTACGCCGGTCGACGGGAACTGGTGCGTAACGCCGGCATAGCCGATGGCGACGAGGCCGTGCAGGGACGCTACGTGAAGGAGCTGCACGACCGGTGGCGTGCCGACGACGACCGTGCGGTGTACGCCATTGATCAGGCACTCAGCGCCATGGCGTCGGCCGCATCGTCGGCCATCAACATGCTGGATGTGGACACGATCGTGCTCGGTGGATTCTGGTCCGTGTTCGGCGACGATCTCGCCGCCCGCCTGCGTGAACGGGTCATGCCATGGGTGCTCGCCCGACATGCGTTCAATCTGCGGGTGCTGTCATGCTCCTCCCTGGAGCGCCCGGCCTTGCGAGGTGCGGCCGCCTTCGGCCTACGTCGGCTTATCGAACGGCCGATGGATTATTTGGATATCTGAATGGATATCCGATCACGTTGCCGTCGGTCGAGGGTTCGACCGACGGCAACGTGATCAGCGGAAATCGAAGATGTCCCAGTGCGAGGCGAGGAAATCGTTGATCGGACGCAGATGACCGACCACGTATCCCACCACGGCGGCGATCAGCACGATCCAGGATTCGGAATCCGAACCGACGAAATACATGCAGACCAACATGCCGATGAGCAGGGTCACCAGCGCCATCGAGAAGATCATCTGGGAGCGGTCCATCATGCGTACGTTGGTCGGCAGCGATGCGTACAGCACGCCGATCACGAACGTGAGTATGCCGAAGATGATGGTGAGAACGGACATGGGTTCCTTTCTTGGGGATGTCCCGGGAAATATGCGTGTCCGTCGTTCAATGAATGATCAGACGGACACGGAATTGAATATCGTGACTGGTGAGACCGTCGACTACTGCAGCGAGAACAGGGCCCGGCCGTCTCCGGCCTTCCACTGACGCACATAGCCCATGCGTTCCACCGTGGTGGCGGCCAGAGGGGACGGCAGATCGTTGACGTCGAACCAGCCGACGTTCAGACTTTCGTCATCGCCCACAAACGGATCGGTGTTGCCGTCATCGGCCAGTCTGCAGACGAACAGATGATCCATGTACATGGCCTGGTCCCCGTTGCCGTAGGCAATCATCTGCGTGGACGACTTGACGGATACCAGATCGGTGGGCACACAGTCCACGCCGGTCTCCTCCTTCACCTCGCGCACCACGGTGACGGCGGGCTCCTCGCCGGGCTCGTTGATGCCGTACACCATGGCCCACTCGCCGGTGTCGCTGCGACGACCGAGCAGTACGCGACCATCGGCATCCTCCACATAGGCCGATACGCCGATCAGCCACAGCGGGTCATGGCCGATTTTCTTGCGCAGTTCGAGAATGAACTTAGGCGTCGCCATGATCAGTGCTCCTTGCCGGTGGAATCAGTGGCCGCGGCGCGCTCGGCCATCCATGCCTCGACGTCGTCGGGCTGCTTCGGAATATCGTGGCTGATCCATTCGGGGCCGTTCTCCGTCATGAGCACGTCGTCCTCGATGCGGATGCCGATGCCACGGTACTCCGGCGGGACGAGCAGGTCGTTCTCCTTGAAGTACAGTCCCGGTTCGATGGTGAACGTGATTCCCGGCGTGATCGGACGCTCCTGATACGACTCGAACCGCGCCTGCGCGCAGTCATGCACGTCAAGGCCCAGATGATGCGCCACGCCGCAGGCAAGCCATCGACGATGCTGTTGGCCTTCGGGGGAGAGGGACTCCTCCACACTCACCGGCAGGATGCCGAACTCATGGAGCGACTCGGCGATCGACCGCATCACTGCGTCATGGATGTGCCGGTAGGTCACGCCCGGCACGGCTGCATCGAAACCGGCCTGCTGCGCCTTGAGCACGGCTTCGTACAGGCGACGCTGGAACGGCGTGAACCTGCCGTTGGTGGGGAAGGTGCGGGTGATGTCGGCGGTATACAGGCTGTTGACCTCCACGCCGGCGTCGATGAGTAGCAGGTCGCCGTTGGCGATGCTGCCGGTGTTGCGCATCCAGTGCAGTGTGGCCGCGTGGGCTCCGGATGCCACGATCGTCTCGTAGCCCTCGTCGTTGCCCTCCTCGCGCGCGTTGGCGTTGAACGCGCCCTCAAGGATGCGTTCGCTGCGCGGCTTGTCAAGCGCGCCGGGCAGCGCGGTGAGCATACGGTCGAATCCGCGCTTGGTGGCGGCCACGGCCTTGCGGATCTCACCCACCTCATACTCGTCCTTGACCATGCGGGCCTCGGCCGCGTACTCGTGCAGACGATCATCGGCGGCACGGTTGCGATCCGGATCGGACCAGCCGTTCTGCTCGCGGATGCGCTCCACCTCGGAGGTAAGCTGCGGATCGGCCTCGCGCACCACGCGCAGCTGCACGGCACCGTCCTCCGGACCGACGTCCTTGGACAGGGCGTCCTCGAGCTGCGAAATGTCACGCGTGGCCAGACCGGTCATCGTGGTGAACTCCTTGAGGCCCGGGCGGGCGCCCACCCAGTACTCGCCATAGCCGGAACGGTAGTAGTCTTCGGTTGTCTGATCGGCGCGTGGCTTGAGGAACAGCGTGGCGGTGTGCGTCCTGCCCTCCTTGGCCTCCTCGCCGTTCGGGTCCACCGGGTCGAGCACCAGCACGGCACCCGCCTCATAATCCTCGCCCAGACCCGTGTAATAGGCGAACGTGGTGTCCGGACGGAACGCGTAGTCACAGTCGTTGTTGCGCGTCTTGGGCTGGCCCGCCGGAATGATGATGCGGCTGCCCGGGAAACGCTTGCCCAGCGCCTCGAGACGCGCCGGAATATAGGAGCTGGATTCGAGCGAGGTGACACCGGGATCCACCGCACCCCAGCCTTCGGTCATGAACTGGCGGAACGACGCCGATCGGGGGGAGAGGGTTCGGTTGGTCACACGCTCGCCTACCGCCTGTGCGTTCAGCTCCTCCTCGTCCTGCTCGTATCGTTTCGCCGCCTGTGCGTTCCGCGCCTCGTCGCTTGCCGACATCACGCCGCTCCTTTCGATGAATGCCTATGCAGATCCTGCATTGCTACCGTTCATCTTAGAAGATGCCTCATGCGAATGCCGCCAAATATCATGGTGTTGCCGTTTGACGATGTACGCCCGTCGCGTATGTGTGATCGTGGTCACAGCGATTGCCTAGAATACATCGAGCATCGATGTGCGGCGATGGTTCGCGCATCGGATCATTCAGACGTGACACGCGGAAAGGGCATGAAGGCACAGGGTATGTCTTTCGAACATCCGAACACTGCAGGAACAAGCCTCAACGAGGTGTATCGTACGATCATGAAGCGGGCACCGGAGCACGATTTCGACCCCACACTCGATCGCATGGCGATGATGATGGACCTGCTGGGACACCCGGAGCAGTCGTTCCGCGTGGTGCACATCACCGGCACGAACGGCAAGGGATCCACGGCTCGCATGGTCGAATCGATCTGCCGCCATTATGGTCTGCGCACCGGCCTGTACACGTCGCCGCATGTGGAGTCGATCACCGAACGCATCTGCATCGACGGACAGCGTCTGTCCGACGATGAGTTCGTTGACATCTGGGATCAGATCAAGGATTTCGTGGACCTTGTCGACGCCAGATCTGTTGAACAGGGCGGACCGAAGATGAGCTTCTTCGAGGTGCTCACCGCCATGGCGATCTGGGCGTTCGCCGACGCCCCTGTGGACGTGGCCGTCGTCGAAGTCGGCATGGGCGGCCGATGGGACGCCACCAATGTGCTCGATGGGGACGCGTCGATCATCGGCCCAGTGGATATGGACCACATGCAGTGGCTGGGCGACACCGTCGAGCAGATCGCCGGAGAGAAGGCCGGCATCGTCAAGCCCAACTCCACCGTGATCGTCGGACCGCAAACCCACGAGACCGTACTGCCGATCATCGAGGACGCCGTACGCGAACAGGGCGCCCAGGGGCTGGTTCGCGACGGACAGGAGATGGAGGTCGTCTCCCGGCAGCCCGCCGTCGGAGGACAGGTGGCGACGTTGCGCACTCCCAACGGTGTATACGAACAGGTTCCGATCGCCATGTTCGGCGAGCACCAGGCGCACAACGCCCTGTCCGCGCTCGCCGCGGCCGAAGTGGTGATCCCCGTCAACGGCCCTCTGGACGGCGACGTGGTGGCCGAGGCGCTGGGAAGTGTAAAGGTGCCCGGCCGCATCGAAGTGGTTCGTACCTCACCCACGATCATCGTGGATGGCGGTCATAACATTCAGGCGGTCACCGCGCTGCGCGGGGCAATCGAGGAGAACTTCTCCTTCCAGCACCTCATCGGTGTGGTCTCCATGATGGCCGACAAGGAAGTGGAGTCCGTGCTCGGCATACTCGAACCGATGCTCGACACCATCGTCGTCACCCAGAACTCGTGGACGAGCCGTGTCATGCCCGCCGAGGACCTTGAGAAGATCGCCATCGACGTGTTCGGTCCCGATCGTGTCATCCGCAAGGACTTTCTGCCCGACGCCATTCAGGCTGCCGTCGATCTCGCCGATGAATCGGACGAGACCGGCATCGGCTACGGTCAGGGCGTTCTCGTCTGCGGCAGCTTCGTCACCGCCGGTGACGCCCGTCATCTGCTGAAGGAACAGCCGAACGCCGACCTCGCCAAACCGAAGTCGGAGCGCGCCTAGTGTATCTTAAGGAACTCACGCTCAAGGGCTTCAAATCCTTCGCATCCGCCACCACGCTGCGTTTCGAGCCCGGCATCACCGCGGTGGTGGGTCCCAACGGTTCCGGCAAGTCGAACATCGTCGACGCACTGACCTGGGTCATGGGAGAGCAGGGGGCGAAGAATCTACGCGGCACCTCCATGGAGGACGTCATCTTCGCCGGCACTTCCTCCCGTCCGGCACTCGGCCGTGCACAGGTGTCGCTCACCATCGACAACACCGATCGCGTGCTCGACATCGACTATACGGAAGTGACGATCTCCCGCACCATGTTCCGCGGCGGCGGCTCCGCATATGAGATCAACGGCACCCCGTGTCGTCTGCTCGACATCCAGGAGCTGCTCAGCGACACCGGGCTCGGCTCACACATGCACGTGATCGTCGGTCAGGGACGGCTCGACCGTATCCTGCACGCCGACCCCGCCGGGCATCGCGCATTCATCGAAGAGGCGGCAGGTATCCTCAAGCATCGCAAGCGCAAGGAGCGTGCGCTACGCAAACTCACCGCCACCGAGGCGAATCTGGCCCGACTCGACGATCTGCTGGGCGAGCTCAGACGCCAGATGGGACCACTCGGACGCCAGGCGCGCATCTCGCGCAAAGCCGATGCCATTCAGGTGTCCATACGCGACGCACAAAGCCGCATCATGGCCGACGACGCCACACAGCTGATCGCACGCAGAGCTGCCAATCGTGAGGAGCTCACTCGTGTTCGAGGCGAACTCGCCGACGAACAGCGCACACTGGCCGAGGTCAAGATCCGCATCGAGCAGATGGAGGCCGCCTCCCGAGCCTCCTCGCCGACCATCGCCAGCCTTACCACTGCATGGCATGAGATGAGCCAGATTCATGAACGACTGGAATCACTCGCCTCGCTGGCCGAGGAACGTCGCGGATCACTGCTCGGACAAATCACCGAGAACATGGGCGAGGACTCGGAACTGCTTGACCGTCGAGCCGACGAACTCACCACTCAGGCCAACGAGCAGCACACCAAGGCGGATGCCGAGCAGCAGGCCCTCACCCATGCGCAGGAGCATCGTGCCGATCTGGAACGGCAGCTTGCCTCACTGAGGCAGACCATGACGGAACTGCGCAACAGCACCCGCGAGAAGGAAGGACGTATCGCGCAGCTGCGCGAGCTCATCGCCCGTGAGGAAGCCCTGATGCAGTCCGCCGCAGCCCAGCGCAACGACATCGCCGGTCAACGGGATGCCATGACCGTTCAGCTGGACGCCGCGGTCACCGAACAGAACGAGCTTGAACGCCAGACGCCCGAGAGCGACGAACCCGACGACACCGCGCTCACCATGGCCCGTACCGTACTCGGCCAGGCCCAGTCGAGGGTTCGGGAACTTGAGGACCGGCATCGCACGGTGGAGACCCGCATCGTGTCGCTCAAGGCCAAGGCCGATGCGCTCGCCGATACGCTCGACGGACGTAATGCAGCCGGTGCTCTGGAGCAGGACCCGCAGACGGGTGCGCTGGGACGCCTCACCGACTTCATTCAGGTGGAAGACAGCTGGGAGGAGGCCGTGTCCCATGCGCTCGACGTATTCGCCGGCGCGATCGTGGTGGCCGATGAGACGAATATGGAGCATGCGCTGACCCGTGCAAAGTCGGACAGACTGGGCAGGGCCGTCCTACTGAGAACACTCGATGGTGATGCCGAGGATAGTGATGGCGATAATGATGGCGTTGGCGTCGATGACATCGTCGACACCATTACCAGTGCCGCTGATCTCATTCACGCCAATCCGAATGCGGATGCCGACACCGCCCGTGGCACGGTCCGTGCCGTACGACGACTCCTCGTCGACGTGGCGGCCGTTCGCTCACATGACGAGGCAATGCACGCCGTACGACACGGCTGGCGTGCGGCGGTCACCATGGACGGGGAGCTGTTCCGTGACGATGTGGCGGCGGCGGGCGGCACGGTGCCTGCCCAGAGCGAACTGAGTCTGGCGGCCCGTCGCAATCGCGCCCTGACCGAGGCGGACGGACTGTCCGACGAGCTTGCCTCACTGGACACTGATCTGGCGAAGGCCCGTGAGCAGGAACGGCAGGCGTCCGAACGTGTGCAGGCCGAACAGAATCGTCTCGCCGAACGTCGTCTGCAGATCCAGCAGTCCCGTCAGCGATTGCAGACGGCGGTGGAACGAACGTCTGGACTACGTTCCCGACTGACGGCGTTGGACGACAAGGCCGCCGCCATCGACGAGCGGCAGCGGTCGCATGCACTGAGGCTCGATGATCTCAACCGTGCACTGGCTTCCATGGACTCCCCTCAGGACGCACACTCGGATATCGATGAACTGAGCGTACGCGAACATGAACTGGAACAGGCACTGACCGTCGCCCGTAACGACGAGCTTGCCGCCACCATGGCCTGGAACGAGACGTCGCGTCAGGTCCAGTCCCTTGTTCGTCAGGCGGATCTGTTGCGGGACAATGCCCGTCAGGCCGAGCAGCGTCGCGCCAGACTCGAGGCCCTCAACGACAAACGCCGGTCGCAGGCCGCTCAGGCGGCGCATGTCGCCGATCGTGCCAAGGCCGTGGCCGCGGATCTGGCCCTGCGTATCGCACGGGTGGAGGAGCGCCGTGTGGCCGAGCAACGGACCGCGGCACGAAACGACGACGAGCTCGCCGAGCTTCGTGAGCGTCGCGGACGGCTGGAACCCCGCGTGGCGGAACTGCGCAGTCGGGAGCACGGTCTTGATATGAACCGCGAGCGCATGGCGTCCGACTACGAGCAGCTGGAATCCCGCATCAGCGAGAGCCTGGGCATGACACTCGAGGAAGCGGTGCGCGACTATGGTCCCGACAAACCGGTACCGGTATTGGACGAGACCGGCAACCCGGACGGCGAGACCGACTACGTCCGTGACGAGCAGGTGCAACGACTGGAACAGGCCAAACGTGATCTCATCAAACTCGGCAAGGTGAATCCTCTCGCCACCGAGGAATACGATGCGCTCAAGGCACGCAACCAGTACCTCAACGATCAGCGCAGCGACGTATCCCGCTCCCGTGACGATCTGATGTCCCTGATCCAACAGCTGGACACCACCATGGTCGACGTGTTCCGCAAGGCGTTCGACGACACCGCCGAGGCGTTCACCAGCATGTTCGGGGTACTGTTCCCCGGCGGTCATGGCACGCTGAAGCTGGACAATCCGAACGACCCGCTGAATTCAGGAGTGATCGTGCAGGCTCGTCCGGCGGGCAAGCGTGTCCGTCAGCTGAGTCTGCTGTCCGGCGGCGAGCGCTCGCTGACCGCGTTGGCGTTCCTCTTCGCGATCTTCACCGCGCGTCCCAGTCCGTTCTATGTGATGGACGAGGTGGAGGCGGCGCTTGACGATGTGAATTTGACGCGTCTGCTTGAGGCGTTCGAGAAGCTGCGTGAGCATGCCCAGCTGATCGTCATCACGCATCAGCAGCGCACGATGGGCATTGCCGATGCGTTGTATGGCGTGACGATGCGCGCCGATGGCGTCACCGCCGTGGTGAGCCAGAAGCTTGATCAGCACCTCGATCAGTAGGGGAAGCGCGCAGTAAGGGAAGCGCGAAAACAACACAATGGGTAGGACGCTCGAACGTAATCGTCCTACCCATTGTGTTTCGTGAGTGTCGTGAGCGCCGCGTGTGAGTGCCGATCGCGGCCCTTATCCGTTCCTATCTGCGCAGCTTCTTGGCACGGGCGACCGTGTCATCCACCAGAATGGCCTGTGCGTCGATGATCGGCTTGTCAGGCATCGGGAACGCCTCGTTGAGCACGGACAGCTCGGTGCACCCGAGAATCACCGTATCGCACTGGTAATAGTCGAGCATGGTGGTGATGGCGGCCTCGTAGCGTTCCCGATTGAGATCTCCGGTGCCCTTCACATCGTGGTAGATCAAATAATCCACGCGGTGCTGCAGACTGTCATCCGGTTCCACGAATTCGTATCCGGCCTCTTCGACGGCCTTACGGTAAACACCAGAGGCACGGGAGCCTTCCGTCCCCATGAACCCCACACGCCGGTATTCGCCGGCCGGATACAGGCGGCTCATGCGCTTCACCGCGCCACGCGGCATGTGCATGATCGGCACATCGGTGAGCGCCTGGAACCGATCGAAGAAGTAGTGGGCGGTATTGCAGGTGAGTACGATGAAACTCGCCCCCATGGCGGTCGCCTTCTCGATGTCATCCGCGATCACGGGGAAGGGATCCTCGTCGCTGCGGCCGAGAATGAAGTCGGTGCGGTCCGGCACGCTGGCGTCGTTGAATACCACGTAGTCGAGGAATTCCTGATCGCGGTGTGCGTGCGTGGCCTGATTGACCAGACGGACGTAGCTTTCGGTAGCCAGGGATCCCATGCCGCCCAGAACAGCGAAAAACGGTCGTTTCATGTATGCTCCACTTGCCTTTGTCTGCTTCCTGCGGCATCGGGACGATTCGAGATGTTGCAGTCGCGCGTTGATTCGAATTTGCCTGAGAAGCAATGATAGCAGTGGCATGATCACGAGCCGGCAACCTTCCGGTCACCGGCTGGATCCCGTTACGAAACGATCACGCGGCATGCGGGCCGCTGCGCTGCCACGTCACTGCTTGACCGTGAAGTACTTGGCGTAGCTCTTCTTGTAGATGGAGAACATGTGACGGATCATGAGCCAGCGCAGCGGATTCATGTCCTTGGAGTATTCGAGCGTGGTGCCCCAGTCGCCGGACTTGAGCATGGCCTCGCCACGACGCTTGTCATCGCCTTCGGCCACGTAGCCGGTGAAGATGGAGCGCGGGATCTCCAGCCACAGCTTGGAGCCGCGGCCGAACACAGTATCGCCGTCGAATGGCGTATCCTCGACCAGATCATCCACGAAGTACTTGGCCAGATTGAACCCGTTGAGCGTCACGAAGTAGCTGGATCGGCCCTGGCGCAGATTGATCTCGAACAGCTTGTACTTGCCGTCGCGCTCGTCGTACTTCATGTCGAAGTTGGCCACGCCCTCGTACTTGATGTCCTCGAGGAACGCCTTGATGGTGCGGAACACCTCCTCGTTGTAGTCGGGGATGATGGCCGCGTAGTTGCCCGCCGCGACGGGGGAGGGGTCCTCGAGCAGCGGATGGCCGAGGAACATCATGCGCACGCGGTGATGCCTGTCCACGTAGGCGTTGAGCACGCGCATGCGGCTGTCGTCACCGGGGATGAAGTCCTGGATCACCATTTCGGACGTATAGCCGGCATCGTAGGCCCGCGTGATGATCGTCTCCAACTCGGCGGGGTCCTTGAAGATGTAGGCCTTGCGACGGCCCTCGAAGTCGATGCCCAGCCATTCCACGCTGTTCGCCGGCTTCATGGCCACCGGGTAGTCGAACGGCAGGTTGCGGTATTCCCCGGCGCGCACCTCGTCGGCGGTCAGGGAACGGGTCTTCGGATGCGGCAGATCGTACTGCTCGCAGATCTCGTAGAACGTGCTCTTGTAGGCGAGACGTCGGGACAGGCGGATATCGAGCGTGTTGTAGACGAAGTACTTGCGCAGATCGTCGCCGCACTGACTGAGCAGGTTCGCATACACGTCGCCGCAGGGGATGAGCAGCAGCGTACGGTCCGGATCCTCGGCCTTCATGCGCTTGCCCAGATCAAGCATGAAATCGCGGAACTTCACGAAATTGTTGAAGTCATCCACAATGTGCACGTTGACGATCCTGCTGAATTTGGTCGGGCTCAGCTGGAAGTATGCGTACGCATCGGATACGATGCCGTACTCCTCGTGGAATGCACGGGCCATGCCGTACACGTTGATGTCGCTGCCCAGCAGAATCGGCTGGAATTTCTTCGCCATGGTGGTTGTTCTCTCCTTAGTTCAGTCCGAGCTCGCGGCGCACGATCGTGGCGTCGCCGGGCCAGTAGACGGTCTTGCCATCGATGATGTTGCGGGTCTCATGCCCCTTGCCGATCACCAGCACGATGTTGAATCGGTCCGCGTGCTCGCGTGCTTCGCGGATCGCGGTGACGATCGCCTGTTCCCGATCCACGATGATCTGCACTTCCGCCGATTCATCGCTGACGAACGAGGCCATCTCCTCGCAGATCTTGCGCGGATCCTCGAAGTTCGGATCGTCCAGCGTGAAGACGAACGATTCCGCACGGCCGAGCGCGCCCTTGACGATGCCCTCACGCCGGTCGATCGCCTTGCCGCCAGTCGTGCCAGCCACCAGTGTGATGCGCGGATGGCGCTCGCCGTACACGCGCAGCATCTCGTCGACCAGTGCCTTGGTGGACATGTAGTTGTGCGCGAAGTCCACGTACACGTGCAGTCCGTCGTTCCCCACGAACCGTTCCATGCGGCCGGGGACCTGCACGCGTTCGATCGCGTGCATCGCGGGATCGTCGAACGGCACGCCGGCGCGGTGTGCGATCGCCACGGCCGCCGCGGCGTTGAGGAAGTTGAATTCGCCGAGCATGTCCAGTTCGAACGACTGCGTATCGTCGTGGAAGGTGATGTCGAATCCGGTCTTGCGGCTCGGATCGGGCGTCATGATCATGTCGACGCGGGTCTGCGATTCATGGCCGCCGTCCGCGGCGTCGATGCCGAACGTCGTCGTCGGCGCGTCGTGCTGTTCGGCCGCCTGCAGCAGCAGACCGAGATGGTCGCTGTCCGCGCCGATCACCATGGCGCGGCTGTTGGCGATGATCTGGCGTTTGCAGTGGAAGTAGTCCTCGAAGGTGGGGTGTTCGATGGGGCTGATGTGGTCGGGGCTGATGTTGAGGAAGGCGCCGACGTCGAAGGTCAGTCCGTGCACGCGGTGGACCTTGTAGGCCTGGGAGCTGACCTCCATGACGAGGTATTTCATGCCGTTGTCGACGGCCGTGCGCATCATGCGGAACGCATCCAACGACTCCGGAGTGGTCAGATGTGACGGTTCCCAGGTTTTCCCGTCCAGACAGACGGCGATCGAGCTCGTCATCGCCGCATGGCCGTTGGAGAATGCGTTGAGAATCGCGTGGGTGAAGTAGTCGGTGGTGGTCTTGCCCTTGGTGCCGGTGATGCCCACCACGGTGAGAGAGTCCTGCGGGCGTCCGAAGAACTCGGCCGACAGCAGACTCATCGCCTTGTGCACGTCGTCCACGATCAGTCCGGGAGCGGCGGCGCGATCCTCATGGTCGGTTTCCGCCACATAGCAGGCGAGACCCTGATCGTCGATGCCGTCGAGGAATCTTGGGTCGAATCGTCCCTTGACGAACAACAGGCTTCCCGGCTTCACTTCGCGGGTGTCGTAGGTGATGGTGGTGAACGGCGTCTCGCTGTTCGGTAGATCGTGTGCGTCAAGCGTCCAGACCTCGCCAGCGATGATCTCGCGGAGCAGTCCATGCTGGGCGAGCAGCTGCGCTGCCGAAGCCAGGCACAGTCCGGAACGATTCGATTCCATGGGCATACGGTCCTCTTCTCTCAAATATCCGTCGTGCACGCCACGACTTCATCGGCATGCACGACGGATATTCTACAGCGGCCGTGTAGTGCGGGTCACTCCTGTGTGCCGAACAGGCGGGCGATCAGACGGTCGTCGCCCTCATAGGCCACATGGCGGTTGTGATCCTTGATCCAGCGTTCGTCGCCCTTGCCAATGAGCAGCAGCACGTTGAGGCGTCCGTCGCGTTCCCGTGCGCGGTCCACGGCCCAGATCACGGCTTCGGTGCGGTCCACGATGATCGTCGACTCCACGTTCGGTGCCGTCACGTATCCCTGCATCTGCCTACAGATGTCGAGATACGGTTCGGTATCGCTGTCCTCGGTGGTGAACACGAACTGGTCGATGCGTGACTGCGCGGCGTTGACGATGCCGTCGCGGCGGTCGTAGGCCTTGTTGCCGGCCGAGCCGGTGACCAGCGTGATATGCGGGTTATCCGCGCCGAAGCGTTTGTCCACGAAGTCGAGCAGTGCGTTCACACTGGCGTAGTTATGCGCGTAGTCCACGATCGCCACCGTGTTGCTGCGGGAATCATGGAACTGTTCCATACGGCCCGCGATGCGTACGGTGTCCATGGCGTTCAACGACGGATTGCCGTCGGGGACACCGATCACATGGGCGATCGCCAGGGCCGCGGCCGCGTTCGCATAGTTGAAGTCGCCGTCGATGGCCAGATTGTGGGATTCCATCACCTGCTCGCGCGGTGCCGTCTCGGTCACGGCGATGCCGGCACGTGCGGCGTCCTGACGGATCAGATCGGAATGCGCGCATCCCTCGCCGAGAACAAGCGTGCGGCTGTTGGCGATGATCTGGCGTTTGCAGTGGAAGTAGTCCTCGAAGGTGGGGTGTTCGATGGGGCTGATGTGGTCGGGGCTGATGTTGAGGAAGGCGCCGACGTCGAAGGTCAGTCCGTGCACGCGGTGGACCTTGTAGGCCTGGGAGCTGACCTCCATGACGAGGTATTTCATGCCGTTGTCGACGGCCGTGCGCATCATGCGGAACGCATCCAACGACTCCGGAGTGGTCAGATCGGATTCCTCGTAGTGTTCGCCATCGAGGCAGTTGTCCACCGACGAGAACAGGGCGGCCTTGCCTCCCGACCAGGCGTTGAGTACGGCCTTCGTGAAGTAGGCGGTGGTGGTCTTGCCCTTGGTGCCGGTGATGCCCACCACGGTGAGGGAGTCCTGCGGGCGTCCGAAGAACTCGGCCGATAGCAGACTCATCGCCTTGCGGGAATCGTCCACGATCAGTCCGACGGCATTGGTGTGCTCCGAATAGTCGGTTTCCGCCACGTAGCAGGCAAGACCGGCCTTGCTGGCGGCGACCATGTATTCGGGCTTGAACCGGCCCTTGCAGAACAGCAGCGTGCCGTGGTCGACGGTTCGAGAATCGTAGGTGACCGACGTGAATTCGATGTCACCGAAATCCTGGGGGTTGAGTGACCAGTGATCGTTGCGAATGATTTCCCGGAGTAGCCCCTGCTGTTCGAGCAGACGGGCGGCGGATGCGAGTGAGAGCGTCATGGTTTCCATTGTTCCTGACTGGACGTTGCGGATGATGATACCTCCATCCGGCGGATGACGCGGAACATGCCCGTGCCGCCGGAACCGGTGACAGTGTATCTCCGCATGCGTTCAAGAACGCTGGGAACAATATGATGATTCCGTGATGATCCGAGTTTCTGCGATCATCACGCGGTTCCTAGGCGAACCAGGAGTCGGTGCTGGGGGCCCGTCCTTTGGACGTGAGCCATTGGTTGAACGAATCCTGCCAGCGGCGGTAGGCGTCTCGCTGCCAGTCCATGAGCTCGCCAAGGGTGATCCTGCCGGTCTGTGGATAGAGCCGGGTGATCGGTGCGATCAGATCGACCGCGGCGATGGTGTCGGCGGTGGCGTCGTGGAAGTCGCCATGCGGCTCCACTCCGTAGTAGAACGTGGTGTCGGTCAGTGTGCGCCTGCCTTTGCGATGGGAGATCTCGCGGTCGATCACCAGCGGGTCCACCACGGTCAGTTCGCCGTGCAGACGGTCGTTCAGCGGGGTCAGTCCCCAACGGGCCAGATCGCCTTCAAGCATATGCACATCGAATGGCGCGTTGTAGGCGAGCAGGGGGATGCCGTGGTTCTGCGCCGTGGCGATGACATTCGCGATCTGCTCCAGCAGTTCGGTTGGCTCACCGCCGTGCTCCTGCAGGAAGGCGTCGGTGAAGCCGTTCACCCGACTTGCCGCGGGTGCGATCGGCTGATGAGGATTGATCAGCCATTCGCCGACCACATCCGCCTCGTATCCTCTGGCGGGATCCCGTAGCACCAGCGTCGCCGAGCAGATGGCATCCCTGCCGGGGGCGATGCCTGTGGTCTCGGTGTCGAATCCGAGCAGCCAGGAATCGGCCAGCGTCTGATCAGCGGTCTGATGTGGCGCGGTGTCAAGCGCCGTAAGCAATTCGGTCATGTCTTGTATTGTCGGCGTGATTGACGACAACGGATGAGCTCAACGGTTTGGATGGTCGACCGTGGCACAATGGAATGGTGGTTGACAACAAGATTCCCGAGGCGACCGACGGGGGCCGGCGTGCCGAATTCGAAGCGCTGGCCATGCCGGCGGTGGATGGCCTGTATCGTCAGGCGATGAAGCTGACCAATAATCCCGAGGACGCACAGGATCTGGTTCAGGACACCTTCGAACGTGGGTTCAAGAACTTCGACTCGTTCAAGGCCGGCACCAACTTCGCGGCATGGATGACCACCATCGAGCGCAACCTGTACTTCAACCAGTACCAGAAGGCGAAGCGTCGTCCGCAGCGCGCCAATGATTCGACGGGGGAGTACGACGACTGGGATATCTACTCCGCGTCCGAGCATAGCGGCGAAGGGCTGAAGTCCGCCGAACAGACCTACTGGGATGCGTTCGCGCCAGAGGAGATCATGGCCGCGCTGAACAAACTCAGTCCGGAACGCCGGCAGGTGTTCATCGATGCGGCCATCGACGGCAAGTCGTACCAGCAAGTCGCCGATGAGCAGGGCGTGAAGATCGGCACGGTGATGAGCCGTCTTAACCGCGCCCGCACTCAGCTGAGGCGCGAATTGGAAAGTTACGCCCGCGAACGCGGATACGGCAAGACGGGCAGGGCGAAATCCGCGCGGAAGACGGTTTCACCAATTGCGAACTCCGAAGACCGCGATTCAGGCGATAATGGAGAACAACGGCCGCATGACGATCGGCGGACGACCGTCAATGGCCGCGCAGTGGGAAAGGAGCGCTCATGAACGGTCATATCGAACGCCATACCAGCGTCAGCGTCACGAGTGATCCGGCCGGTGTTCGGCATACGACGATCACGCAGACGGTGATCGGTACTGCATCGGCATCCCCATCCGACGGCGGGAATGACGCGAGCGTCGACAATCCGGGCGAGTGTTTCGATATCAATACTTGCTGTGACGATCGTGAGAAGGCCATGATCGAAATGCTGCGGGCCTACCTGCGTCCGGATGGCGCGCCCGACTGCCTGATCGAGCGCCTGCGTCAATGTCTGCGCGATGAGGGCCGGTAGAAGCGGATGGCGATCGGTTCGCCGGCTTATCCCCTGACCATACAGGCTTCTTCGTGTACGCGAACCTGAAGTAAAGCGAAGCGCGGGTTTCGAACATGGGAAAGCCCTGATTACAAAAAAGAACCCCGGATGTCGATATGACATTCCGGGGTTCTTCCGCTTGGAAAGCCTGCCTGCAAAAATCAGGCGTTCGGCCTCTTGCCGTGGTTTGCAGCCTTCTTACGGCGGTCACGACGCAGACGTCCGCGCTTGCCCATGATGGACTCCTTTACTGATGATGAAATAAGCCTGATGGATTATCCCATATTTGTGGGACAAATACAACTTGAGGTCAACCCACGGTTCATTTTCCGGTCATCCATCTGGGAGCCCGTCACTATGCGTCCGTCACTGTGTTCATGGATATTCGTGGATATCCACGAACGGGTGATCACAGGCTTGCGCTGATGAACAGCTTGCTGGTGAAGGTCTCACCGGGCTTGATGCTGACTAGATCGATGCCGGTGTTGAAGGCGTTGGCATAAGCGGTCTGCGGCTCCACAGCGGTGCCGGCCGGGTGCATGAACGCGGGGAATCCGGTTCCGGTGCACACCTGGAACGAGGTGATGGTCTCGTCGCCGCCCACCTTGACGGTCAGACCGTCGGGACGGGTGAACGTGGCGGTCACGGTGCCGTCGGCGTCGTGATGCAGGTCGGTCCAGGCGTCGTCGAAGGGCTGGTCGACCAGCAGCGGGTTCTGACGCAGATCGTACTTGGTTCCGTCCACGGATTCGGTGCCGGTGGGGATCAGGTTCTCATCCACGGTCACGTGCGTGTCGGCGGGCACGGTCAGATGGCACTGCGCGTTGTGTCCGTCGATCTCGTCGCCGTAGCCGTTGAATCCGTTGTCGAGCCACGGGTGGATGGCCATGGCCCACGGTGCGTTGATGTCGCCGTTGTTGTAGGCGCTCACGGTGACGTGCATGCCGTCCTCGACCAGCTCATGCGTGCAGGTGACCAGCAGATCGAACGGATATCCGTTCATGTTCGGCACTCGCCACGTCTGCGTGACGGAGGATTCGGTAAGCGTCTCGAGATTCCAGAAGGAGCGGTAGCCGTAGCCGTGGATGGCGTTGTTGCGGTCATGCTCGTCGATGGGCAGCTCGTAGGTCTTGCCTTCGAACGTGTACTTGCCGTCCTTGATGCGGTTGGGGAACGGGATGAGCAGCTGTCCTTGGCAGCAAGTGATCGGATCATCCGGACCGAGGGGAACGATCACGTTCCTGCCCTTGTAGGTCACCTTGCGCATCGTGGAGCCCAGCTCCGTGATCACGGCCTCGTAGTCGCCGCACGAAATCGAATACTGCTGGCCGGTACGCGGCGGCAGGTTCTTGCTTGCCATATCCATCACTCCCGTAGTGAACATCCGAATCGGATGCATGTCGATTGGTCGTTGCGGCAATCATGTTACCGCATGTTACCGCTCTCATTAGTGTACCCGCATATGTGGGATGTCTGCTCTCGACGCGGGCTCTTCGTCGTGATGCCTTACCATGGGTTGCAGTTTGTGTTGATAGGGAAAGGCTGTATCCATGGGCAAGGGCATTGTGCTGGCCGATCCGCGCGGCTTCTGCGCCGGAGTCGACCGCGCCATCCAGACCGTCGAGACGATTCTCAAGGCGGCCAAGAATGGAGGGGATACCCGTCCGCAGGGACTGCCTCCCGTCTATGTGCGCCGCCAGATCGTGCACAATCGTCATGTGGTGGGTGATCTCGCCGCCCAGGGAGCGGTGTTCGTGGAGGAGCTCGACGAGATCCCCGACGAGGCCGTGGCCGCGGGCATCCCCATCGTGTTCTCCGCGCATGGCGTCTCCCCGGCGGTGCAGCACGAGGCCGCGCGTCGCGGCATGCACGTGGTGGACGCCACCTGTCCGCTGGTCAGCAAGGTGCATCGTGAAGTGCTGCGGTACGTCAAGGACGGCTATGAGATCGTCTACATCGGACACCGTGGGCACGACGAAGCCGTCGGCGTGGTGGGTGAGTCGCCGGAGCACGTCCACCTGATCGAACACGCCGATGATGTGAGCACACTGGACTTTCCCCCCGAATCGAAACTCGTGTATCTGTCGCAGACCACGCTGTCGATCGATGAGACCCGTTCCGTGATCGAAGCGCTCAAGCAGCGCTTCCCCTGGATCATCGAGCCGCCGAGCTCCGACATCTGCTACGCCACGCAGAACAGGCAGACCGCCGTCAAATCCGTTGCCGAAAAGTCCGACTGCGTGGTCGTGGTGGGATCGGCGAACTCATCGAATTCCGTACGCCTCATGGAGGTCGCCGAGCAGGCGCTCGCCGGCAGGGGGCGGGCATGGCGGGTGGACGACGCCAGCGAACTTGATCCGGCATGGTTCGAGCACGCCTCGTCGGTGGGCGTCACCTCCGGCGCATCCGTTCCTGAGGCGCTCGTCTCCGGCGTGGTGGATGCGCTCAAGGCCATGGGGTATGAGGACGTCTCCTATGTGACCACCACGAAGGAGAAGATGCATTTCGTCCTGCCCGCCGAACTGCGCCGCGTCCGCTGAACGAGACTGTGGGCCGCTACCACGTGGCGATTGGCGCGGTGACGGCATCCAGCACGTCGATGAGATCCCTCGGGGCCACGCCGATGCTCAGTCCTCGCTTGCCTCCGGAGACGAGCATCTCATCGAAGGCAAGCGCCCCCTCGTCGATCACCGTACGGTGATGGGTCTTCTGCCCGAGCGGGGAGATGCCACCCACCACATAGCCGGTCTGACGCATGGCCTTCTTCGGGTCGGCCATCTGCGCCTTCTTCGCACCTACGGCCGTGGCCAGCGCCTTCATGTCCAGGTGCCCGCTCACCGGCACCACAGCGGTCACCAACTCGTCGCCGGTGTCCGCCAGCAGTGTCTTGTACACCTGATGCTGGTCGTAGCCGAGCTTGGTGGCGGCCTCCACGCCGTAGCCATCGTCCATGTGGTCGTTGGAATGCTCGTATTCATGCAGGGTGAACTCCACGCCCGCGTTCTCCAGCTGCAGTGTGGCGGGTGTGGACCCCTTGCCCTTGTTCTTCGCTTTCTTAGACATGCCTTCAGTAATACCCTCAGCGGTCAACCGGGCGACCGGCATCGTTCCGGACTGTCCGGTCGAGCTTTTGTGATCCGGGATGCCGAATCGTGTGGCCAGTGTGTTCATTCGTCAAATCAATCCTGAGGATGATGACCATGATTTGGTGTCGGGTCTATCGTTTCTGCGTTGGAAATCCGTATCGACGATACGTGACATGGCGAGGCGAAACGAGTGAGGTGATCCGGAGTGCGTTCGAAGTGGGTTCGTGATCTGCTGCGTATTCATATCGACTCGGGATGGCTGCCGATTGGGTTGCTCGCGGTGATCTGTATCGGCGTGATCATCCTGTTCGTCATGTCGTTTCGGACGACGGACGACGACCGCGAACCATCCGATTCGAATGAGAGGGCCCATGGTCCGATCACGGGTGCCGTCGCGCGTATCCGCCCGCATCGCTCATCGTGGATGCCGGCTGGCGCGGTCATAGGATTCGTGGTGGGATTCGCCATCACGTTCCTGCTCGACCGGCTTCTGGTGTTCGGCGTGGAACTGGGCACCACGGTTGACCTTGTCGTGGGCGCCGGATGCGCGGTCATCGGCGCGCTGGTCGCCGCCATCATGGTGTTCCGCGCTCGCCGACGGTTGCTGGCGATCGTGCTGGTGCCGTTCGCCGTGCTGTCCTGCGCCGTGAACGTCAACGGCGTGTATGGCGAATATCCCACATTGGGTAGTGTGCTCGGCGTGTCCACGTTCCGCACGTTCGACCCCTCCCTGATCCATCCGGCGACCACCACTGTCGAAGAATGGAACAATGCCGTTGAACGAGGGCATGACCCTGTGGTGTCCGAGCACGGTCTGGTGGCGTCGGTCGCCATCCCGGCGACGCAGTCCGGATTCCGGGCCCGTGACGCCGTCATCTATCTGCCGCCGGCCGCTCTGGTGGATGATCCGCCGAAACTGCCGGTGTTCATCATGATGTCCGGTCAGCCGGGCAGTCCCGACCGCACGTTCCTCGCCGGTCAGCTACGGCGCATCCTCGACGACTACGCCGCCTCGCACCACGGGCTGGCGCCGATCGTCATATCGCCGGACCAGCTGGGCAATGCCTTCCACAACACACTCTGCGTCGACTCGGGAAAGTACGGCAACGCGGAAACCTATCTCACCCGTGACGTCACGAACTGGATTCGCGACACGCTGCCGGCGGAGCGCGACGCCGCCCATTGGGCCATCGGCGGCTTCTCGCAGGGCGGCACCTGCACGATCCAACTCGGACCGTCGCATCCCGACCTGTACGGACATATGTTCACCGTGGGTGCCGAGCTCGGTCCCCACAATGGCAGCGAGCGTTCGATGATCCAAACGTTCTTCAACGACGACGAGAACGCCTATCGCCGGCATGTGCCGATCGACATCATGCGTGCACGGAAACATTCCGATCAGACGCTGATCATGGCGGCTGGCGCTCTGGACGACGAATCCATATCGAACATCACGCAGGTCGCGGGCGTGGCCAAGGATATCGGCATGGATACGACCACCTTCGTGGTGGAAGGGACCGGACACGACTGGCATACCGTGCAGTCCGCGTTGCGTGCCAGTGTCGACAGGCTCGGCATGCAGCTGGGACTCGGCGGTCAGGCCCGGCCACTGGAGGATTTCAACAATATACGACCGCTTGATGTGGCAACGATCCCGGACAAAGGGGAGTGATGACCGACACGATGACGACAGCCAACAATGAGGCGCAACATACGGAACCGTCGCCTCAGGAAGCATCCAAACCGATGAAGACGGAGAAATCGAAACCGGCGAAGCCGACACGGCGATCGTATTCGTTCAGGCCGCTGCTCACCGACGTGACGCAGTGGATTCGTTCCAATCCGCTTGCCGTGGGGTTCGCGCTTGCCGTGGTGGTGATCAATCTCGGACTTGCCATCTGGACGGCGGTCACCGGAAGCCCGTTCCCGCCGCAGTCGGCGCGCATCAGCTACGACAAGCTCGGGCACGGCATGCTTTACGTGGTGCCGTTCGCTCTGCTGATCGTCATGCATCCGTTGCGGCTGCTGCTCGATATCCCCGTGCTGCTGATAGCCGGATCGGTTGCGGAGTCCCGATTCGGTGCCGTCAAGACGGTGTGGATCGCGTTGATCTGTTCCGTCGGCGGCATCGCCGCGGGCATGGGCGTGTCCGTGATGGTGAACGGACACAGCATGGTGTGGCGGACCATGGCGCAGACGGGCACCGTGCTCGGACCGCTTGCGGTGGTTGTCGGTCCCCTGATGGCGGCGAGCGCGTTCACCTCACTGCTCTGGCGGCATCGCATCCGCGTGATCGGCTACGCGATTGTGGCCACGCTTGTGCTGTACCGAGGCGAGCCCGGCGACTATTGCATTCTCGCGGCCGCGCTGTTCGGGCATCTGCTTGGCTATCTCATGGCGCAGCGTGACGATGAGCGTATCCAGTGGAACCACGGTACGGTGCTGGAGACCAGACGCATGCTGGGCATTGTCTCGGCCGTGTTCGCGCTTGGTCCGCTGGTCGCCATGTCCTCGCCGATCCATCACGGACCACTGTCCACGCTCGGACTGCTGCTCGGCCCGAATTCATTGGACAACACCCGTCTGGAGCAGTGCCTCAACGGCGTGGGTTCCATGGACTGCTTCATGCAGTATCGACTGCAGCGACTTTCCATGCCGGGCGGCATCCTCGTGTCACTGCTGCCGTGTGCATTCATGCTGGTCGTGTCGTGGGGTCTGTTCAAGGGGCGCCGACTGGCGGCGTGGACGAGCATCATCGCCAACATCGGCACTGCGGAACTCGCTCTGATCTACTACTTCGTGTTTCCGCTTGCCCAATCGCCCGATGGCATGCGCGCGCTGATCGTGCACGGTGCGTGGCGGTCCGCGCTGTTCACCGCGGCGCTGCCCATCATCTTCGCGCTCGTTGTTGCCATGTCCATGCGATGCTTCCGACTGCCGACCGACCTGCGTCGTCTGGCGGCGGGACTGGCGGCGTCCGCGGGCTCGTTCCTGGTGCTGTCGGCGGTCTACCTGTTCGTCGGCATGTCCAGACCGGGGGAGTTCACCGAGCGCCCGACATTCGTCCTGCTGCTCGAGGATCTGCCCAGACGATTCCTGCCGATCGGCTTCCTCAACGAGATCACGCCCGACTTCCTGCCCAAGAACGGTACCGCCGCATCGGCGGTCTATCAGGGTATCGGTCCAGTGTTCTGGGCGGTTGCGTTGGCGGCGGCGCTCTGGTGCTTCACCGATGCCGCACTGGAAGGTCATGAGGCGCAGGCCAAGGCGTCGCAGCTGGTGGAGATCGACGGCGAATCCATGTCGTTCATGGGCACTTGGGACGGCAACCGCTACTGGTTCTCGTCCTCAGGAAGATCGGTGATCGCCTATCGTGTGGAGCATGGCATCGCATTGACCGTCACCGGCCCGTTCGGCGACAGCGCCGAATGGGAGCGGGACTTCAAGGATTTCATCGACTACTGCGCCGAACAATCATGGACGCCGGTGTTCTACAGCGTGCACGCCGGCCAACGTGATCTGCTCGCCTCGCTCGGCTGGCAGTCGCTGGACATCGGCACCGAGATGGTCGTACTGCCTGCGCAATGGCAGACCCGCGGCAAGAAATGGCAGGATGTGCGCACCGCCATCAACAAGGCCAAACGCGACGGTGTCACCGACGTACTCACCACATTCGAACAGGCGCCGCTGAGCATGCAGGCGCAGATTATGGACATCTCCGAGCAGTGGGCGGAGGAGAAATCATTGCCGGAGATGAAATTCACGCTCGGCGGCGTGGAGGAGTTGCTTGACCCGCGCGTGCGGCTGCTGTGCGCCGTGGACGCCGACGGCACCGTGCAGGCCGTGACCAGCTGGCTGCCGACGTGGCGCGAGGGGCGGATCGTCGGCTGGACGCTGGACTTCATGCGCCATCGTCCCGACAGCGCCAACGGCGTCATGGAGTTCCTGATCGCCCGTATGGCGGAACGGCTCAAGGAGGAGGGAGCCGAATTCATGAGCCTGTCCGCTGCGCCGCTCGCCGGCATCAGCGTGATGGAATTCGAGGGGCAGGGTAGCGGAACCGAGTTCCTGCAGCATGTGCTCATGGCCGTGGCCGACATCATCGAACCCGTGTACGGATTTCATTCGTTGTTCCGCTTCAAGAAGAAATTCCAGCCGCAGGAGCAGGGCGTGTACATCTGCTATCCCGATTCCGCCAAGCTTGCGCAGATCGCGCTCGCCGTGGTGCAGAGCTACCTGCCGGACATGAAACCGGCCGATGTGGTGCGGTTCGTCAAGGCGTTGCGCGATTGATTCCGTGCCATCTGCGAGGCGCGGCCGGGTCATGTTCTGGACGCTAGGCGACACTTCAGCGACAAATGAACAAACTTTCACCGAAAACCCCCGAAAAGTACAGATAACCAAGTAGTATGGGGAGCGTTGGCAACAGCTGGCAGAGGTGTGCGAACGCTCACACGGGCGTTCGTCTCATGCGCCCCTCCACTTCCATTCAGGAGATAAATAAATGACAGTTAAGATTGGTATCAACGGCTTCGGCCGCATCGGTCGTCTCGCTTTCCGCCGCATCTTCGAGCTGCAGGCTCGCGGTGGTCAGGCTGGCGATATTGAAGTCGCCGCCATCAACGATCTGACCACTCCCGCCACGCTGGCCTACCTGCTGAAGTACGACAGCACCCACGGCACCTTCCGTCACGACGATGGCACGCCGGTCGAGGTCACCTCCACCGACACCTCCATCGTGGTGGATGGCAAGGAATACACCGTGTACGCCGAGAAGGATGCTAACAACATCCCGTGGGTCAAGAACGACGGTGTCGAGTACGTGCTCGAGTGCACCGGCTTCTACACCTCCGCTGAGAAGTCCCAGGCCCACATCAACGCTGGTGCCAAGAAGGTCCTCATCTCCGCTCCGGCCAAGGACGACACCACCCCGACCATCGTCTTCGGTGTGAACCACGAGATCCTCAAGCCGACCGACGTCATCGTGTCCGCCGGTTCCTGCACCACCAACTCCATGGCTGCCATGGTCAAGCTGCTGAACGACAAGTTCGGCATCAAGGCCGGCTTCATGACCACCATCCACGCCTACACCGGCACCCAGATGATCCTCGACGGCCCGCGCGGCACCAAGACCGGCCGCAACCTGCGCGCCGCCGGCATCAACACCATCGCCCACTCCACCGGTGCCGCCAAGGCCATCGGCAAGGTTGTGCCCGAGGTCAACGGCAAGCTGCAGGGCCACGCCCAGCGCATCCAGGTTCCGGATGGATCCGTCACCGAGCTGACCTCCGTGCTGGAGAAGCCGGCCACCGCCGACGAGATCAACGCCGCCTTCAAGGAGGCCTTCTCCAACACCGAGTACTTCGGCTACAACGATGAGGGCATCGTGTCCTCCGACATCATCGGCGACACCCACGGTGGTGTGTTCGACCCGACCCAGACCGACGTCAACACCGTTGACGGCGTGACCCTGGCTCGTACGGTCACCTTCTACGACAACGAGTACGGCTTCACCTCCAACATGATCCGTACCCTGCTGTACTTCGCTGAGATCTCCGAGTGAGTATAGCGAGACGCTGATCAGTACTGATTAGTCCAACAAGGCCTCACCGCCGGGCAGCCGGTGGCGGGGCCTTTCTCATATTGTCTCCCATGTCGTCACGAGCGCTTCACGAACGTGTGTGCGTGACGTTCATTGATGCGACGTTGGCTGATGCCGACGTCTGTTTTCGGAAGGACCCCCGTCATGTCCCAGCCGCTGTTTCTTTGCCATCCCCGTTGTTCCACCTGTGCAAAGGCCCGTACGTGGATGAACGATCATGGCATCACCTACGTCGAACGAGACATCCGCACCGACAATCCCACGGTCGAGGAACTGACCCGGTGGCATGCGATCAGTGGTCTGCCTATCCGACGATTCTTCAACACCTCCGGACAGCTGTACCGGTCCATGGGACTGAAGGACAAACTGCCGTCCATGAGCGATGCCGACGCCATTGCCCTGCTCGCCACCGATGGCATGCTCGTCAAGCGCCCACTGCTCATCATCGGGGATGATGTCGATGCTCCCGCAGCCGTTCTTGTCGGCTTTCGCCAGCCCGAATGGGAATCCGCTCTGCTAGTGTGAGCTCACACTACCGGACAATGTCCGCAAATCGTTGCAATTCCAACATCCGTGGTTTTTAGTGTGATCACCCTAAGTAAGGGGTGCGTACGGTATGCGGGATTATGGCCATTATGTGAGATTTGCGTTGTGAAGTGCGTGCGTATGCGAGGTGCGCGGGTATGTGAGAGTCGGGGCGCCGAGAGTTATCGTTGCTCACCGGCGTGCAAGTAGGGATGAGATCTCCAGATCGAGCTCGCCGAGTGCGTCGGGGCCTTCGGGCCCGCGAGTCGTACGCCATGTGGGGGAGGGGGCTCCGGCGGAGAAGGTGATGTCGAGGATGCCGTCCCGCACGCTGATCGTCGAGGCGACGTCCATGAGAAACTCGTTGCTGACGCCAAGCGCCCGCGTATTGCGGAGATCCACGTCATCCACCTCGTATTTCAGGCCGCGAATAGTCACCCCGTGAGCCCGGTCGGAATGAGCGAAGACGGAGACCATGCTGCGGTTCGGCGCATCCCATGCCGCAAAGTCCAACGTGGCGTCGGCAATCGACGTGGCCACGAAGCCGTCCCCATGCAGAAAACCGATGCCGCCATGGCAGGCGATGCGCGCCAGCATCTGCATATTCGCCAACGTGTGATCAAGGCGGCCGCCGAGACCGCCGTAGATGTGGAATCGTCGGGCTCCTTGCGCCCACCCGATCTTCACAGCGGAGAGCATGTCGGTTTCGTCCTTCTCACTGGGTAGTCGTGTGATATTTTTCAGCCCGACGTAGGCGGAGAAGTCATCCGAGACCGAGTCGAAGTCGCCGATGATGGCGTCGGTGTCGATGCCGAACGCGCGCGTATGATCGAGTCCTCCGTCGGCTGCGACGACGTAGGCGTTTTGGGGGATGATCGGCGTGTCGTCATAATAGTCGCCCGCACCGAAGATCACGCAATCCTGAATCGTGTGCCTGGTCATGAATGCTCCAAACTCTGTGTTCTTGTGTGGCTGTGTTCTTGTGGTTATGGTTCTGTGCGACGATGTCGTTGTCGTTTTCATCGCACGGTCATGCTCCCGATGATGACGGACGGTCGCGAGCCGTCGAATCAGATCAGGTGGACTCAGATCCGGTTGCGTTGTCGCTGATCGTTCACCGCGGGGAACACCGTGTTGAGAATGAACGTGATGAACCGGTCGATGGGCATGCGGTCGGCCATTTTCAACCATGAGGTGACGGCGGCCATAAGACCGGACAGGTAGAACTCCTTGAGCAGTTCGCGCTCGTCATCGCTCATGTCCGGCGACTGCGTGATGCCAAGGTACCGGTCCACCAGCGGCCAGATGATCGCTTTCATCCGGGTGACGAATGTGGGGTCGCCCTTGTCTCCGAGCAGTACCGACATGTACCGGGAATGCGATTTGGCCGCCTTGAGGATCACGCCCATGTTCGATTCGATATCGATACGGTCGTCGTCCACGAGCATGTCGGCCACCAGTTCGTCGATCATGTCGAGCAGGCTGTCCTCGATCTGCGAGAACATGTCACGTACGTCGCGATAGTACAGATAGAACGTGCCACGATTGTATCCGGCCTTCTCCGTGATCTCACGGACCGTGATCTTCTCGATCGGCCGGGTGCGATACATCGACCAGAATGCCTTGCAAAGCATGGCCTTGGTTCGTTCGGTCACCTGTGGCTGCTTCTTCATGGTGCCGCCTTTCCGTGATGATCACCGTGGGATCGTTCATACCGTCATAGGACAAGGACCTGGACCGCCGATAATCCGGGAGCGTGTCGCGAATCGCACATCGACGTTGATCGATTCAATCCCAACCGTTTGCCTGACCATCGCTCGACATGGCATACCCGCTGTGTTGAGCGATGGCCGTCCGCGTTGCCGATACAGTGATTGTATAACACAACACGATGTTCAATGGCGGGTCTGTGGAGGTGGCACGATGCCGTATATCGAATTCAATGACGTGACCAAGCAATACGGTTCCGAGGACACGGCGATTCTGGCGCTCGACAAGGCGTCATTCCAGGTGGAGAAGGGCGAGCTGGCCGTGGTGCTTGGCGCGTCCGGAGCGGGCAAGACCACCGCGCTCAACATTCTCGGAGGCATGGACCGCGCCACATCCGGTACGGTTCGCGTGGACGGTCGTGACATCACCGCATGCACCGAGAACGAGCTCGTCGACTACCGACGGTTCGACGTCGGATTCGTGTTCCAGTTCTACAATCTCGTTCCCAATCTCACCGCGCTGGAAAACGTGGAGCTGGCCTCGCAAATCTGTGAGCGCGCGTTGGACGCCACGACGACACTCGCCAAGGTGGGATTGGAACACCGCATGGCGAACTTCCCCTCGCAGCTGTCCGGAGGCGAGCAGCAGCGTGTCTCGATCGCCAGGGCATTGGCCAAGAACCCCAAACTGCTGCTCTGCGACGAGCCGACAGGCGCGCTCGACTACGCCACCGGCAAGCAGATTCTCCAGCTGCTGCAGGACACCTGTCGCAACGATGGCATCACCGTCGTGCTCATCACCCACAATTCCGCGCTCGCCCCCATGGCCGATCGATTGATCCGCTTCCGCTCGGGCACCGTCACCGACATGATGGTCAATCCCGATCCCACGCCCATCGCCGACATCGAATGGTGAGGTGAGCCCGATGACCATACCAGCGAGAACCTCGCGGAAACCCGCGCCTCGCCGCAAGCCGGCGCATTCGGCGGCGTCACGCAGACGTCCGGTCGTCAACACCGCGTTCGCCAAGGACATCCGCCGTACGATCGCGCACAACGGCAAACGGTTCATCTCGATTCTCATCATCACCGCGCTAGGCGTCACCATGGCCACCGGACTGCATGCGGCTTGCCTGGATCTGCTGCGGTCCGCCGACTCGTTCTTCGACGGGCAGCATCTCTATGACGTGTCCGTGGTCTCCACGCTGGGACTCACCGATGATGACATCACCGCACTGGCCAAGGTCAAGGGCGCGGAGAACGTGCGCGGGGGACGTTCGGAAGAGGCCAACGTCAGCGTGAACGGCGACACGGCCACGGCGACGCTGAGCCAGATCGTCACCGGCTTCAACACCCCGTACGTGCTCGATGGGCGACTGCCCGACAATGATCATGAGACGGTGACCACCAGCGCATACCTCAACAACAGCGGCGCGAAAATCGGCGATACGGTCAGTTTCACCAATGCGGCAAACGACACGAACACGGCCGGGGACTCCGTCGGATTCGATGACGGTTCCGGTACGAACGAGATCTTCTCCCGACACGACTACACGATCGTCGGCACGGTGATCGACCCGACCAACACCAACAACAGTGAAGGGGCCACCGCGTTCCGTGACACGTCGTCCGTGCCCGACTACACGTTCTTCATGACCGACGCGGCGGTGAATGCCGACGCCAGAGACGTATACACGGCTGCCTACGTCAGCGTATCCGGAGCGAGTGCGGAGCGTGCCTATTCCGACGCCTACACCACTCGCGTGGACACGGTGAAGAACGCGATCGTCGACATTCAGTCCGACCGAGAACAGACCCGTACCACGTCGATCAAGGGCAAGGCCACCGCCACCGTGGACGACGAGGAGCGGAAGGCCAACGACGAACTCGGCAAGGCCCAGGCGCAGATCGATGACGCGCGCAACGAACTTGCCGACCGCCAGCGTCAGATCGATACGCAGGAAGCCCAGCTGGACGCGCAGGAAAAGCAGCTTCAGGCAGCCCGATCACAGCAGAGCGCCGGTAGAAGCGCCAGCCCGACCGCAGAATCCGAAGCTGAATCCGAACCCGCCGACGAAACCAGTGCCGCACAGGCCCAGGCGCAAATGCAGGCCGCGCAGGCCCAGGCCGAAGCCGCCGCGCACCGAATCGCCGAAGGACGGGCGCAGATCAAGGACGCCAGGCAGCAGATCGCCGACGCGCAGAGCAAGCTCGACTCCCAGCAGAGCGAACTCGATCAGAACAAGGCGGAAGCCCAGCAGAAGATCGCCGACGCGCGCGCCGAGGTGGACAAGATCGAACCAGCCCGCTGGTACGTGCGCGACCGCATGGCGCTCGGCGGCTATTCCAGCATCGACAGCGACACCAAATCCATCAATGCCATCGGCACCGTATTCCCCGTCATGTTCCTGCTCGTGGCCGTGCTCATCAGTCTCACCGCCATCACCCGCATGGTGGAGGAGGAGCGCGGACTGATCGGCACATACAAGGCGCTTGGCTATCGTCGCGGCGAGATCCTCCGCAAATACGTGATCTACGCGTTGCTCGCATGCCTCGCCGGCGGGCTGCTTGGCGATCTTCTCGGCTTCATCGCCATGCCCAAGATCATCTTCTCAATCTTCGAGACCATGTACCTGCTGCCCGCATTCACCCTGCACTTCGACTGGCTGTACGGCGTGGCGGGCATCGCCCTGTTCGTCGTCGCCATCGTCGGCAGCGCGATTCTGGCATGTCGCAGTGAACTCAGACTCAGCCCGGCCGCGCTCATGCGGCCCAAGGCCCCTCGCGCCGGCAAACGCATCCTGCTCGAACGCATCGGATTCATCTGGAAACGCATGTCGTTCCTCAACAAGGTGACCGCACGCAACCTGTTCCGATACAAGTCCCGCGCATTCATGACCATCGCCGGCATCATGGGCTGCACCATGCTGCTCATGTGCGGATTCGCCATCAAGGACTCCGTGGTGGAGCTTTCGCCCAGCCAATACGGCGGCGTCTACGAATACGATCTCATGGCCGTGACGAATGACGGCGACCATGATGCCGCACTCAACGAACTGAGCACGAACAACCGGGTCAAGGACGTGCAATCCGTACGCATCGACTCCGGCACGGTGAACGCCATCAACGGCAACCGCGAGGAAAGCGTACAGATCCTGGTCGTGCCCAGGGCCGGCGATATCAGCGGATACATCAACCTCCGTGAAGCGCAGAGCGACTACAGCGCCGCAGTCGGCGGGGGAGCGCCGGTGACGCTCACCGACACTGGCGTGGCCATCACCAAGAACGCGCAGCAGATGCTCGACCTGACGGAAGGCGGCAAGGCCCATCTCAAGGATTCCTCCCTCAACGGCGTGGACGTGACCGTCGACTCGGTGGTCGAAAACTATCTGGGCAACACCGTGTACATGACACAGCCACTGTACGAGAAGCTGTTCGGCGACTACAAGGCCAACGGCATGCTCGCCCACCTCAACGGCGATGCGGACGCGCAGATCGGATTCACCACTGATCTGCGGCACGATAGCCGCTACCTATCCGTCACCGGCACCGCCGAACTCGTACGGGACTTCGCCAAGAACTTCACGCTCATCAACACCGTGGTCTACGTACTGCTCGTACTCGCCGGCGCGCTCGCCTTCGTGGTGCTGTTCACGCTCGGCACTACGAATATCTCCGAACGGCAGCGGGAACTTGCCACCATCAAGGTGCTGGGATTCCGCAAGCGGGAAGTGCGGCATTATGTGAACAAGGAGATGATCATCCTCACCCTTATCGGCGTGGTGTTCGGCCTGCCGTTCGGGCGTCTGGTGGCCGAGGGATTTACTGTGGCGCTGCGTATGCCGAGCATGTACTTCGCCGTGCATGCGCATTGGATCAGCTACGTGTATTCCGCTGTGCTGGCGCTTGGCTTCGCGCTGGTGGTTGCGCAGGTGACCAATCGCATGCTCGACCGCATCGACATGGTCTCCGCGCTGAAGAGTCCCGAGTGATGTTTCTCACAGCCCGGAAATCACGCGTGCCGCCATATTGCGGAGTAGGCTAGATCTTGGCTGTATCGAACGTGAAAGGATTGCATTATGGCAACGCTCACCGCTGAGATGAAGACCTTCATCGAGAACAATCTGGGCTGGATCGCCACCCAGAACGAGGACGGCACCCTGGACCTCGGTCCGAAGATGTCGCTCTTCGTACTGGACGACAACCACATCGCCTACCACGAGCGCACCGCCGGTCAGGCATACAAGAACCTGCAGGCCAACGGCAAGCTGGTCATCGCCTTCGCCAACCTCGCGGAGAAGAAGGGCTACCGTTTCCGTGGCAACGTGGTGCTGCACACCGACGACGCCATCTACGAGGAGCAGGTGAAGGTGGCCGAGGAGAAGGGCACCAAGAAGCCCGCCGCCATTCCGGTGCTCGAGATCACCGAGATCGAGGACCTCGCCTCCGGACCGAACGCCGGCAAGACCATCGTCAAGGACTGAAAAGGCCTGAGCTTGGTGTGCTGAGTATTCGGTTTTTCTGAGTACTCTGAGTAATTCATACTGTGTTGCAGGGCGGAACGGCAGACGGAAGTCGCCGGTCCGCCCTTGTCGTATTTCAATGCGCTTATGCGTTTAATCGTGGAGTGTGTCGATACGTGCCGCTTCACACCGGGCCTTCGCCTTCCCGTTGTTTGACACATGCCTGACGTGCATGGCCCAGTCATGCAGGTATTGGGCGTCGACGGTACGGATTGCGGTGAACCGCAGTTCCGAATAACCGTTCGTGACGAACACGGGCATGGTCATGGATTCCACGCCGGCGGCGAGCCGCCATGGATAGATGCGGCGTCGTACATTCTGGATCCGGGTCCGTGTCGTGAACATGGTGACGAAGCCGAGTCCGCGGGCCCCGGTGACGACGATGCGGTCGCCGTGCCCAGCGTGCCGATGACGGTCAGCGTTATGGGCATCGTCAGCAGATACCGTCCCAGTCCGTGTGCCGTGCGCGTCGCCGGAGGAACGTGAAGATTCCACTCGGGCAGTATGACCGCCAGTGTCGCATACAAGCGGTCGTCCGCAACGACCGGCAGAATGCCGCCAGCCGACATCGCGGCCAGTTCGTCGTCATCGGCACCGGATGTGGTGAGACCGACTTGAACCGAACTGAGATGCAACGCCCTGCGCAACACCGATTGATGAATCGTCACGGTCTGCACATGACCGACCGGAATGGTGAACGAGCGTCGGGTGAAGAATCCGCGAACGATGATCAGATCATCACCGCGACGCCACACCTCGAATCGGTAATACAGCATCAGCGATTTGACGATGCTGATGGCCAGTATCATCAGCAGCCCCGTGGCTATCGTGATGATCATGCTCAGCGTGCTGCTGGAGGAGAAGCGGATGATCGACTCCTGTGCCGAGTAGAACATCTTCCTGGGAAGCAGATCCTCCAGATTCTGCGCGAATCCGTACAGTACGAGTAACGCTGCGAGGAATTCCAGATCAGTGAGCGCGAACAGCACCGTATCGCGTACCGATGCGCGAAACGCCAGTCTGCCGGCGTCTTCGTGGACAACGGTTCGACGAACGGCCGTGTGTTCGTCATGTTTGGTATTGCTCCGATCCTCATAGGCGGGTTCGATGTCCGTGGCCCGTCTGCGCAGCCGCTCCAGTTGCGTTCCCACCGATTGCGGTACCGCCGTGAGCGTGATGGACGATCCATTGGATATGCCACCCGATTCGACGGCGATGCTGACCAGTCCGAATGGTCGAAGAACGAACGGCGTGGTGATGTTGATCGTGTGGATGCGATCGTAGGCGATGGTGGTGCGTACGGTGTTGAGGATGCCCGCCTCCATCGTGATGCCATCGTCGTTAAGACGATACCGTTTTCTCGACCATGCCACGATCCTGATTACGGCCATGCCCAGCAGAGTGGCCGACGCGGCCAGACGGATGGCGTGCCGCGGCATTCGCAGCCATGAGGTCATCACCAGCAGCGACACCATCGTGCCGATGATGGACCGGGCCCGTTCGGCGATGTCGATCACCAGCGACAGCGGATGCATACGGTGCCAGTCGGCCGATGCAGTGTGCATGCGGACTGGCGTTGTCGACGGATGCGGTGCTGTCATACGTCGTCCTTCGACGTCAGCACCCGCATGCTGATCTGATTCACGATCGAGGTGGCGCAGTCATCGTCGAGCGCCGCGATCTCATGTTCGTCCACGGCGGTATGGAGTTCCACCGCAGTGAGTGAGAAGCTTCGCAGCAACGGCCCCTGTTTGGTCGTCACATGCTGTATGCGGTTGTAGGGGATCGTCGTGGTGGTGCGCAACAGCCATCCCTTGTGCAGCATCACATCATGGGGGCCGATCGAGTATCGGTTGAATGCGTAGGCGTACCGGATCCGTAACGGCTGCGTGGCAAGATCAGCCATCAGCATCACGACGGCGACCATCAGCACAGGACCATGCCAGAACGTCCACCACCCGGCAAGATGACTGATCAGCGCGACGATGCCACAACCGAGAGCGCCGGAACAGTCCCTGATCGCCGACCGCAGCAGCCATACGCGCTTCACCGATGCAGGCAGACTCGTCCATGGGCGTTCCCCCTCCGACGGAGCGGATTCCATCGTGGTGTCTGTGGAATCGTCTCCGGCCACGGTGTGCATGGCGTCGTGCATGATCGTCTCCTTCCGCGACTCAGCGTAGCAGGGGACCGGCCGGATTACGTGTCTGGGCATCGAAGGGCGTTGATAATCTGAGGGGGAACGTGACGCGCTACGTGCAAAGGGAGACGAGTATGGACCATCAGATCAAGGCCGTGTTCTTCGACATCGACGGCACGCTCACCAGTTTCAAGACCCACGAGGTGCCCCAATCCACCAAGGACGCCATCGAGGAGCTCAAGGGCAAGGGCATCAAGGTGTTCATCGCCACAGGACGTGCCCCCTCGCAGATGAAGATCGTCACCGCCCGGCTCGGCATCGATTTCGACGGCTATATGACCATGACCGGCCAGTACTGCTTCGACGACAATGGATTCCTCAAGACGCATGACATCGACAAGACCGATCTGCGCATCTTCCTCGACTATCTCGCCGACCATCCGGAAGTCGGCGCGAACTTCGCTGAAGAGGATTACGTGTACTTCAACCAGATCAACGAGATCATCCGCAACCAGTACGCAGGTCTTGGCGCCACGGCACCCTCGCTGGTGATCGACGATGTCAACCGCGTGTTCAGCCATCCCACCTACCAGTTCAGCGCCTTCGTCAAGGAGGACGAGGAACGGCGTATCGTCGATCTGCTGCCCGGATGCCGTTCGGTGCGGTGGCATCCCGCGTTCTGCGATTTCATTCCGGCGGACGGCGGCAAGCCGGCCGGCATCAAGGCGTTCATGGAACTGTACGGGTTTGAGCGCGAGGAATGCATGGCGTTCGGCGACGGCGGCAATGACGTGGACATGCTCGCCTACGCCGGAATCGGCGTGGCCATGGGCAACGGCGGTGAATTGGCGAAGGCCTCGGCCGACTATATCACCGCGGATGTGGATGACGACGGCATCCTCAAGGCGTTGCAGCACTTCCATGTGCTCTAGGACCGATCGCCCGAATCCGAATCAGGTCGGCCACCCGAATCTGACCGACTGCCGGTGCGTGCATAACGCATATAACGCATATAACGCATATGACATTGGTGCCCGGCCTCCGTCCGTGGAGACCGGGCACCAACTCGATGTGTGGCGGGCGTGACCCGTGGTCATGATGACGAATGATCACGCCGGATCCGACATCAGTGCTTGCACGCCTCGATGTTGTTACCCTCCGGATCGTGCACGAACGCCGCATAATACGTCGGACCGTAGTTCGGGCGGGTGCCGGGTTCGCCGTTATCGGTGCCGCCGGCCGCAAGACCAGCCGTATGGAACGCCTTGATCGCGTCCTCGTCACCGACGAACGCCACATGAGCAGGCGTCACATCGCCATCCGTCCGGCTCACCCAGACGCTGCTGCCATCCGCGGACGCGAACTGCACGGCACCCGGGAACTCCGCACCCTTCGTGTATCCAAGCGGGGCGAGGGCGGCCTCGTAGAACGCGGCCTCCGTATCGAAGTCCTTCACCTTGATCGTCAGATGATCGAGCATCATATCCTCCTTCATCGTTGATGGAACGGCCCATTGCTGGAATCCACTACGATTCTAGGCACGAACCGTATCGACGCTGCGTATATTCGTTTCGCATGGGCGATTCGCGGAATCTTCGCCACAAAACCGCATCATGGTCGCATAATAGGTGGGACGGCATTCGACTGGCACGGCAAAGGCGGACGATATGAGAATGAAGGACAATGGAAACCGACCGATTCTGCAATCAAAGGTCTTCCTCTACGTCACCGAATTCTTCTCCGGCATGGCCGTCATGGCCGCCGAACTCGGCGCATCCCGACTGCTCGCCCCCTACTTCTCCAGCTCCCAGATCGTCTGGACCATCATCATCGGCACCATCATGATCGCGCTCGCCCTGGGTGCCGTAGTCGGCGGCCGGTGGGCCGACAGGAACCCCGACCCCGATCTGCTGTACCGTCGCATCGCCGTCGCCGCCGCGTGGATCGCACTGATCCCGTTCGTGGGCAAGTACCTGATCTTGCTCATCTCCGGCCTGCTGATCGTCACCGTCTCCACCAACTTCCTCGTGATCGCGGCGTTCATCAGCTGCATGGTCATCTTCGTGCCACCGCTGTTCCTGCTCGGCACCGTCACGCCTGGACTGGTCAAATTCACCACCGATTCGCTCGACGACAACGCCACCATCGTCGGACGGCTGTCCGCATGCAATACGATCGGTTCCATCCTCGGCACGTTCCTGCCCACATTCGTCACCATTCCCGCGGTGGGCACGTTCGTCACCTTCCTGATCTTCTCCGGACTGCTGCTCGCCATCGCGTTGGCATACTTCATCTTCTCGCGCATCAAACCGGTGACCGGAGCCGTCTGCACCGTGCTGTTCATCGGCTCGGCGGTGTTCTCTCCCATGAGCGGATTCGCATTCTGGGAGAACAATCTCGCCTATGAAGGCGAATCCATCTACAACTATCTGCAGGTCAAGAACCTGTCCGACCGCACCATTCTGTCCACCAACGTGCTGTTCGGCGTACAGTCCGTCACCATGAAATCCGACGGGCTCACCGGCATGTACTACGACACGGCGCTGGCCGCGCCGGCGCTCGCCGATCATGCTGGCTCCGCGCTGATCCTCGGCATGGGCACCGGCACCTATGCGCGGCAGCTGCGTCGGTACTATCCCGACATGAAGGTGCAGGGAGTGGAGATCGATGGGAAGATCACGCGTCTGGCGGGGGAGTACTTCGACGAGCCGAGCGACATTCCAGTCAGCACCTACGACGGTCGTGCGTGGCTGGCCGCCAGCGACGAGACCTACGACGTGATCATGGTCGACGCGTATCAGGACATCACGATTCCGTTCCAGATGAGCAGCGTCGAATTCTTCCGTATGGTGAAGAAACATCTGAACCCCGGCGGCGTGATGGTGGTGAACATGAACATGATCTCCGACGGCGAGGGGTCGATCAACGAATCCCTGCAGGCCACCATCGCATCCGTGTTCGGCGGCGGCAACGTGATCACGGCCGATGTGCCGAAGACCACCAACCGCGAACTGTTCGCCAAGACCCAGGGCGAGGACAAATCGTTCAAGGGCGTGAGCGATCTGGCCAAGGATTCCAAGGCGATCCCGCTGCGGGCCGTCACCTACATCCGCACGCATGACTCCGAGCTTCGCGACTACATGTCCGATGTGGCTCACCGTTTTGTGAAGGTGGAGGAGCCCGAAGCCGGCAGTCCGCTTATCCTCACCGACGACAAGGCGCCAGTGGAACTGCTCGGCATGCGCGCCATCGACCAGCTCATCGCCGAGGAGGCGGGGCCGTACCGCACGATTCTCAGGGAGCGGGGCATCCAGGGGCTGATCGACGAGGTACGCTGATCGACGACACGCGCCACGCCGGTTGCGTAACGGAAAAACTGTGGTATTATCTTCAAGGCTTGAGAAATCAAGAAAGTGGAGAAATCCCACCTGGAAGCCTTTTACGGCTTCGGGTCCAAGGCCTACAGCCTTCCGGATCAATGATCACCACGATTCATGATCATGGTCTGACAGAGCAATGATGAGTCATCGTTTCATGATTCATGATTCCTGCGGAATCGCATGCCGTTGGCATGACAAGGATTCCACGCACGTATGGTCGTCTTCATGGCGCTTTCGCGGATGACGATCGGTTGGACGTGTGGACGCTGTATGTTTCGGACGCAGATGGAATTTCGCCGGGCAGTAGGGAATGGAGTCATCATTAGCGCCGAACCACGTATCAACGAAGAGATTCGCGTACCGCAAGTACGCCTGATCGGCCCGAAGGGCGAGCAGGTGGGCGTCATCGCGACCTCTGTCGCGCTGAATCTTGCGCGTGAGGCAAGCCTCGACCTCGTCGAGGTGGCGCCGAACGCGAAGCCTCCGGTGGCCAAGCTCATTGACTACGGCAAGTACAAGTACAACGAGAAGATCAAGGCTCGTGAGGCTCGCCGTAACCAGAGCACCGCGGAGATCAAGGAGATTCGTTTCCGCCTGAAGATCGACGACCATGACTTTGATGTCAAGAAGGGTCATGTCGAGCGATTCCTTTCCGGCGGCGACAAGGTCAAGGTCACCATCATGCTGCGCGGCCGCGAGCAGTCCCGCCCGATCGGCGGCGTGGAGCTGCTACGTCGTCTGGCCGACGAGGTGTCGGAGCTGGGCACGATCGAATCCCAGCCGCGTCAGGAGGGTCGCAACATCATCATGGTGCTGGCCCCCAAGGGCAAGAAGGTGCACACCCAGTCCGAGCAGCGTCGACGCGGTGCCTCCGCCCGCGCCGAGCGTCAGGCCCGTCAGGCCGCTCGACTGGCCGCGAAGAAGGAAGCCCAGGCCGAGGCCGCAGCTGAGGCCCATGCCGAACTGAACAAGACTTCCGTGAAGGAACATACTCAAAAGGAGGGCAGCAATGCCGAAGATGAAAAGTAACTCCGCTGCATCCAAGCGCGTCCGCGTCACCGGTACGGGCAAGCTGATGCACGCTGGTAGCTCCATGCGTCACAACCTTGAGCACAAGTCGGCCCGTATGCGCCGCGCTCTGAAGGCCGACAAGGTGCTGGCCAAGACCCAGACCGCCAACCTGAAGAACATGCTCAACCACTGATCCGTGGTCTGCACAGAAGACGACTTAGGAAAGCTGAGGAAATAAGATATGGCACGTGTCAAGCGCGCAGTCAACGCCAAGAAGAAGCGTCGCGTCGTTCTCGAAAGGGCTTCGGGTTACCGCGGCCAGCGCTCCCGCCTGTACCGCAAGGCCAAGGAACAGCTGCTCCACTCCTTCAACTACAACTTCCGCGACCGCAAGGCTCGCAAGGGTGACTTCCGCAAGCTGTGGATCCAGCGCATCAACGCTGCCGTCCGCGCAGAAGGCATCACCTACAACCGCTTCATCCAGGGTCTGCGCTTGGCCGACATCGATCTCGACCGTCGCGCTCTGGCCGAGCTGGCCGTCTCCGATCCGGAGACCTTCAAGACCATCGTCGAGGCCGCCAAGGCCGCTCTGCCCGAGGACGTGAACGCCCCGGTCAACGCCTGATAGTATTCATCAGTCGATGGTTGCACCCCGTTACGTATACGCTACGTGACGGGGTTTTCTTTTGCCGCCACAGGTGGAGGAGGATGATCCGTGCACGAGCTGATCGAACGTTTTCTGGCATACATCGACGTGGAGCGGGGGCTGGCCAAGGCCACGGTGTCCGCATACCGGTCCGATCTGACCAGATACGAGCAGTGGCTGAACGCCCACGGCATCACCACGATCGACGCCGTCTCTCGTTATGATGTCGAGGATTTCATGGCGTCGCTCGCGGAGGAGAGCACAAGAAGCCGCGCCCGCCGTCTTGCGGCCGTGCACGAGCTTCACCGGTTCGCCGTCTCTGAGGGCAATGCCCCATCCGACGTGTCCGAAGGGGTGAAGCCTCCCAAGGGGGCGTCCACCTTGCCCGATGTGCTCAGTGTGGATGAGGTGTCCGCGTTGCTTGACGCCGCTGCTCCCAAAGGTGCCGTGGACCCCGTATCCCTGCGTGACCGTGCGTTGCTCGAGTTCATGTATGCCACGGGGTGTCGCGTCTCTGAGGCGGTGGGGACCGACCTCGCCGACATCGACCTCGATCGTCGTGTGGCGAGACTTACCGGCAAGGGGTCCAAGCAACGGCTGGTCCCCATCGGATCCTATGCGTGCGAGGCCATGCGCGCGTATCTTTCCTCCGGTCGTGAGGCTCTGGTGGGCAAGGCGCGCAAAAATCCGGAGTTGCGCGCCATTTTCCTCAACAAGCGCGGGCGCCGGCTGTCGCGGCAGTCGGTGTGGGAGATCGTCACGACGGCGGGGAAGCGCGCCCACATTGCTAGGCCGCTGCATCCGCATACGCTGCGTCATTCCTTCGCCACGCATCTTATTCAGGGTGGTGCCGATGTACGCACCGTACAGGAGCTGCTCGGCCATGCAAGCGTGACCACCACGCAGATCTATACGCACGTCAGTCCCCAGGTGCTCATGGAGACCTACCTGATCTCCCACCCCCGTGCCCGGTAGGGTTAATGGGCGATGGCAGGGATGCATCGAGCCGGGGATGCGGCAAGGCCATGGCCGGACGTTCATATGACACGTGGAGCACATGTGATTCAGGTGCGAACAAACTAGGCACGGTTGTTGTTAGCATGGAGTCTATGCCTACTGATCTGTTAGGGCGCGAATATGAGACGTTCCCCGCGCCGCAAGCTTTGGACCATCATGGACCCGCACGAATCATTGCCATGTGCAACCAGAAGGGTGGCGTAGGCAAGACCACTTCATCAATCAACATCGCCGGTGCATTGACGAACTTCGGACGCAAGGTGCTGATCGTCGACTCCGATCCCCAGGGAGCGTCGTCGGTCGGACTCGGCATCAACGCGAACTCCGTGGACAACACCATCTACACGGCCATGTTCAACCCGTCGCTGGACCCGCACGAAGTCGTGCATCACACGCGGTTCGAGGGACTGGACATCATTCCCGCGAACATCGATCTGTCCGCCGCCGAAGTGCAGCTGGTCACCGAGGTCGGTCGTGAGCAGGTGCTTGCCAGCGTGCTGCGTCCGCTGCGCGACGAATACGATCTGATCATCATCGACTGTCAGCCGTCGCTGGGCCTGCTCACCGTGAATGCGCTGACGGCGGCCGATGGCGTGATCATCCCCGTCGCGGCCGAGTTCTTCGCCCTGCGTGGCGTGGCGTTGCTCATGCAGTCCATCGAAAAGGTGAAGAGCCGCATCAATCGCGGTCTGGAGATCGACGGCGTGCTGGTCACCATGTACACTCGCACGCTGCATTCGGAGGAGGTGCTCGACCGCATCTACGAGGCGTTCCAGGAAAAGGTGTTCCACACCGTGATCACTCGGTCGATCAAACTGCCGGACGCCACGATCGCCGCCGCGCCGATCACCATGTATGCGCCGGATCACAAGACCGCCAAGGAATATCGCGAGGTGGCGCGTGAGATGGTGGCGCGCGGAGTGGTGGCGTGACGGCGGCGGAGCATCCCCTCGAATTACCGGAGTCACAGTTCCCGGAGTCACAGACCGGCGGTGCCATCGAATCCGATGCCACCGCCGGTTTCCATGTGGATCTCGAGTCGTATCAGGGCCCGTTCGACGTGCTGTTGGGCATGCTGGCCAACAAGCGGATGGAACTGACCGAGGTCTCACTGGCGACGATCACCGAGGAGTTCCTTGCCTATATCGGTGCCATGGACCTGACCGACAATATGGACGAGGCCAGCGGTTTCATCGATGTGGCGTCGGTGCTCGTGGAGGCGAAAAGCGCGGCCCTGCTGCCGTCCTTCGACGACGGCGAGCGCGACGAACGCAGCATGGAGGCGTTGCGGGAGCGCGATCTGCTGTTCGCCCGACTGCTGCAGTACAAGGCGTTCAAGCAGGCCGGACTGGATTTTCGCGCCCGTATGGATGCCAATGCGGGGCAAGTGGATCATCCGGGGTACGTGGATGACGTGATCGCCGCCATGATGCCGGAGCTACGGCTTGCCACGGATGCGGATACGTTGGCTCGTCTGGCCGCCAGGGCGATCGCCGGCGCCCCTCCCGATGAGGTTGCCGTCAGCCAGCTGCATGTGCCTCTGGTGGATCTGCGCGAGCAGGCGTCCATGGTCAGGGATCGGTTGCGTCGACTGCCGGCTGGCGGTTCCATGACGTTCGATCAGCTGACGGCCGACACGGATACGAGGATCGAGGTGGTGGCCCGTTTCCTTGCGGTGCTGGCGTTCTTCAAACAGGGCGATCTGCAGTTCAAGCAGGATAGACCGTACGCCGATCTGCATCTGCGATGGGCGGTCGGCGGGGATTCCCCGTCCGGGACGACGGATGGCGGCGACGGGAATGCCGCCGTGACGATGATTGAAAAGGATTTTGCATAGATGGTGAATGTGGATGATTTTCCCGGTGGGCTTGCGGCGTGCCTGGAATCGGTGCTGATGGTGACCGATCATCCTGTGACGGAGGATTCGCTGGCGTCCGTGCTGGACGTGGATGCCGATCGGGTGCGTGTGACGTTGGAATCGTTGCGCGACGAATACGACGGTACGGAGGGGCTTCCGCGCCGTGGGTTCGAACTGCGGCATACGGTTCGTGGATGGCGTCTGGCGAGCCGACGGTCGTTTGATCCGGTCGTGGAATCATTTGTCAATGACGGCAGAACCGCGCGTCTGTCGCAGGCTGCCATGGAGACGTTGGCGATCGTGGCCTACAAGCAGCCGATCACGCGTGCGCAGGTCGCCGCCATCCGCGGCGTGAACTCCGACGGCGTGATCCGTTCACTGACGCTGCATGGGTTGATCGGCGAGCGGGGCGTCGATCCCGACTCCCATGCGGCGCTGCTGGTCACCACCGATGTGTTTCTGGAGAAAATGGGACTGGACGGTCTCGGCCAGCTGCCGTCGCTTGCCCCGTTCCTCCCCGAATCGGTGAGTGACGTGGCATAGGCCATGGCGGTCCGCATGGTCGCTGTCAAGGAATACGGCTACGATTGGTGCGGTTTGTGTGTGTATAGGGAAACGGCAACGAACCATTCCGAATACTCAGAATCGACGCAAGAACTTTTTGCGACACAAATAGACAGTCAACTAAGAGAGGTTTTCGATGGCGGTACGCGGTGATATCCGTAATGTGGCGATTGTGGCTCACGTCGACCACGGTAAGACCACGCTCGTGAACGCAATGCTTCAGCAGTCCCATGTCTTCAACGAACGCGAAGAGGTTCCGGATCGTGTGATGGACTCCAACGATCTGGAACGCGAGAAGGGCATCACCATCCTCGCCAAGAACACGGCCGTGGAATACACCGGCCCGCTGGCCGCCAAGTACGGCCACCCGGAGGGCATCACCCTCAACATCATCGACACCCCCGGCCACGCCGATTTCGGCGGCGAGGTGGAGCGCGGCATCTCCATGGTCGATGGCGTGGTGCTGCTGGTCGACGCGTCCGAAGGCCCGCTGCCGCAGACCCGTTTCGTGCTGCGCAAGGCCCTTGAGGCCAAGCTGCCGGTGATCCTGTGCGTCAACAAGGTCGACCGCCCCGACGCCCGTATCGAGGAGGTCGTGGGCGAGACCTCCGATCTGCTGCTCGGTCTGGCCGACGACGTGCAGCATGAGGGCATCGACCTCGATCTCGACCAGCTGCTCGACATGCCGGTGATCTACTGCGCCGCCAAGGCCGGCTACGCCTCGGTCAACCAGCCCGCCGACGGCGGCATGCCGGACAACGACAACCTCGAGCCGCTGTTCGAGGCCATCATCTCCAACATCCCCGCTCCGGAATACGACGAGAACGCTCCGCTGCAGGCCCACGTGGCCAACATCGATTCCTCCGACTTCCTCGGTCGACTCGGTCTGGTCCGCATCTACAACGGTACGCTGAAGAAGGGCGCCACCTATGGCCTGTCCCGTGTGGACGGTTCCCTTGAGAATTTCCGTGTCTCCGAGCTGCTGCGCACCCAGGGTCTGGACCGTCAGCCCGTCGAGGAGGCCGGCCCCGGAGACATCGTGGCAGTCGCTGGTGTCAACGACATCATGATCGGCGAGACCATCGTCGACCCCAACGATCCGAAGCCGCTGCCGCTCATCCACGTCGACGACCCGGCAATCTCCATGACCTTCGGTGTCAACGACTCCCCGCTGGCCGGCACCGAGGGCAAGGACCACAAGCTCACCGCCCGCATGATCAAGGATCGTCTGGATCGCGAGCTCATCGGTAACGTGTCGATCAAGGTACTGCCCACCGACCGTCCCGATGCCTGGGAGGTTCAGGGCCGTGGCGAGCTCGCTCTGGCCGTGCTGGCCGAGCAGATGCGTCGTGAGGGCTACGAGCTGACCGTCGGCCGTCCGCAGGTGGTTACCAAGATCATCGACGGCAAGATCAACGAGCCGATGGAGAACACCACCATCGACGTGCCCGAGGAGTACATGGGCGCGGTCACCCAGCTCATGGCCGACCGCAAGGGTCGCATGGACAACATGACGAACCACGGCTCGGGCTGGGTGCGTCTGCAGTTCACCGTTCCGTCCCGTGGTCTGATCGGCTTCCGTACCGCGCTGCTGTCCGCCACCCGCGGCACCGGCATCGCATCCTCCATCTCCGCCGGCTACGCTCCGTGGGCTGGCGAGATCGTCATCCGCCAGAACGGCTCCATGGTCTCCGATCGTCAGGGTGTGGCCACCCCGTACGCCATGCAGCGTCTGCAGGCCCGTGGCAACTTCTTCGTCGATCCGCAGTCCCCGGTCTACGAGGGTCAGGTCGTGGGCATCAACAACAAGCCCGACGAGCTCGACGTGAACATCACGCTGGCCAAGCACATGACCAACATGCGTTCCTCCACCGCCGACGTGCTGGAGACGCTTACCCCGCCGATCAAGATGAGCCTCGAGGAGTCCCTTGACTTCGCGAACGAGGACGAGTGCGTGGAGGTGACCCCCGAGGCCATCCGCGTGCGCAAGATCATCCTCAAGCGTGACGATTGGTACAAGTGGCGCGCCAAGCAGCGTCGTCAGAACAAGAACGCCTGATTCGTATCCCCGATCACGCATCGAGGGAAGCCGTCGGTCTCGGCAAGTGGAATCGTGATGCCGATCACGAGACACTTGTAGGGCCCGGCGGCCATACTGAACCATATGACTACACGAATGGAGATGACTCCACGGCGACAACGGGCAGATAACGATGCCCTCAAGCCGTGGAGTTTTCGTTTGCCCTTGTGGGGCCGCATCCTTGTCAGTGCGGCCTCGGGCGCGATCGTCGGCTTCGTCGGCGCCGCCACCCATCGCATGGGCGTCCAGTGGAGCATCCCCTACGGGCTGGTGCTGTCGTTTCTGTTGCTCGGCATATCCACATGGTCGGCGCGCGCCCGATCCGGCAGTACCGGCGTGGGATTTCACCTCATCGCCTCCGGTGCGGTGACCATGCTGATCCTGCAGACGTCCACCCAATCCCGTGCGATGCTGATTTTCGGGTACGTTTCGGATTCCTATACGTTGCTCATGCAGAAGGCGGGCATCATCTGGATGCTGGGCATGGTGGCGCTTCAGGTGTTCATGCTCGTGCTGCCGCAACGTTGGTTCGACGTGTCCGACAGAAGGAATCACTGATTTATGACCGTGTCATTGCATTATCTCGGGCCGCAGGGCTCGTTCACCCACCAGGCGGCGTCCGCGGCCGCAGAGCTCATCCCGGATGGCGGGGAATGCATCGCCGAACCGAACGTGACCGCCATCTTCAACGCCGTGGCCAACGGCGACGGTTGGGGAGTGGTCGCATGGGAAAGCAACATCGAAGGCTATGTGGTGCCGAATCTGGATGCACTGATCGACGCCGAGGATGTGGCGGGATTCGCCCGGGTGAGCGTCGACGTCGCATTCGATGCGCTGGTCCGTCCCGGACACGGTGACCTGACCGTGGTCCGGGCGCATCCGCACGGGCTGGCACAATGCTCGAAATTCATCGTCGAACATGGACTGACCGCCGAGCCGTCGTCGTCCAACGCCGCCGCATGCCGCGACATCGCCTCCGACGAGGTGGCGCTTGGCCCATCCATCTGCGCCGGACTCTACGGTCTGAACGTGTTGTGCAAGGACGTTCAGGACTTCGACGGAGCGGTTACCGACTTCCTTGTGCTAGCACCGCGTGAGCAGGCACGCGAGCAGCTCGCGCAGGCCGAATCCAACGGGGTCGTCGAATTCGAATCCATCGTCGCGTTCATTCCGTTGAGTACCGGACCGGGCGTACTGGCCGATCTGCTCGACGTGATTCGCGACGCCGGACTGAACATGACCAGTTTCATCTCGCGGCCGATCAAAGGCCATGCCGGCACATACAGCTTCATCGCCACACTCGATGCGGCACCTTGGCAGCCACAGTTCAAAACGGTGCTCAGCACCGTGGCGGCGCATGGGGATTGGGTGAAGACACTGGCCGTATACCCGCGTAGGGAACGGCCGAATCCGCCGGTGAGCGCGTGGATGCTGCCCAAGGGCGGCGTACGGCTGGACTCCGCGGACGTATCCGGTGCGCGATTCGAACCGGACGATGACAGGGAGCTGCTATGGGCGTGAACATGACATCCGAACGACCCGAGGCGCAGGTGATCGCCATCGCCGGACTCGGACTGATCGGCGGATCGCTCGCCCGACGACTGACGGAACGCGGTCGTCGTGTGATCGCATGGAATCATCGCCCGGCCCCATACGATCGTGCGCGTGCCGCCGGAATCGAATGCGTGGACGACGTGACGGAACTGGCTCGCGCGGTTCCGGACGTGCTCGTGCTGTGCACGCCGCTCAAGGCCATGCCGGATGTGCTGCGACAGCTGGCACCGGTGATGGACCCGCATACCGTGCTCACCGATGTGGGCAGCGTCAAGGGGCAGGTGCGTGACGAGGTGAAGGCTGTCGGGCTTGATGACTGCTATGTCGGCGCGCATCCGATGGCCGGCAATGAGTTCTCCGGCTATGCCGCATCCGATCCGTCACTGTACGACGACGCCCTATGGGCGGTGACCTTCGACGAGCGGACGTCCTATGAGCGGCTGCTCGTCGTGGTCGATATGATCTGCGAGGGAGTGGGCGATCGCATCATCGTGATCGACGATGACACGCATGACCGTGCCGCCGCGATGATCAGCCACATGCCGCATGTGGTGTCCACGGCATTGGCGAACGAACTGACCGAAATGCCGGAACGCAACATCGCCCAGGCGCTGGCCGCCGGATGCTGGCGTGACATGACGCGCGTCGCCCTCACCGATCCCGACCGGACCCGTGCGATGGTGGAGGAGGATGCCGCGAATGTGGCCCGGTTGCTGCATCATATGGGCGAACGTCTGGAATCCATGGCGACACTGCTCGAATCCGGTGACGATACGGCGCTCGCGCAGGTTCGGGAATTCTTCGCCGTGGCACGTCCCTACCGCGAATACAAGGCCCGTGAGCGTGCGGGAGTCGAACATGAGTCGGTGACCGTGCGGATTGACGGCGATGATGCGAACGGTACTGCGGGGGCTACGGAGCCTGGGCGTTCCACATGGCGTGACCGGCTGCTTGCCTCCGCCCGGCGTGGCGAGCACATCACGCATATGACGGACCGAAACACCGCCATCGCCGAGGTACGCACGGCACTGGTCAGTTGAGCAGATCGGCCGGAGCCAGCGTGCGTGCGCGATCGATGATCGTCGCGATGGTCTCCGGCGGTTCATCGCAGCCGCGTTTGAGCCACAGCCAGACGATGGCGGTGAGTGACGCGGCGAGCATCTCCCGGACGTACACGGAGGGAATGTCGTCGCGGTTCGGTTTCTTGCCCACCTTTTCCGCCTCGATGAGCAGCAGCTCGGTGATGATGTCCTTGGTGCGGTTGTACAGCTGCATGTCGTTGCCGCTGTGTGAGATGGCGTCGAAGAACGCGAAGTCGTTCTTGATGTACCGCAGTCCGTCGAGAAGTGCATTGTAGGAGATGAGTCGTCCGTCCGCGTCGGCCGTCTGTTGCAGACCGGTCGTCTGCCGTGAGAAGGACGGCCCTGGAGTGAGTATGATCTGCGTCAGATCGCTCATGGCGTTGGAGAGCAGTTGCTGCCGCAAATCGAACTTGTCGGTGTAATGCGTGTAGAACGTGCCTCGATTGATATGCGCCTCACGGGCGAGATCGCTGACGGTCATGGCGTCGAAGCCCTTGGCGTTGGTCAACGTGATGAACGCCTCTTTGATGGCCCCTTCCGTACGGGTGTTCCTGTGCTGTATCATGGCGGCTCCTTGATGGATTCGTGGTCATGGGATTCGTGATCCGAATCGTGGATTTCGATCGGATATCGAACATGATCAACACGGTGTTTATAGCGATACAAGCACAGGCATTTGACGAATCATGTCCGCTCATGGTCGGGGGAACGTCGGTCTCTCCGGAATGGGTTTGAGTCGTACGATGCTCATGGCGTCGATGGTGACGATCTCGGCCTTTCTGCGGCCGTTGGCGGATTCGTCGCGCAGCATCGTCAGCGTTGTGCCATCCCAGCCGGTGACATGTCCCACATAATCCCGATACTTTTCCCTTCCATCGGTCGCGTCGACGCCCATGGTCGTGCGTACCACGATGCGTGCCCCCAGCGGAATGCGTTTCGGTAAGATCATGATGTCGAGTCTACTGTTCGTCGAGTTTGTGGAACTGTATGCCCTTGGATGTCTATATTGTGATTTACGTCACATAAATCGGTTGCCATAGGTTTCATTGCAGTGCCGAAACCCCTGCAGGAGTAACGTGAATATCGTTGGTGGGAAGCCCTGCCTCCGGATGTCGTTTCCCGGATGCAAACGGGGATGAGAAAACCTCTTCGCAGGCAATGATGCGCGAAGAGGTTTTTCTTTGGCCTATAACCCCCCTATAGCCCGTAACCTAGGACTCCGTAATCACCACAGGCCGATGATCTTCCACCATCCCATGCCCACGGTCAGCCATACCGCCACGGTGACGAGGCCGCACAGGAATCCGATCCGGAGAAACTCAGGGGTCTTGAGATATCCGGCGCCGTAGATCAGCGCGGCCGGACCCGAGGCGTAATGCGTCATCGTTCCGAATCGCAGATGTCAGCCGTAATAACCAACGGCAATATGGGGACGACCCACCGAAGAATGATCGTAAACCGTTGCAATATGAGGCATGTTGTCGTATTGCCGTTGATTATTTGTGCCGGTGCGGTCGGCTTCCTAAGTTGAAAGACAACAACCGGGCAACGAAGCCTGAACCACTCGAAGCCCACTCCCGAACACCGTCCAGCGCAAGAAACGAGGATGAACGACATGACCGGATTCACCACACTCAAGGATTCCTTCGCGACTAGGGGGCTTGCCTTCACCGCCGATGAGCGGGTGGCAATGGATGTCGACGGACTGCTGCCGGCCGCCGTGCAGACGCTTGATCTGCAGGAACAGGCCGTGTACGCCCGCTTCCGGAGCCTTGACAAGGACATCGAAAAGCGCCTGTACCTTATGGGCGTCTGCCGTGAGAACCGTCGCCTGTTCTATCACGGCATGGCGAAGCATCTGACCGAATACATGCCGATCGTCTACGCGCCCACCGTCGCCCAGTCCATCCAGCGGTACGGCGAGTTCTACTTCGGATCAGACGTGGCCTATGTGTCGATCGAACACCCCGAGCGAATCAAGGACGCCCTGCGCCATTACGCGCAGGGACGGGACATCGATCTGATCGTCGCCACCGATGGCGAAGGCATTCTGGGCATCGGCGACTGGGGCGCGCAGGGTGCAGAGATCCTCACCGGCAAGCTCGCCGTGTATACGGCTGCCGCAGGCATCGATCCCGCACGTGTGCTGCCCGTCATGATCGACGTGGGCACCGATCGCAGGGAACTGCTTGACGATCCGCATTACGTGGGCAATCGTTTCAAGCGCGTACGCGGCGAGCGCTACGACGATTTCATCGAAACGTTCGTACATGACAGCCTGGAGCTGTATCCGAACGCCCTGTTGCACTGGGAGGATTTCGGCCGTCCGTGCGCCGCTCCGATCCTTGATCGCTACCGTGGCGACGTGCTGACGCTGAATGACGACATCCAGGGCACTGGCGTGACCGTGCTCGCCGCTCTGGTGGCCGCACGTCGCATCGCCGGCACGAGCTATGACGACACCCGCATTCTCGTATTCGGAGCGGGCACAGCCGGCGTGGGCATCGCCGATCAGCTCGTCGACGACATGGTGCTCGAAGGCGGCATGGACCGTGCCGACGCCATGAGCCGTGTGGCGCTTGTGGACCGTTACGGACTCATCCTCGTCGGACAGGAGGGGCTGACCGAAGGGCAGGCCAAGTACGCGCATGATCCGTCCGAATTCGCCGGGCTCGACGACATCACCGACCTTGCGGCCGTGGTCGACGCGTTCAAGCCGTCCGTACTGATCGGCACCTCCACCCGTGCCGGAGCATTCGACGAACGCGTGGTGCGTGCCATGGCCTCCCATGTGGACCGCCCGCTGATCTGTCCGATCTCCAACCCCACCGAACTGGCCGAGGCCAAGGCGGCCGATGTGATCCGCTGGACCGAGGGCCGTGCGTTCGTGATCACCGGAACCCCATCCGATCCCGTGGAATACAACGGCGTGACCTACCACATCGGACAGGGCAACAACGCGCTCATGTACCCGGGCATCTGCTTCGGTGCCATCGTGGGCAAGGCCCGTCTGATCAGTGACCGCATGCTGCTTGCCGCCTCGCACGCCATCTCCGACATGATCGACGTGAACGAACCGGGTGCTGCCGTGCTGCCACCCGTGTCATCCCTCACCGAGATCTCCCGCCGTGTGGCCATCGCCGTCGCCGAGCAAGCCGTCGCCGAAGGACTCAACCGCGAGCCAGTGCCGGATGTGCCCGCAGCAGTGGAGGCCAACATCTGGCATCCCGAGGACTGACCCATGCCGGCATCGCCTCCCCACGCCGCCGAACCGTCCCATACAATGGATGGAGGCAACATGGCGGCAGGGGGAGGTGGCAATGGCGTCGATCGACAATGTGCGCGATATGGAACTGTTCCAATTGGTGGCCGAACTGGGGAGTTTCACCGATGCCGCCGCGGCCGCACGCGTTTCCCAACCCACGGTGTCGTTGGCCATCAAACGGCTGGAACAGCGGCTTGGGGCGACCTTGGTGGAACGTCATCGATTCGGTGCCAAGGGCGGTGTATCGCTCACCGAAGCCGGACTGGTGCTCATGCGGCACACCGCCTCGATTCTCGGCGAACTCGACCGGCTGACGGAGGAGCTGCAGCAGGCAGACCATGCCAGCCGGTACAACGTCGGCCTGCCACCCATCATCTCCGCCTACCTGCTCGGAGCCGAATCCATTGATACGCTCGCCAGCCGACTGGGCGGGGAGGTGGACGTGCAATCCGTGGGGTCACGGAGACTCATGCGACAGATCGAACGGCACGCCGTGGATTTCGGGGCCGTGGCCAGCGTGGGAAGCGCCCCCAGCGTGGGAGGCATCCAGACGTTCCGCATCGCCTCGTTCCCATTCGTGCTCGCCTACGCGGCGGACAATCCTCATGGCGTTACGGCCATCATGGGGGACCGGACGGTGTTCGACATCTCCGATCCCACGATGACCGGTTCGCTGCGGTTCGTCACGTTGGGCGACGATTTCGTTCACTCCAAGGCCGCCACCGCATACCTGCGTTCGCATGTGGATGCGACACGGCTCATCGAAGTATCCGACGTGAACACGATGAAGGCGATCATCATCTCCGGACTGGCCGTGGGACTCATGGCCTCCGTGGCGGTGGATCATGATGACCGTCTGTCGTCCATGCCGGTCGTGGGTGCCGACCTGCCCGACTTCGACGTCTATGTCTTCAATGACGAAACCCGAGAGGACCCCACGCGCGACGGCGACGGTGAACGGCGTGAATCCGCGTCGCAGAGGTTCCTTGGCATCATCGGGGAGCACCTCGCCTCCCGATAGCCGATCATTGGACATATCCGCACCGTCCATGACGAAACCCCCTCGATGCGATCCGCGAGGGGGTTTCATCATGTGGTTCTCGTCATACGGTATTGCGAAATGACAGATGACAGGCGATGGGCGAACGCCCGAACGCGTTACCGCTCGGGATCCTCATACTGGGCGAGAATCGCGTCGGCAAGCGCGTCCAGCTCCTCGTCCGTGTAGTCACGGTCCGCATCGAGCACGATTTCATCGTCATCGTCATCGTCACGCGGTCCGTTCGCCACGGTGCCATCGATGATTCCCGATCCGCCATCGGAGGAATACACGCGCACGGCGTCGGACCCGTCGGGCTTCGGGGAATCAGGAGCGGAACCGCCGTCATCACCGCCGTCGGACGAATCGTCGGAGTCATCGGATTGTTCGTCGTACAGACTCACCAACGTCCCGAACGCCAGCGGCAGCTGATCCGCCACGTCACCGGCGCGGATCGGAGATCCCAGCGTTCCCGTGATGGCATCGTCCGGCACATCGTCCGGCTCCATGGCCTGCAGGAACGCGATCGGATCCCGATCGTCGTACACCACCGGTTCGCACAGACCCGATTGCGTCGACGCGGAGGCCAGCGTCGCCGCCAGACCATGAATATACGCGCCGACCGCCGCATAGATGGCCGTCTGGTCGGGAAGCTGCTCCAGCGTCGCCGCATTCTGCGCCAGCACCGCACCCAACGTGCCGGCAAGCACATCGCCGGCACCCGCGCTCGCCAGCCAGGCCGGTGCGGATCCCGAGACGAAGGCCTGCGCGTTGCCTGTGCCATCATCACCGACCACCACGGTCACCGCTCCCTTGAGCAGCACGGTCGCACCGGTGAGTTCCCATGCGCGAGTAGCCCACGCCAGAGGTTCGGCCATCACATCCTCGGCGGTCACGTCCTCGTCGCGCTCGGAGATGAGTCGTGCGAGTTCGCCGGCATGCGGGGTGATCAGCACCTGAGGCACGCACGATTCGGGCAGCAGATCCAAGGCACCGGCATCTACCACGATCGGCGGCATCTCCTCGCTGCCGGCCTCATCCGCGGCATAATGGGCGAGCAGCGCGCCGATGCGCTTGCGCTGCTGATCCACATCGCCTTCATCAGGTCCGGCGGGCACGCCCGAACCCACCACCCAGGACTGTACATGGCCCTTGCCCATCACCGCCTCCGGCACACGGCGCAGGACCATGTCCTGCGCACGAACCGGACCTACATAGCGGACCATGCCCACGTTCGAGTTCGCGGCGGCCTCGCTGGAGAGCACGGCGGCCCCCGGGTATTCGTCCGAGCCGGTGACCAGTCCGACCACGCCACGCGAATACTTGGCATCGGTGATATGCGGCAGCCGGACGGCCTGCGCGGCGGTACGGCGGGTGACCGCCTCGACGGCCGGGGTGAAGGGCTCGGTGTCGAATCCGAAATCGACCAGCACCTGACGACCACACACATACGTGGCAGGCGGCAGCAGATCACAGGGCTTCAGTGCGCCGAACGTGATCGTCACATCTGCGGGAATATACGGGCCGGGCAATGTGCCGTCGTTGATGCCCACGCCGGACGGCGTATCCACGGCCAGCACAAGAGGGAACTCGTCACCGCTACGGCCATGCGGCAGCGCGATCGTGTCGGGAAGCTCACCATCCTCGCCCACTTCGGCGGCGATATGGGCGGGAATGCCCCGCAACGCTCCGTTGAGTCCGATGCCGGTCATGGCGTCGATGACCAGATGTGAGGTCTCGATCACACCGATCGCATCATCGAACAGGTCAGCAGCCTCCTGCGCGTCCTCGGGACCGGCGAATCCGGGGATATCCGCATCCGGATCGAGCACGATCAGCTCGCCTCCCTCGGCGCGTAACGCCGCAAGTCCCTGCTCGTGCAGGCTTCTGCCGACGGCCACCACGGTCACTTCCACGCCGTCATGCGCGAGTTCCGCCGCGGCGAACAGGCCATCGCCGCCATTGTCGCCGCCTCCGGCCAGCAGCACGATACGAGCGGTGTCAGGGGAGACATGGGCCCGGGCCATCATGACCCGCGCCGTCATGGCGGTGGCGGACGCTGCCATACGCATCAGCGGCATGCCGTCGTCAAGCAACGGCCTTTCCATGGCGCGCACGTCGTCCGAGGTGAATGCTGCGGACTTGAACTCGTCCTCCAGCTCGGCGTCGTCATCGAACAACATCGACATCATCGTACCCAGCCTTCCCGCCGGCGCCATGGTGACTCTTACCGTCGCCGGCCTGCACCCACCATTGTCCCTCACAGCGCGGAAAAACGCGGATGATTCGCTGAACGGCATGTGAATATTCCCGGTGCGTCTGCCGAAGACCATGACGGTGCAGTTGGCGTTCCACGCGGGCATCGGATAAGGTGAAGGTCGATTGAATGGAGGTTGTGCACCAATGTCGTCGCAAGCCGTGTTGAGGGCCATGCGTGCCGAGGACATGCCGAGGATCGAGGAAATCGTCTGCCGAACCTGGGGCTATGACGTCAGCATGTCCGCGCGTAACGCCGCACTGTTGGGAAAGATCGACGCCTACGAATGCCTGTCCCGTCGCACCTATATGAGGGTGGCCGACGTCGACGGAGAGGTGGCCGGACTCATCGTCGCCGCCGATCGTCGTCATCCACACATCGACCGGCGGATGCAGCTGATGCAGCTGGGAGCGGTGTGTGGACTGCTGACCAGCCGCGAAGGACGTCAGGGGCTGGGCATGTTCCGCCAGTACATGGCCGCCGACAAGGAGCTGTCGCGAGACGCCGAATCCCAAGGTAGACGATATGACGGCGAGCTTGTGCTGTTCATCGTCGACGGACAATATCGCGGCTACGGATTGGGACGGATGCTGTTCGACGACGCGATGCGATACTTCCGCGATCAGGGCATCGATGACTTCTTCCTGTACACCGACACCGGCTGCGACTTCGGCTTCTACGGGCATCGGGGCATGACCCGGCGTTGCGCGCGCTCCGTCTCGTTTCCCATAGGTGATCGGATTCGTACCGAGGAGATGTATATTTACGACGATACGGTATCGCATCAGATAAGCGACCATGGGGAGGACAGTCGATGAACGTCGCGCGCAGGGCCAGGGTGCTGGCCGAGGCATGGTGGGCCAAGCATCATGTGCATCTTGCAGCCGAGCCGGCGGGGGATCGTTCCGGCGTGGTCGGCCCGCTAGCCTCCGATCGAAGCCCGCTGAGTCTGGTGGCGGTGGGCGATTCCATGGTCGCCGGCTGCGGTGTCGACGATCAGAAGGACGGGTTCATTCCGGCGATCGCCCAGGAGATCGCCGGCGCATTGGGACGTCAGGTGCAATGGCGGACGTATGGCAAGCTGGGTGCCACCATGCGCCGCGTGCGTTACCGTCTACTTCCCGAGGTGGATGAGTCGCCGGATCTGCTGATCGTATGCGCCGGCTCCAACGACATCATGGCCCAGCGCAGCATCGACGAATGGACGACGGATCTTGCCGCCGTGCTTGACGAGGCCCAGCCGTTGACCGACAACATCGTGGTGTTCAGTTCGGGGCAGCTGTACAACAGCCCGTCGCTCGGACCGGCGTTGAGGGAGTTCCTTGAAGGGCAGATCGATGCGCAGACCAGGGCCAGTCGGAAGATCTGCGCCGAACGTGGCGTGTTCTTCCTCGACATGACCCATGAGGACGTGCGCTCCGACACGGATGCATTCTATGCGTCCGATCACTTCCATCCCGGCGCGTTCGGCTACCGGTACATGGCCGGCCGCAGCGTGGAGCTGCTGGACGACTATCTGCGGCGTTTTCGCTGAATCCTAGTCTCCTAGTTCACGCCGACGATATTGTGGGCGATGCCGTAGCCCACATGGATGAGCATGCGTCCGACGGGCCCGGGAATATTCAGCGCCCGTCCGATCATCGTCCGGCGCACCGCCTTGTCCGCCTCGGGCGCGTGTTCGGCGAGATACGCCCACAGTTCGTCCTTGCGGCGGTAGTTCTCCTTGTCCTTGGACAGCACCATGAACACGGAGTCAATGGCCATGTTGATGGTCAGATAGTGGATCATGTAGCGGTACAGTCCGGTCGGCACGGCATCGGGCGACGGCGTGGCGTCGATCATGGTGCGCACCACGCGGATCAGCTGGTCGATGCGGCGGATCATCGTGTCCTTCTCCACCGACTGCCCTTCGCGGCCGATGAAGTACCGGTACAGGTCCTCGTCCATGTACATGAGCGTGCGCACCTGTGGCAGGGGCGCATACGCATAGATGTTGTCCACGTAGAACGTGTGCTCGGGCAATGCGAGCCTCGCCTTCTCCCGCAGCACCTTGGTGCGGTAGATCAGCGAGTGCATGAGCAGGTTCTGATCGGGACGGAACCGTTTGACGTCGTTCCATCCGAGGGTCCGGTTGACGGGTAGCACGCCACGGTATCGAATCGTCTGCTTGATGCGCTTGCCCTGCTTCTCGTACGTGTAGTTGGTGATGAGCAGATCGATCGGAGCCTTGGCACGGGCCTGCGTACGCAGTTCGGCCAGCACATTGCGCAGCGCCATCATGTCGAGCCAGTCGTCGGCGTCGACGACCTTGACGTACATGCCCCTGGCGTTGGCCACGCCCGTGTTCACCGCGCCGCCATGGCCCTTGTTCTCCTGATCGATCACCCGGATCACGTTCGGATAGCGTTTCTCGTATTCTCGGGCGAGCGCGGCGGTCCCATCCTTGGAACCGTCGTTGACGATGAGGATCTCCGTGTCGCTCAGGTCCTGTTCGATGAGCAGTGAGGAGAGGCAGCGGCCCAGATAGTCCTCCACATTGTAGGAGGGGACCACGAAGGTGAGTACGATGTCGCCGGTTGTCTCGGCGGGGGTGATGGCGTTGTCGGTAGTGTTCACCTTTCTGTTAAACCATAGATTCCGCCGGAGGACAACCACCACGCCCGAAACAACGGCATGTCCTATCGTGGGAATGTCGCACTCGTCGTCATGATCAGGGACATGACCAGTGAGGAGTGCGCTGCATGCCGAAAGTGAGGAGCCGGATGGAGTATGACCGCCAGCTGGACGCGTTTCTGGAGTATTTGACGCGCAATCGCGGCCTGAGTGCGAACACCGTGCGCTCCTATGGGGCCGATCTGTCGGGATGCCTGCACATGCTGCACCTGTACGGCGTGACGTCGCTCAACGCGGTGACGGTGAATGACCTGCGGTCGTGGCTCGCCTTTGAGTCACGATCCCACGCGCGTTCCTCCATGGCGCGCAAGGTGGTGTCCGTGCGGTCGTTCTTCGCGTTCCTGCAGGACCGCGGCATGATCACCTCCGATCCGGCGGCGGGGCTCAAGACGCCGAAGATCCCCTCGACGCTGCCGGCCGTGCTGAGCGAGGAGCAAGCGGAGACGCTGATGAACAGCGTGGATGCCGCATCCGTCGCATCCTCGAAATCAGGCGAGGCCGGGGCGAATACGCCGAATGGGCGTGCCAAGTCGACGGATGACTCACCCGAGGGAACAGCCAAGCGGCATGCACTCGCCCTGCGCGATGCCGCCATCATGGAGCTGCTGTATGCCACCGGCATCCGCGTCTCGGAGCTTATCGGCCTGGATCTGCGGGATGTCGACTTCTCCGCGCGCACCATCCGCGTGACCGGCAAGGGCAACAAGCAGCGTGTGGTGCCGTTCGGCGTGCCGGCGGCCACGGCGCTTTCGCAATGGCTTGATGAGGGACATCCGTGGGTGCTCGAGCATGCCGGGCGCTCGTCGACGGCCGTGTTTCTCGGCGTGCGAGGAGGCCGGTTGGATGCGCGGCAGGCCCGCGCGGTGGTGCATCGCTGTGCGGCGGCCGCCGGCGTACCGGATATCAGCCCCCATGCGTTGCGCCATTCCGCCGCCACCCACATGCTTGACGGCGGCGCCGACCTGCGCGAGGTGCAGGAGATGCTCGGCCATTCCTCGCTGCAGACCACGCAACGCTACACGCACGTCTCCATCGAACAGCTCACCCAGCGCTACAATCAGGCTTTTCCCCGCGCCTGACTTGACACGGCCGCATATTCAGTCACGTGGCACCGTGCCGTCACGATGCCGCTGCCGTCGCATCGTCGCTACTACACTGGAGGAACCATGACGATTACGATCACCACTTCGAACATGAACGGCATTCGCGCCGCCCGACGCAAGAACGTAGGAAAATGGGTTGACGCCCATACCCCTGACGTGTGGTGCATGCAGGAGGTGCGCGCTCCCCAGAACGAGATCGATCCGATCTTCGACGACTTTGCACGACGATATGTCGACGCCGGTGCGCTGTCCGACCCCGGTGACCTGCATCGGCTGAACGAGGTTTGCCGGGTCAAGGGCCGGGCCGGCGTCGGATTGCTGTCCGCGCTGCCTGTAGTCGCCACTCGGCGTGGTCTGCCCGGACTGGACGAGGACGTGGACTCCGGTCGGTGGATCGAGGCCGACGTCACCACGCCGCAGGGCTATACGATCACTATCGCGTGCGTGTACGTGCACGCGGGCAGCGCCGAAGACGAGACGAAGATGGCGCAGAAGTACCGGTTCCTCGACCACATGCTCGTCCGGCTCGGCGAACTGCGCGACGAGGCCGCACGCGGCGGCAGACAGGCCGTGCTGTGCGGCGACTTCAACATCGCGCACACGCCGCTCGACATCAAGAACGCGAAAGGCAACGTCAAACACGCCGGATTCCTGCCGGAGGAGCGTGCCTACGTGGACCGGTGGCTCGACGAATACGAGTTCGTCGACGTGATGCGCGATCTCGCCGGAGACATTCAGGGACCGTACACCTGGTGGAGCCAGCGTGGCCGCGCGTTCGACAACAACGTCGGCTGGCGGCTCGACTACCAGTTCGCCACGCCGGAGCTGGCGGAGACCGCCTGCGGATTCGTCATCGACAAGGCGCCCACCTACGAAGCCCGATGGTCGGACCACGCTCCACTGAGCATCATGTACAACGTGTAGTCTATGTAACGGAAAAACTCACCGTTCGAACGTTTGAGAAACGAGGCACCATGGGACTGTTCGGATTCGGCAGGAAGAAGCACGCCGAGGAGGAAGCCAAGGAGAAGGACAAGGAAACGGACATCGACATCGTCGATGAGTCCAGTGACTCCGACGACGCCGACAAGTCCGCCGCCGAACCGCGTGCCGACCGTCAGCCCACCGCCGATGGCGAGCGCGGCGAGGATCAGGGCCCGTGGGACGTGGATGACGACAACATCCCCGACTACGACGACTACCTCGACATCGGCTCCCTCTACCTGCCGTTCCTCCAGGGCATCGAACTGCGCCTGAAGGGCAACCGCCAGACCAACCAGATTCTGGGTGCCACCATCACCTGGGGCGACTCCAGTCTGGAGCTGGAGGCGTTCGCGGCCCCCAAGTCCTTCGGCCTGTGGGACGACGTGCGCAGCGACCTCATGGACGCCAACCATGACGCCAAGGAGCAGGACGGCACGTTCGGCAAGGAGCTGATCCTTCCCGTCACGGTCGGCAAGAAGGTGCTCAAGACCCGCATCGTGGGCGTGGACGGACCGCGTTGGATGCTGCGCGGCGTGTTCTCCGGCCCTGCCGCCACCGATCCGGACAGCGAGGAGAAGAAGACGCTCGACAAGTACTTCTCCGACGTGGTGGTGGAGCGCGGCGATGAACCGCTTGCCCCCCGTGACCTGATTCCCATGCACCCGCCGATCGGCCCGGCCGAACGTGCCAAGCAGGCTGCGGCTGAAGGCAAGATCGAGGAGGGTGAAGACTCCGGCGAGTCCCAGGCTGTGGAGATCCCCGGCAAGCCCAAGGGACCGCTGAGCAAGACCCTCGAAACGGAAACACAGACCACGCTGCGTCGCGGCCCGTTGTTCTCCGAAGTGCGCTGATCCGGCATGGGCCTGTTCAATCACAAGACCGACCCCGGCGACACCGGCAAACGCAGCGGCATGGCGTCGCTGGCCAACGAGGACTTCTCCGTCATCGACGCCATCGGGGGCCCGCGCGGCGTACTCGAATCCGTACTGCCCGGCGTGGTGTTCGTGGTGCTGTTCGTCGCCACCCGCGACCTGCAGCTGACGATCATGGTTTCCGCGGCGCTCGCCGTGATCCAGGTGATCGTCCGCCTTGTGCAACGGCAGTCGGTCATGGGCGCGCTCGCCGGCGTGTTCGCGGTGGCGATCTGCCTGGTGTGGGCGTGGTTCAGCCATGATGCGCGCAACTACTATCTGCCGGGTTTCCTGGTCAATACGTTCTGGATCGTGGTGTTGGCGATTTCTCTGCTTGTTCGTATCCCGGGCATCGGCGCGCTGGTGGAGTTCGTGCGCAATCCGGTGATCGAGCACCCGCGCGCATGGCTGTCCGCGTGGCGTGACGACAAGCCGCTGCTGCGCGCGTACATGACCGTCACCGGGTTGTGGATCGTGGTGTTCGCCGCCCGTCTTGGCGTGCAGGTGCCCATGTATCTGACGAATCATGTGGGCTGGCTGGGCACGGCGCGGCTCATCATGGGCGTGCCGTTGTTCGCCGCTGCCATCTGGGCTTCGTGGCTGGTCATCGCCACGCCATTGCATCGTCATCGTCTTGCCGAGCGGGCCGCTAATGCAGAGTCCGCTAATGCAGAGTCCGCCGACGAGCAGGCATGACCGTCGCAGCCATCGCAACTGTATGAAAGGAAACCCTATGAACACTCAGGTCCGTATCGAACGCTATGCCGATCAGGGCCGGTGCGTGGCGCATATCGACGGACGGGTGGTGTTCGTTCGTTTCGCATTGCCGGGTGAATTGGTGGACATCCGTCTTGACGAGCCGCATGACCGGGATGACCGGTTCTGGACCGGCGAGGTCGTCGAGGTGATCGAACCGAGCGCCGACCGTGTGGACCCCGTCTGGCCGCTCGCCGGTCCGCTCGCCTGGGGCGGGGGAGTGGGTGGCGCCGACATGGTGCATGTGTCCATTCCGGGACAGCTGCGATGGAAGTCCTCGACGATCGGCGAACAGATGCGTCGTCTCGGCCATGTGGATGTCGAGGTGCCCGTGGTCGGCGTGCCTGATGATGTGGATCGCAACGGTCTCGGCTGGCGTACCCGCATCGAGATGATCGCCGATGATGAGGGCCGTCCGTCCATGCGCCGACGCGAGTCGCACATCCGCGTGCCGCTTGACGCGATGCCGCTCGCCACCGACGCGCTTAACGCCGTGGCTGATCGGCAGCGGGTCTGGGAGGGCGGATTCATCCCCGGATCCCAGATTCGTCTTGCCGTGCCCGAACCGCGCAATAATGCATCGTCGGATGACGATATTCCCGCAGCTGTCGGCGACAATTACGCTCTGCTTGTCGACGGCAAGCTGAAGTCCGGTTCCCAGACGCTCACTGAAACCGTGCGACTCAACGACGGCCATGAGTTTACCTACACCGTGGATGCCGGCGGCTTCTGGCAGGTGCACCATCAGGCGCCGATCGCCTTGGCGAACGAGGTGATCGATCTGGTACGGGAGCGACTTGACGGTGCCGAATCGGCCGTGTTGTGGGATCTGTATTCCGGGTCAGGCCTGTTCACGCTGCCATTGGCCGCCGCGACCGTCGAACGGACGCAGGTGCTCAGCATCGAAGGTGCCAAGACCGCCGTGAAAAGCGCCCAGCGCAATCTGCGTGCCGCCGGACTGGATAATGTGGATTTCCGCGCCGGCGATGTGTCGAAGACGCTGCGCAACATTCCGAAGAATCTCGCCCTGCCGGACGTGGTGGTGCTCGACCCGCCGCGCGCCGGCGCGAAGAGGCGCGTGTGCGAGCAGATCGCCGATTCCGGCACCCGCAGCGTGATCTACGTGGCCTGCGACCCGACGAGCCTCGCCCGCGACACGGCAACGCTCACTGATCTCGGCTACGATCTGGCACACATTCAGGGCTTCGACATCTACCCCAACACCCATCACGTCGAAACGGTGGCCCTCTTCACCAAGTGATGCTCCCGCAGCGTTCCCGCGGAGGCTCCCGTACCGGTGAGCATACTGCCTCGGTGTGTATTCGACGCATGGATACGTCGGATACACACCGAGGGAAGCGCCAGCTGCCCCATCCGACACATGCGTGTGTCAAACAAGTACCAGAGAATGGCCTCGATGCTCATGCGTTGCACACGTGCGACAAATAAGCATCGAGGCGATGGTTTCGTGCTTGTTCGGCGCAATCGTGTGACCAACAAGCATCCGCTGGTCGTGCGCCCCCCGAATCACGCCCATCCGCGATTACTCAGCGCGTCACTGGCCGCGTCCATACAATCCCGCATACACGCCGTCCAGCTGCATGAGCTCATCATGCGTGCCGCGTTCCACGATACGACCATGATCCATGACCAGAATCTCGTCGAACCGTCGGATCGCGTTCAGTCGATGAGCCACCACCGCGCACCCGCACGGCGAGGAGAGCAGATAGTCCATCACCCGCTGTTCGGATCGATTGTCGAGCGCGCTGGTCGGCTCGTCGAGCAGCACAAACGCAGGATCGGTCACCAGCGCACGGGCCAACGCGATCTTCTGCTTCTGCCCGCCGGACAGATTCATGCCGTGTTCGCTGATCATGGTGTCCAAACCCATGGTCGGGCTCATCATCGATTCGTCGATGCCCACGGTCTGGCAGATCTCCGCCAGCCGTTGCGGGGCGATATCGTCTCGATGCAGCAGAATGTTGTCGCGCAGCGTCTCGTTGAACACCATGGAGTCCTGATGCACGAACGCCAGATGTCGGGCTCTCCATTCGGAGGACTGTGCCGTCAGAGGATGCGCCGCGCCCGGCTCCTCCACCAGCATCCGTCCGCTGGTGGGTGCCACCAGTCCGGCGAGTATACGCAACACCGTGCTCTTACCTGAACCGGTCGGTCCGACGATCGCGATCTTTTTCCCTGCATCCAGATCGATGTCGATATGTTCCACCACCGGTTTGCTGAACACCGAATACGAGTAGGACACGTCAGCCGCATGCAGCCGTTGGGGGATCTCCCGAACCGGCAGAGCATTCGGGGAATCATCGGCACGAGCACTGTCTTCGTCGGCACTGTCTTCGTCGTTGGGAATGATCTCCATCACCTTGCGGATGTATGTGCCGATGGCGGCGAACTGACTGATCGACCCCATGATGCCGGCGAACGGCGTGGCGAACGACGATGCCAGTGTCATGAAACCGACGACTCCGCCGAGCCCGATCATACTGTGTCCCGCCAGCAGGGAGCCGAACATCACCACCGCCAGAGGCAGCGCGAAGATCAACGCTCCGGACAGTGACGACAGCCATGCCTCCAGCCGTCCACGCCGGGCTTGGAATCCCAACTGCCGTTCCAACGCGTCATGCCACTGGTCATGGAAATGCGATTCCAGATTGAGGCTTTTCACCGTCTCGATGCCGGAGAAGATCTCGATGAACGACTGCTGCACCGCGGACTGCGCCTGCGTCTCCTTGTCCACCAACATCTTGGACCGTGCCGCATACACCACGGATACGATCAGGATCAGCGCGCACACCGTCAGCGTCATCACGGTGAGCGGCACCGAATAGACGATCATCATGACCAGATACACGATGAGAAACACGAATGAGACGAGTGAGCCGATCAGACCGGTGGTCAGTGTCTGTTCGATCACCATCACCAGATTCGCACGGTAGATCAGATCACCGCTCGATCGGTTGATGAAGAACGCGTAATCGCGATCCAGTACGCCACGCATGTATCGGTCGAACAGGAACCGGCCGAACGATACCTGCAGACGAGTGAGCACCAGATCGTTGAATGCGTTAACGAAATATGACATCGCCAGCGAACCGGCCACCACGCATAGCGCGAGCATGAAGAACGAGTCCGTATCGGCCAACGTCTGATGATCCACCATGAACGTGGTGACCGACGGCACGATCAGCCCCAGACCCTGAATCGCAAACGACAGCAGTAGCGTCGCCGCGAATGCGAAGGGGGAACGTCGGATGAACTGCCCGATATGACGCAACGTGCCGGTGCCGATCAGACGCAACCGCAGACGGATACGATTCCTCAGCTTCCGCATGTCCGGGATCGCATCCTGATTCCCCGTGCCGTTTTCCCCGCCGATACCGGTCCGTTCGGCCTGTTCGGCTTCGGCGCCTTCACGATTCTCCTCATCATCGAATCCGTCGTCCTCGATGCTGGGGGTGCTGATGAGCATGACTCCCGAAAAATGGGCGACGAATTCCTCGTCGGTCAACGCGAGCCGTCCCCTGGCCGGATCAAGGATGCGGAACCGGCCAAACCGATAGCTTTCCAACACCACGAAATGCTGCTGATCCCAGAACATGATCACCGGCACCGCCAGTGACTTCATCGCACGGAGAACCCTAGGGGTCGGCCGGCCGGTCCCCTCGATGGTGGCGGGGCTGACTACGCCACGGCATGAGACACGGAAGTCGGTGAGCACGGTGACGATGTCCTGCATGCTCATGCCCCCGCGCGGCACGCCGTACCGGGTACGTAGATCCTCCAGACTGGTTCGCCGCCCGTAGGCGAGCAGCAGCATGGCGGCGCAGGCGAGCCCGCATTCGCTGTGCTCACCCTGCTCGACCAGCGGCACGTGGTACCGGCGGCGACGGCAGCGCCATAGTCTCAACGGCGACATGATGCGCATGATGAATGAATCCTCCGTAAATGGTTCCGGTCGGCCGAGTAACAGAGTGCCCGTCAGTCGTTGATGCCGAAATCGACGTGCGTCTTCTCCTGACCGAGGGTGGCGGCCTTTTCGAACTCCTCGAACGTGGGGAAATCGGCGATCATGTGATCGGCGATCAGACGCTTGTGATCGAGGATGATGATCCGGTCGGCCACCTCCCAGCAGTAGTGCAGGTCATGCGTGATGGTCAGAATCGTCCGACCATCCGCGCGCAGCTGGTTGATGTAGTCCACAAGCAGCTGTCGGGTGAGCGGATCCACCGAATTCGTCGGCTCGTCGAGCATGATCACATGCGGGTCGAGCAGCATGCCGGCCACGAGTCCGGCGCGTTTGCGCAGTCCCGAACTCAGATCCGACACCTTCTTGTCCAGATGCTCGCCGATGCCGAACGCCTGCACGAGCTTCTGATCCTCCAGCGTGGCAAGATCAATCGTCTTGGCACCGGCCTTGCGGGCCTTGCGATTGTCGAATAGGAGCTTGCGGAACTTGATGTTGTCGCGCACGGTCATCGAATTGATCATGTTCGCCTGCTCAGTCATTTCGAACACGTCGCGCATGGACGGTACGTAACGCTTGTTGATGATCGCCTGACCGGACCATGGGCGCAGCAGTCCGACGATGAGGTTGAACAACGTGGTTTTGCCCACGCCGTTGTAGCCGAGGATCGCCAGCGACTGTCCCTTGGGCACGTCGAAGCTCACGTGTTCGAGCACGCTCTGCTTGCGCTTGTATCCGAAGGTGATGTCCTGCACCGCGATGATCGGGGGTTTGCTCTGCTGGTTCTGTTCGTTTTCGTTCATCATTTCGTTGTCGCTCATCGTTCATCGTCCTTTCTCTGCTGTTTCCCGCTGCGCGACCAGTCGGAAGTATTCCTGCAAGGTGTCGCAGTCGAACATGCCATGCTCCTGCCAGTACCGGTGTTCGGCGTCCTCGTCTGGTCGTTCGATGTATTGCCGCTGATATGACTGGAACATCGCCTCCTGCCGCTCGTTGGCGTGCAGCACGGGATCCGCGCGGTTCAGCGCGGACCAGATCCTGGATGCCGTCTGCCGTGCACGCCTCGCATCAAGCGGGTCAGGAAACGTGGTGTACACGGTCGGGTCGTGGACCACCCCAAGCGTGTCGAGAAACTGTTCGAGCATGCCGCCGACCTTGAGGAACCCGTTGGTGCTGGCGGCCACCACGGCCATGCCTGGCTTGTTCGCCAGCCGGAACAGGTGCCCCCAGTAGGTGAGCCGGTCCATGAGGATCTTCAGATCGCCCGACACGTTGTGACCGTAGGTGGGCGAGCCGAGGACCAGATAGTCGCATTCCTCCATGAGCCGTTTGATCCTGCCGGAATCATCCTTCCCGGAGCGTTCTATATGGTCGATGCCAGTGAAGAATTCACGAGCGGTGCCATCCGACGGCAGAATCGTCAGATCCTGCGGTGTGAGTATCGTCCACTGCGTCGCGTCGGCGGCGATGTCGGTGAGCTGCTCCCAAATAAGTGTGATGGCCTGCAAAGTGCGGGATTCCGGGTTGCGAGACCCGCAATAGGCGAGGATTCGAAACATGTCACACCTCCAGTGACAACAGGGACGGTACGGTAGGGTGAGCGAGCCTCAGCAGCGCGTAGGCCGCACCGAGCGGACCGAGGAACACGGAAAGATCGGGGAACGCTGGGATTCGGCCGAAGTCGAAGCCACCGTGCCGTGCCTGTGCCTCGGCGATCATGCCACGCGCGATCGTGTGGGCAAGATCCCGATAGCGTTCGTCACCGGTGGTGTTCGCCACGGAAACCAGCACGTCGATACCGCCGCTACGTCCATGGCATAGACTGTCGTCCTGCCACCGGGCGTTCGCGAATCGTGCATGAACATCGGCATACGATACGAACGGCTTTTCGACGTCTTCGGTGAAGAAGCGGTGACGGTCATCGCCATACCGTTCCAGCTCGTTCTGCGCCCACAGCACGCCGAGATCACCACGACACCACTTGGAGGGGAAGACGGTGCCAGCGGCGGTCCGCGCGGCGCGGCGCGTCATGGCACGGTCCCATAGCTGGTGCGCGAATCCGGCGAATGTCTCATCTCCAGTGGCTCGAAACAGCCGCCACATCGCCACGGTGATGCCCTCCAATCCATGCGCGGCACCGGTGGGATAGACCGTCTCGCCGTCAACCGTGTCGAGATCCCAGTACTGCTTCACCAGCATGACGAGTTTTCGTCCCAGACATACCGTCTGCAAAAGGATGTCATCATCGCCCAGCTGCCGCCAGGTCTCGAGATAGGCGATGACCATGCCGGCGGCACCGGTCAGATAATCCGTGTGACAGGGCTTGTCGTCCGGCTTTGCCTGGGCGATGCGCTCGTCGAGATCCTTGGTCGTGTACGTGTCGAGATAGTTCACGGCACGCATCAGATAGTCATTGACATCATTGCCGGCCATGCCAAGATTCCTGAGCATCAGTGCAGGATAGAGATGCGAGGCAGGTCCGGTGAATGCGGATAACGAGGCACTGGGCATGACGCGATTGATCAGCGAATGCATCGTCATACGGGCGAGACGCTCATCCGCATCGCCAGATTTCCCCGTGCGAACATTGGCAAGCTGGGCAAGGAACATGGCCGCGCCGCCAGTACCCAGATAGACCTCATCCACAGGTGGAGCGGCGAGAAAATCCGGTTCGACGTCGTCGGCCTGATTTGGGTCGAGAACCCGCTGAGCAGCGACCCATGATACCGTCTTGTGCGTGTCGTCGTACACCGCTTGATCATGCAGATACCGTGCCGCGGCGGCAGGATACGCGGTGATGACTGTCTCGGCATCATCGACATCGAGGTCGGAATCACCGTCGAATTTCGCCATCGGAGATACTGGAAGCGGATCATTCACCGAAAGTCTCAGCGCATTGCGAATCAGCTGACGCTGGAATTCCGCCTCCCGCTCAAGATGCGCATACGTGTCCAGGATCCGTTCCGCCACGCTGCGTTCGAACACCGGTCCGATGGTGCCGCCGCCGGGCTCCTGCATGTCGCGACTGTTGAGCCGCGCAGTGAACATGGGGATGTCTCCCTCCATCATCTGCCGGTACTCGCTGAGGAAAATCGCCTTGTTGTGATAGGGGAACACGTACAGGTTCTCCAGCACGGCCTCCACCTTGGTCATATCCGTCAAAGCCGACGGATGATGGATGAAATCCTGGAACCGGGCATAGATGTTCGTGGCGCGCACCAGAATACGGCAGACATTGGCATCCCGTTCCACAATGCCGCGCAGCTCCGCCTCATCAACGGCGCGCAATGCGTCCATGGCCAGATCGAATCCGTGCAGCATCTCCCCGCCGTATCGGTACGGGTCCGCCAGCATGCCATTGATGTGCAGCAGATATTCACGCTTGCTGAACACACCATCCTGACGCTCGTAGCGAGCCTGATCGCTGTCGAGATCCACGGGAACCGCAATGGTGGATGGAATCCGCTGATCCTCGGGATTCAATGCGCTCAGATCCACGGCATGCCCCGCGGCATCAAGTATCATGCGCGTGGGCAGGAACGAACTGCCGGCAAGGGAGTCGCGGAGTCGTTGCTGCACCACCATGTCTGCGGAATCCTGCGGCAGGTCCATCATCACGTAATTCGTGGCGATGGTTTCATAGTCGATGATCTGCGGATATTCGCCGCATGGAATGATGTTCTCGTAGTGCATGTCATTGCCATGCAGGAACCACACCAGCCCCAACAGCTGACCGAACCGCGTATAGTAGCGGCGGACTTCATCCTCGGTAGTGCAGTCGCGTTTGGCGACGAATTCCTCGAACGCATACGTGCCCTTATCCAGAATGCCGGGCACATGCATCGGCAGAAAACCGGCATGGCGTTCGCAGGCATGAGTCAAATCGGCGAACATGGTGTGAATCGACAGATTACGCGGCTTATAGGCCACCTTGCTATCGTTGATGGTCAGCATCGCGGCGGTGCGACCATGATCATGCGAGTCGCCGCCGTCCAGCTCCATGGATTCCAACCGAAGCGGAGCTTCCGTATGCAGAAGCGTGGCGAGCTCCATGGCGTTGTCGTCCACACGTCGCACGATCTCCGACACGAACGTGATGAAATAATTCGTGGCCTGAGTGAGCATACGGGCAAGGACAGGGTACCGGTCGAACAGTGCGGTCCGGTATTCCGGCTGTGCGGCGATGCGGGTATATGCTGCGAATCGTGCGTGAGAGTCTTCTCCAGACAGGTGCCCATTCATGCGCTCGCGGTTGAGCTCCAATACCAGCGTTTTCAATCCAATGTTGAGCAAACGCGAACCAAGCGCAATCAGGCACTGCTCCATCACAGTGCCGGCATGCTCATTGTTCGCCATGCATATGGCATTGTCGAATGCATCGGAAAGCTTCTGATGCGCATATGCCACGAACGGCATGAATGCATTGAGATATCCGGCCTCCGCGTCGAACGGCGTTGCCTCGTCCGTGTTGCACTCCTCGATGACGGAAAAGAAATGATACCATGCTTCGCGCTCCAACAGCTCTTCATGACTCATTTCAGGAGCCTCGCTGACGCACTGCGCGTATCGATCCTTATCGTATCCGCGCAGTTTCAGCATCGAGTCGAAGTCTTTTGACGTCAACGAGGAGTTGCGGGAAGTCCAAAGGCGGAATGAGTCATATGCCATATTGCAGTGTGTGGAAGACTTGTGATGCTGATATCGTTCCGCGATGGAAAGGGTAGATGAGATTGAGGGGAGATTCATGATATGAAAGCTTTCTTTGATGTCGACATCTACGAAGGCAATATGCGATTCCTACTGGAGATTGGCAGGATACCGATATGCGAGAATGGCGCAGGCGACCGCTCCAATCACTAAGGCAATCATTGCCATAATAAAGGCAAATATTTCAATGGAAATGAGTGGTTTAAGGGCTGCTGGAATAGCCATTACGAGCGCTGGTATGAACATGATGAGTTCATCGGTATGCTGGATTTTCTTCTTGGTTGAGATATACAGTATTGAGATCTCCGTGGAAAAGAAGATGAAGGGAGCCATCCAAAGAATTTGCATGGCGCAGTAGGACAGGAATTTCGTACTCAAGGGCAAAAGACCGCGGTATACGAGGAAAACAGCATTGAGAATGCAGGCGAGAGATGCGGCAGCTAGTGGAAGGGCATTCTTTGCCAGCGCATATTGGACTACTGATCTTTCGGCCTGATGGAACTGTTCTATAATGTTCTCTCTTTTATCCTGCTCAACGGATAGGGTGCAAGCCAATGCAGGAGCATAGAAGAAGAAAAAACTAAGCGTATAGGTTCCTAGGCTCAGGATATTATTCTGGTAGACCGCAACGACTCCCAATGGCATGATGCAGGAAAGCAGGAAAAACAGGAGCAGATTTGTCGGCGTTGTGAAATAGCGAAAATCTTTCCACATGCAAGCTTTCATGATTGTCTCTTTCCTTTTGGTTAAATAGGTATAAATCGGCGTGCCTGTGGGAGGCTCGGAACTCTGCAGGCACGCTGAGTATGGGTTTTAGCTCAGTGCTTGCTGCACTTGAACTTCTTCGTTGCGAACCCGTAGGAAACAGTCACGACAAAACTGACGGTGACGGTTGTTGCCGTCGGTGTGGAGGCAGGTGCGACGTCGTTCGAGCCGCGGCCGGTGAGCATGGCCATGTCTTCGGTGTTGAGATCCTTGAACTCGTCGCCGACGATGCCGGTGATGTCCTTGTTGCTCATAATGAGCTCCTTCTATGTGCATTCATATTGAATGATCCTCCGATTTGGAGGATGACTTCAGTATGAATGCCACGGATATCGCGGGTCGAGCAAAGGTATCCCAAAAGAATACGATGTCGTGAATGCCAAAAGGGTATGTATCCCAGGGGAATACATACCGACGTTATGACAGAGGCGTGTGGCGTATAACAGCGATATCGATATACATCCTATGCAAGGAGGCCTTCTGATATGAAGACGACTGCCGCCATACTCATGACACTGGCTACGTTGTTCGGCTCTATGGCCAGCACGGGGGAGAATGACGCTAATCTCAATGAGCCTCAGCCTACGAATATTGGATGCATTATTCCCTGGCTGTTTCCTCTTGGTTGTCCTCATAGTAAATAAGCTAGCGCAATGGCATTTGAAGTATAACGTTCCATTGGTTGCCGTTTTTATGGCTTGTAAAGGTGCCTCCGAGCGAGGCTATCCGTTTGGTGTGCACCTTTAGCCCTTTGCCGTGGGGAATGGAACAGAGATGTTTGTCGCGGCAAGTATTGCTCGCAAGTATGCTGATGGAATTATCGATACTGATGGAGACCTTGTAGAAGAAATCGGGATTAGCGTGGCGCTCAATGTTGCGATAAATTTCGCTTAGTGCGTCCAATACGGCTTGGCCTCGTTGAGGATCGGATGAGTTGCCGACCCCGGTAATGGACGTAGTACCGACAAATCCGGCATTGTGTAGCGTGGTTTCCTCGAATTTTACGCAGGATTCCAATCGTTCCATGAACGACTGCCGAGGCTCGGTCTTGACCGATTGCTGATCGGCGTCGAGCAAGGCAATCACGTGGTGTACACCGTGGAGAGCCTCGGTCGCCTTGGCATTGATTAATTGCCAGTCGTCCTTACTGGCATCCTCCTTGTTGATGAGATGCATCTGGGTGACCTGCATGATGTTGCTGAGATTGGATGACGTCGTATCGTGGAGGGCAGTGGCAACCGTCAAGGTGTGCTGAAGATGACCGAGCTGCGATTTTAATACTGCGGCTTTGGCTGCTTGGTCTTTCCAACGTAAGGCGTATCCGATGAAGTAGCAGAGTGCCGTCAGCGCACACATGTTAACGGCACTGTATAGGTCAAAGTCCACTGGATATCTAAGCGCGATATTGATAAAAGGACAGACTATTTCCATACACCCGAGTATCAGGCCGAGTTTCGGCCTACAATATCCCAGTAATATCAAAGCGACCATGGCGGTTACTATGGGATTCGGGGAGACTGTTTGAGTGATCAGACTCCCAATGATGGAAAACGCCATCATGGAAACGCTGCCGATCATCGGACGGCAAGCCATGACTGCATCAAGTATCAGAAAAACACCAAAGTACCCGATTCCCAATGGTGTCCATGTTGCGCGCGATATTGCATCGACCATGGCAAGCGCCAATAAGGCCAGCGCGGCACTAAGATAGGGGAACTGTCGTGTAATCCATGCCGTCCATCGTGATTGATGTGTCATGTTACGTCCTCTCGTTTTTCAGCGTTTGTCGGTCCACCAGTGCACGATGACCTGTTGCCTTGAGGACAGGCCGAGCTTCTTCTCCAGTCGTGTGATGTGCGTCTTGACAGTGCCTTCCGATATGGAGAGTTTTTTGGCTACCTCGGCCATGTTGTCTCCATTGGCGTACAATTCCAATACGCGCTGTTCCGTGGGACTCAGCAGCTGGGATGGATCCTGTGCCGTACGGAGCCTCTGATGCGCGGTCTTGGCATCGTCGAACGTGACCGTGGGGGTCATGTCAATCGATGAATCCGAAAGGCTCTCTTTCTTCAGCACCGTGCCTATGGCGAGCGCGATATCGCGCATGTTCTCCTTGCCGAGAATCCCCTGGCCTCCGGCGTCGGCGAATCGTTGCGCATAACGGTCCAATGTGAACGACGTGATGCCCAGTATCCGCACCCGGTCGGTCCTTCGTCTGATTTCACGGCAAACACTGGCCCCGCTCATGTCACCAAGACTCATATCCACGAGCAGTATGTCGGGCTGTGCATCCGGTTCGAACACCTGCTGTATTGCCTTCTCTCCTGTGGTGCATGTCCAGAGAACCTGAATCATTGGATTGGTCTGCTGCAGAAACATGCTCAGGAATTTCAGCGACAGTGCATCATTGTCCACGATGGCGATCCGGATCCTCTGTGGGCGTGACATCTCGTTTCCCATGCAGGCCAGCATACCGTGACGTTGCGTACAATAACGATGATGAACAGTCGAATGGTGAGATGGGGCAGACATGCCATTGCAGTGGCCGCGCTGATGTGCATGATGCTGCCGTTGGCGGGGTGCATGCCGCAGGACAAGGCGGTGGGGGATACGCAGGAGACTGAGGCGGCGATCGCCCATGACGGCATCGACCGTGCCGACGCCACGGTCGGTGTGGTGGGCAGTGCCGATCCCGACAACGCGAATCTTGATTCCCGGATCGTGGAGGCGATCGGCAACGATCGCATGCCCGCGTTGTATGCCGCGGGGAACACGGACGCCGGCAGCCAGCAGCGTGCCGTCAGCGATTTTCTTGATCGCAATGTGAAGGCGATCGTATTGCACGCCGACCAGTCCACAGGCTGGGAGGAAGCGCTCACCAAGGCGCGCAAGGCGGGCATCCCCGTGGTCCTTCTGGCTAGTTCGATCGAACCCGACGACCAGACTCTATATGCGGCACGACTCGTGGTGGTGTCACACGATGCGCAGACCGGCGGGGTGAACTATGCCATCGGCGACGCGCTGATGCGGGTGATCGACGACAAGCCTCACACCAAGACCATGAACGTGCTGCTCACCGGAGTGGCGGAATAATACGTGAGGAGTGAGCGTGCCTGGCTTATCCTTGCTCATCCTCAAGAGTGATTTTCGCGGAGTTTCCGTGTGCGCAGAGCCGGGAGCCGCATTGCCGCTGACATAATGAATACGGTGCAGGAGCGGAAAGGCGGCGCAGTGGTGGCACAGCAGAACACGATGCCCGAAGTAGACATGACGGGACTTACCGGCGAACAGGTGAGCAAACGCGTCATGCAGGGTGAGGTCAACATCACGCAGGACAAGTCGTCCCGTTCGATCGGCCAGATCATCCGATCCAACGTGTTCACGTTGTTCAACGCGATCATCGCCGTGGCCATGGTCATGGTGCTGCTCACCGGACAATGGCGCGACTCCGTGTTCGGATTCGTGATCATCATCAACACGGGCATCGGCATCCTCACCGAGCTCAAGGCCAAGCGTACGCTCGACAAGCTTTCCATCCTCGTCGCATCCACGTATCTGATCCGTCGTGACGGCATCAATCAGGAGATCGCCCACGATCGCATCGTCAAGGACGATCTGCTCTGGGTGCGCGCCGGCGACCAGGTGCCCGCCGATCTGGAGATCCTGCGAACCTGGGGACTGGAACTCGACGAATCCATGCTCACCGGCGAATCCCGAACCGTGCGCAAGAACCCCGGCGACACCGCCTACTCCGGTTCCACCGCGGTATCCGGGCTCGCGCTTGGCCGGGTCACCGCCGTGGGGGCGCGCAGCTACGCGGCTACGCTCACCGCGCAGGCCAAGGTATACAAGAAAACGCATTCCGATCTTAACGCGGGCATCAACACCATCCTCAAATTCATGACGTTCCTCGTTGTGCCGCTGTGCGTGCTGCTCATCTGGACGCAGCTGAACACCGTGGGAGGCTGGGATGTGGCGATCGCCACCGGCGCATGGCGGCAGGCCGTGGTTTCCGCCGTCGCCGGTGTGGTGGGCATGATCCCCGAAGGACTCGTTCTGCTTACATCATTGAACTTCGCCGTGGCGGCCATGCGGCTCGCCCGCAAGAACACGCTCGTGCAGGAACTCGAATCCGTGGAGACGCTCGCCCGCGTGGATGCGCTCAACCTCGACAAGACCGGCACCATCACCGACGGCGGCATCGCCTTCGACCGGCTCGTCATGCTCGACGATGCGGTCGTCCAATCCGAACGGCATGCGGCCGAACAGGCGCTCTACGATCTGGCGAATGAAAGCCAGCCCAACGGCACCGGCCGCGCCATCCTCGCCGGACTGGGGGAGCAGGGCATCACCGCCGGCGATGTCGCGGATCGTATACCGTTCTCATCGGCGCGCAAATGGAGCGCCATCACCACGCCCGACGGTGCCACCTGGTATATGGGTGCCCCCGAAGTGGTGATCGCCGCACTCGCCGACAACCACTCCACGGTATTGCACGAAGCCAACTCCTACGCAGAACAGGGAAGCCGCGTGGTGTTGCTGGCACGATCCACGGCCCCCGTCTCCGGCGACGACCCGGCACTGGATCCATCGGCGGCACCCGTCGCACTCGTCGTCTGCACCGAACGCATCCGACCGGACGCGGAACGGACCCTTGCCTGGTTCCGCGAACAGGGCGTACGCTGCCGCATCATCTCCGGCGACAATCCACGCACCGTCGCTGCCATCGCCGGCAAGGTACATCTGACCGGCGACACAACCCCGCGATACATGGACGCACGCGAACTGCCCGACGACATTGACGCGCTCGCCGAAACCCTCGAGGACGTGGATGTGCTCGGCCGAGTCCTGCCCGACCAGAAGAAGGCCATCGTCCAGGCGTTGCACAAGCGCGATCACGTGGTCGCCATGACCGGCGACGGCGTCAACGACACGCTCGCCATCAAGGAGGCCGACCTCGGCATCGCCATGGGCAACGCCGCCCCCGCCACCAAGGCCGTGGCCCAGGTGGTGCTCGTCGACTCCAAATTCTCCCACCTGCCCGACGTGGTCGCCCGCGGCCGTCAGGTCATGGCCAACATGGAACGCGTCGCCAGCCTGTTCCTGGTCAAAACCGTCTACTCCGCCATCATCTCCATCGGCGTGGTACTCACCGCCATGCCCTACCCGTACCTGCCGCGCCACATCACCTACGTGGGCGCGCTCACCATCGGAGCCCCCGCATTCATCCTCGCCCTCGCGCCGAACACCCGCCGCTACATCCCCGGCTTCCTCAAACGCGTCGTCGCCTTCGCCCTGCCCGGCGGCATCGCCACCGGCCTGTCGGTATTGCTGTGCGCATGGATCGTGCCGCGCGTCATGCACTGGAACCTCGACAATCCCGCCGATCTGGAATCGCTGCGCGCCACCAGCGCCATCATCCTGTTCCTCATGGGCATGTTCGTGCTCTCCCGCGTGGCCAGACCCCTCAACTCGTGGCGTGGCGCGCTCGTCGCATTCTTCGCCATCTGTGGCGTGACCGGCATGCTCATCCCATTCGTCGCGAACTTCTTCGCCCTCATCATCCCCACAGGGCCCATGGTGACCGCAACGATCGCCGCACTGGCCATCGCCACGGTGATCTTCCTCGTCTGCATCTGGATCGTCCCAAAGATCGGGCGCATTATTACACACGAAACAAAAACACGCTAGAACTATGTTGTTATTGATTTCGTAAAGATCACGGAGGCCGTATGTCCATCCATGACGATCAGCTCACCACGCTCAACGTGGCGGGCAAGGATTATGACTACTATGCCATCGCCAACCTGCCCGGCATCGACCACCTGCCCTACTCACTGAAGGTGCTGGTGGAGAATCTCGTGCGCAACATCGACGGCGCCAACATCACCGACGACCACGTCAAGGCGCTGCTCGACTGGGACCCCAACGCCGAACCCAGCCACGAGATCCAGTTCACCCCCTCCCGCGTGGTCATGCAGGACTTCACCGGTGTGCCGTGCATCGTCGACCTCGCCACCATGCGCGACGCCGTCAAGGATCTCGGCGGCGACCCCGAGGTCATCAACCCGCAGGTCCAGTCCGACATGGTCATCGACCACTCCGTCCAGATCGACAAGTACGCGCTCGCCGACGCCGTCGAACAGAACATGGACATCGAATACCAGCGCAACGGCGAACGCTACCAGTTCCTGCGCTGGGGACAGCAGGCCTTCCGCAACTTCCGCGTCGTACCGCCGGGAACCGGCATCATCCACCAGGTCAACATCGAATATCTGGCCAAGGTGATCATGACCCGCGCCGAGGAGAACGGCAACACGCTCGCCTACCTCGACTCCTGCGTGGGCACCGACTCGCACACCACCACCGAAAACGGCCTCGGCGTACTCGGCTGGGGCGTCGGCGGCATCGAAGCCGAGGCGGCCATGCTCGGCCAGCCGATCTCCATGCTCGTTCCGCGCGTCGTCGGCTTCAAGCTCACCGGCTCCATCCCCGAAGGGGTCACCGCCACCGACGTGGTGCTCACCATCACCGACATGCTCCGCCAGCACGGCGTGGTCGGCAAGTTCGTCGAATTCTACGGTGAGGGCATCGCCTCCGTCCCGCTCGCCAACCGTGCCACCATCGGCAACATGAGCCCCGAATTCGGTTCCACCTGCGGCATCTTCCCGATCGACGACGTCACGCTCGACTACCTGCGCCTCACCGGCCGCAGCGACGAGCAGGTCGCCCTCGTGGAAGCCTACGCCAAGGCCAACAAGCTGTGGGGCGACGCCTCCGACCCCGACTACGTGGAACCGCAGTACTCCGAATACATGGAACTCGACCTCGGCACCGTGGTCCCGTCCATCGCTGGCCCCAAGCGCCCGCAGGACCGCATCAAGCTCACCGAATCCAAGCAGACGTTCGAAGACACGCTGCCCGCCTACGAGACCGACAAGACCGTCAAGGAGCCCGTGGCCGTGTCCACCGACTTCCGCGGCGACTTCAACCTCGAAAACGGTGCCGTGGCCATCGCCTCCATCACCAGCTGCACCAACACATCCAACCCGAGCGTCATGATCGCCGCCGGCCTCATCGCCCGCAACGCGCACGCCAAGGGCCTCACCCCCAAGCCGTGGGTCAAGACCTCGCTCGCCCCGGGCTCCCAGGTCGTGGCCGACTACCTCAAGGCCGCCGGCCTCCAGGACGACCTCGACGCCCTCGGCTACCAGCTCGTCGGCTTCGGATGCGCCACCTGCATCGGCAACTCCGGCCCGCTGCTACCCGAGATCAGCGAGGCGATCAACGCCAACGACATGACCGTCACCGCCGTGCTCTCTGGCAACCGCAACTTCGAAGGCCGCATCAGCCCCGACGTCAAGATGAACTATCTGGCATCCCCGCCGCTCGTCATCGCCTACGCGCTCGCAGGCAGCATGGACTTCGACTTCGAAACCCAGTCGCTCGGCACGGACAAGGACGGCAACGATGTGTACCTCAAGGACATTTGGCCCACCAACGCCGAGGTGGAGGCTGTGGTCAACGGCACCGTCAGCCGCGAGATGTTCCTCAAGGACTACGCCTCCGTGTTCGACGGCGACCACCGCTGGAAGGGCCTCGACGTGCCCGAAGGCGAACTGTTCGCCTGGGATCCGAAGTCCACGTACGTGCGTAAGCAGACGTTCTTCGATGGCATGAAGGCCACGCCGGACCCGGTCCAGGATATCCACGGCGCCCGTGTGCTTGCCCTGCTCGGCGACTCCGTGACCACCGATCACATCTCCCCGGCCGGCGCGTTCAAGGCGTCCAGCCCCGCCGGCAAGTACCTGACCGAGCGTGGCGTGGAGCCGAAGAACTTCAACTCGTACGGTTCTCGTCGAGGCAACCACGAGGTGATGGTGCGCGGCACGTTCGGCAACATCCGTCTGCGCAACCAGCTGCTCGCATCCACCGGCAACGAGGTGACGCCCGGCGGCTTCACCTACGATTTCACCACCGGCAAGCCGTCCACCATCTTCGACGCCTCGCTCAACTACAAGGCCGCAGGCACCCCGCTGGTCGTGCTCGCCGGCAAGGAGTACGGCACCGGATCCTCGCGTGACTGGGCCGCCAAGGGCACGCTCATGCTGGGCGTGAAGGCCGTGATCACCGAGAGCTTCGAGCGCATCCACCGCTCCAACCTGATCGGCATGGGTGTGCTGCCGTTGCAGTTCCCGGCCGGCGAATCGTACACGTCGCTCGGCCTGGACGGCACGGAGACGTACGACATCGACGGCATCGAGGAGCTCAACAACGGTGTGACGCCGAGCACGGTGAAGGTCACCGCCACCAAGGCCGACGGCTCCACCGTGAGCTTCGACGCCGTGGTGCGCATCGACACCCCCGGCGAGGCCGACTACTTCCGCAACGGCGGCATCCTCCAGTACGTGCTGCGCAACCTGATGAAGTAGTACGCTCAACGCCATGCCGATAACGGCTGGAATCGGCTGATGCCAGCCAGTGCCGCTGCCGTGACCTCGTGATGACGTGGTCACGGCAGCGGCATATTCATGCGGTTGCGGCAGAATGGAATGAAGCCGTGCACACGGCCATCATCAACGGCATGAAGCAGGGGAGTCAATTATGAGCAGGGCATTGATCATTGTCGACGTGCAGCCCACGTTCTGCGAGGGAGGTGAACTCGGCGTGGACGGCGGCAACGCCGTGGCGGAGCGCATCGCCGACTACGTGCGTGCGCATCGCGACGACTACGCGTTCATCGCCACCACTCAGGATTGGCACATCGTGCCGGGGCGGCATTTCTCCGAGCAGCCCGATTTCGTGGACACGTGGCCGCCGCACGGTGTGGCGGGTACGGTTAACGCGCAGTTGCATCCCGCCATCGCCGCGCTGAATGTGGACCATCATTTCAAGAAGGGTCAGTACTCTGCCGCCTACTCCGGGTTTGAAGGCATTGAGGACAACAGCGACCGTCAGCAGTCGCGCGCCGAAGTGCGCATCGCCACGGAGGAGGGGCATACATTGGTCAACGCACTGCGCAAGGCGGGGATCGACGATGTGGACATGGTCGGTATCGCAGAATCGCACTGCGTCAAGGAGACCGCGTTGGATGCGGTGAAATTCGGGTTCCATGTGCGCGTGTTCACGGATCTCACCGTTCCCGTGAGCGAGGAACTTGGCGAACTGGCCCGTAAGCAGATGGCCGAGGCCGGCGTTGTACTGGAACCGTCGCGCTGACATGTCGTCACGGCATCAAACACGACGCTGATGTGAGATGTGGTTGCCGTCGTGACGATCAGCCGCGTCGCGGACATGATGGGTGGCGAACGATTTCGGTGATTACGGATCGATGTCGATTCGAACGCCGACGGAATCGTAGTGCAAGCGATTGCCTACCAGGTGGAAGGGTGTATGTTTCGGGGGATGTGAGCGTGCACGCAACGACGCGACACGCTGAAACTGTTCATTATCTCACGTTTTCGATACGTGAACTGTACCTGGAGGGGGGATTGGTCTATGCTCGAAACAAGAAGGGCAATGAACGGCGCATGGCAGCGTATTCATCATCTTCAGAGAGAAGCTCATCAATGAGAGAAACCACAGGAACAAGGGGGTCCTTGACATGACAAGCAAACAATGCGCCGTAGTCGGTTGCGATCGACAGGCCGAATCCAACGGGATGTGCGAGATGCACTTTACGCGCGCGCTCATCTATGGCCAGGTGAGGACTCCACAGCACAAGACCGTGCTCGCTGCCACAACGAAAGTACGTTGTGCCATCTGATTGTTCGGATATCGTCCGTGAATCAGTGCATCGAAAGATGGAATGACGAAGGGGCGGATGGCGGGTGAACGACGTTGACGTCGTCCGCTCACCATCCGCCCCTTCATCGTCCTGATGAAAGAATCAGTGAATCGACCACTACGGAAGCATAGCCATCATAATGATTTGCCGGAACGATCGGCTTTGCGTTCCAGCAGACGCTTCGGCAACGACACCGGCATCTGCGCCAGCAGGGTGCCGATGAAGATCAGCGCACAACCCCAGTAGGAGCGGGCGGTCATCACCTCGCCAAGAATGATCGCCCCTCCCAGTGCTGAGAACAACGATTCCAACGACATGATCAGCGATGCCTGCGTTGGCGGCACCCACTGCTGGCCCACCACCTGCAACGTGTAGGCGATACCGACGGAACCGATGCCGGCGTACACGATCGGCATCCAGCCGGCCGCCGCGCCAGCCCAATCGATCGATCCATCGAATGCGGCTCCCACCCAACTGAGTACGGCCGACGTGACGAACTGGCAGAACGACAGCCAGATGGGATCCACCGAGGACCCGAACGTATCGATGATCAGAATATGGGACGCGAACAGCACGGCACAGCCGAACAGTATGAGATCGGCTCCGCTGACGGACCCGAATCCGTCGGTGATGCAGAGCAGGTAGAAGCCGATCACCGCGATGATCACGCTCAATATGGTGACCACCGTGACACGACGTCGAAGAAACACCCACGCCAGCAGCGGCACGATCACGATGTACAACGCCGTGATGAACCCGGCCCGTCCGGCCTCGCGCCCCCACAGCACGCCATACTGCTGCATCGTGCTCGCAGTGAACAGCACCAGACCGCAGATGCCGCCGATCAGTAGCGTGCGCTTCCAAGTGGCAGAGACAGTGGTAGAGTTCCGTGAGTTTCGGGAACCCCGAGACGAGCCGCCGGAGTCCGAGGCAGGAGCGTGCTTCCGACGCACGGTCAGCAGCAGAATCGGTATCAGCGACGCCGCTCCCAGTGTGAATCGTGTGGCATTGAAGAACAGAGGGGACACGGAGTCCATGCCTTGCACCTGAGCCACGAATGCCAATCCCCAGATCAGGGCCGTCAACAGTAGGCAGAACATGCCACCCAATTCTTTTCTCATCACGTCGCACAACCTACCGAGGTCAGATAACGAAAAAGCCGGTCGTCTCGCATAACGAAACGACCGGTCTTCACCGTCGCGGGTGCGATATCGGCGGGCGACTACTCGCGCGAACCGAGCAACTGCAGCAGATTGACGAAGAAATTGATGAAGTCGAGATACAGGTTCAGCGCGCACAGGATCGACACGCGCTTGATCATCGTCGCATCATTCGCATACTGCTGGAACAGCGCTCGCGTGGCCTGCGCGTCATACGCTGTCAGACCGGCGAAGATCACTAGCGCGATCGCGGAGATGATCATCGTCGTGGTCTGACCGGGCATGACGAACATCATGATCAGTTCGGCCACGATCAGCACGATCAGCGCCACCATGAGAATCGGACCGGCCTTGAGCAGATCGGCTTTCGTGGTCAGCGCCACCATCGTCAGGCACAGGAAGAATCCGGCGGTCATCGCCAGTACCAGCACGATGCTGCCCAGCGAGTAGACGGCGAAGATCGAGCTCAGAGTGAATCCCATCAGCGCCGCATACACGTAGAACAGCACGCGTGCGACGGCGGGGTTCATCGTCATCACCTTCCAGCCGAGCACCACGGCAAGCGCCACCTGGGCGATGACTAGGCCGATCCATCCGATCGAACCGAACGCCATAAGAAACGCGTACAACATGCCGGTGGCCTGGGTGAGCAGCGCCACTACGGCGGTAACCAGCAGGCCGGCGGTCATCTCGCCGTATGCCTTGGCCGTGGAAACGCGTGTGGCCTTCAGATAGTTCTCCTGCGTGTAGATGGCCTGTGCATCCATCACCGGCTGGCCATAGGCGGCCCCTGCGTAACCGTTCTGCGCGTATTGAGGCTGACCGTACTGCGGTTGCGTGTACTGGGGCTGTGACTGCTGCGCGTACTGGGGCTGTGCATACTGCGGCTGCTGATAACCCTGCTGACCGTAAGGCTGCTGATACTGCTGCTGTCCATACGGATTCTGCCCATACGGGCTCTGCGCATTATTGGAATTGAATTGATTTCGGGGCTGGCCATTATCACCAAATGCCATGATCGCTCCTTCTGTTCATCATCACGGCCAGTTTACGGGGGTCACCTGAGGAATCCCTGAACACGATTACGCTGAGAACGATACCAAACGGACGTGGGCGGTGTGGCATACCGACGGCACCCACGCGCTCCAATAGGATGGGAATCGGGCTGAACACCCAACGTCATCGCATGATCGCACGGTTTCGGTGCGATCGATCAACGATCGATCAAGGAGGATTCATGGAATTCATCACGCTCAACAACGATGTGACCATTCCGCAACTGGGACTTGGTGTCTTCCAGACACCGGAAGGCGAACAGACCGAAAACGCCGTACGCTGGGCGCTCGCCAACGGCTACCGCCATATTGACACCGCCAAGGTCTACGGCAACGAGGAATCGGTGGGCAAGGGCATCGCCGAATCCGGCGTGGATCGCAAGGACATCTTCCTGACCACCAAACTGTGGAATGAGGACATCCGCCAGCATCGCGCCAAGGCTGCCTTCGAGGAAAGCCTCAGGCGACTCGGCACCGACTATGTCGACCTCTACCTGATCCACTGGCCCGCCGATGGTTGGCAGGATGCGTGGAAGGACATGATCGACCTGTACCACGAGGGTCATATCCGCGCCATCGGCGTGAGCAACTTCCAGATTCATCACCTCGAGGACCTGTTCAAGATCAGCGACGTGGTTCCCGCCGCCAACCAGATCGAATCCTCGCCCGATTTCCCCAACAATGAGGTCATCGCCTACTGCAAGGAGCATGGCATCGCCGTCGAGGCATGGAGTCCGCTCGGCGGTACTGGCGGCAAGCTGCTGTCAAGCCCGGCGCTCGCCGAGATCGGCGCGAAATATGGCAAGTCGGCGGCCCAGGTGGTCATCCGATGGCATCTGCAGCGTGGCGTGGTGGTGATCCCCAAGTCCGTGCACGAGGAGCGTATCCGCCAGAACATCGACGTGTTCGACTTCACGCTCACCGATGCGGATATGGCCGCGATCGAAGCGGCCGGCAGTGGTCACCGCAACGGTTCCAGCCCCGACGATTTCGACTTCTAATCGATCTCAATCGCCCTCATTGGGCTTGGTGAAGTCGGTGGTGCACGTGTGTGTCATCAAGGCGCGGACGGTGAAGGCGTACAAATGGTACGTCGGGCCGTCCGCAACGCGGATGACACTCCGTGCACCACCGACTTCACCCGATTTCCTGGTGGATTTGTTGCATCCTATCCTCAATATCGGCAAGTTGCCGTGCGCATTCCTTGAGTGTTTCGAAGTGCCGTTCCCTTGCCGTGTCCTCGATGCTGTTCTTGTAGCGGAGACGATGTTCGAGGCTCGCCCAGTAGTCCATGGCGCTGGTGCGGAACTGGACTTCCACGGGTGTGGGGTGAGGGCCGTCGGAGAGGAATACCGGGACCTGGTAGATCACGTGGAGACTGCGGTAGCCGTTGGGCTTGGGATTGCGAATGTAGTCCTTGATGCGGATCACTTCGATATCGGACTGTTCGGACAGCGTGTTCGCTACGGCATACACGTCGGTCACGTAGTTGCAGATCACGCGGATGCCGGCGATGTCGTACAGATTCTGTCGGATCGATTCGACAGACAGCGGTAGATTGCGTTTACGGAGCTTGCCGATGGTCGAGTCGATGCTTTTGAGTCGGCATTCCATGTGGTGGATCGGATTGTGCTTGTTCTTTAGCTGGAATTCGTCGTCGAGGTTCTCCAGCTTGGTGCCGATCTCGCGCATGGCACCGGAATAGATCTGCTCAAGTTCGGCGTATGCCAGAATCTGTGAGCCTTGGAATACGTCGACGCCGATGTTGGTGGAGATCTGCTCTATCTTGGAACGGATCTCGGGAACGTTGAATCGTTGTTTGCGTTCGAGCATCATGGGAACTGTTCTCCTTGCTAGGGCCGAGGGGAGTTTAGCAAACGTTCCGGAGAGTTTGCTGAAAAGATCCGTTTCGGCCCAAGCGGGCGATACCAGGCATATGCGAACGGCTGGCGGTTTCGGTTGACGGCTACTTCCGGTTGGCGATCGACCTGCGGAAGACCAGGAACCATGCGACACCGAACGCCATGATCGCCGCGTAGACGAGCAGTAGGTTGGAGGCGTTCGCCGCCGCGCCGGTGGCTCCGATCAGACTGCCGGAGGCGAATGGCTGCATGACGATCGGACCGCCGAACACGGCGATGCCGATGGCACCGGCTCCCTGCATGGCCAGATCGTTGAGTCCCACGCCACGGCCGGACTGCTCGTGGGTGAGCGTGCCGAGCACTGTATCCACGGTGGGGGAGTACAGCATGGCCATGCCTCCGTAGAACAGGCACATCGTTATCGCCACGGCGATAGGGCCGAGTCCGAGGCAGAACGCGCTGCCGAGCATGCCGAGTCCCATGAGCGAACCGCCGGTGAGGATGGCGTGCTCGCGGCCGATCGCCTTGGCGATCCTGCCGGAGCAGGTGCCGGAGACCGTGGCGAGGATCAGGGCGGGCAGCAGCATCAGCGAGATCTGCGAGCTGGTCATGCCGTAGACCTCGGATCCGAAGGCGTTGACGAGAGGGGTGACCGAGAAGTTGATGAAGTAGAAGATCACGATGAGCATCACCGACTTGATCCAGCGGGCGTTGCGGAAGAAGTCCGGCGTGATGAACGGGTCCTTGGCCTTGGTGATGTATATGGCGAACGCCGCGAAGAACGCCAGCGACACCACGATCATCCACCATTGCAGCATGGAGAAGAACAGGGTGAGCAGCAGCACCGCCACGCCGAAGATCGCGAATCCGGGAACGTCCACATTGCCGTGGCCGCTGTGGGAATCGGGAAGATCCTTGATCAACGGCACGAGGACGAGCAGGGAGATCAGGGGAATGAGGAACAGGTACGCCCAGTCGATGGAGACGAACAGGCCTCCGGACAGCACGCCGATGGCCGTGGCCAGCTGATAGTCGGCGGTGAACAGTCCGAAGTACAGCAGTTTCTCCTCCGGTTTCAGATACTTCGCCACGATGACCAGATACACGGATCCGGCGGCTTGGAATCCGATGGTTTGGATGATGCGGAATGCGATCACCAATGGAAGATTGCCGTGCAGCAGGAATCCCAGAACGGATCCGGCGCAAAGCAGTGTCACACCGAACAGGGTGATGCGTTTCAGTGACAGGAAGTCGCCGAGCGATCCATAGATGAAGCAGACGATGCCCAGCACCACTCCGGGGATGGCGGTGATCAGCGAGGCCTGGTCGGGTGCGCCCAGATCGGAGCCGATGTGTTGAAACACCAGATTGAACGCTTGCAGGCATACGGTGCCAAGCAGGTAGATGACCAGCAGGGGGATGAGGGTTCGGCGGGCTTTCGCCGCCGTGGTGTTGCTGTCATGGGTGGTCATGGAACGGTCCTTAATCATTGATTTTCCTTGCAGAAATGACTCAGTCTTGTGCGGGGGAGTCGGAGGGCCGCGGGTAGCAATCCACGGACAATGATGCCCCGCGTCTTCGACAGGAGAGCGGGGCATCGGAATGGTCGCCGATGATTCATCGGCAACCGGGCATCACGCCTTGGCGAGGTTGGTGATGCGGGTCATGAACTCGTTCAGGAAGCGAGGCACGTCGACGCCCACCGCGACCTGCATGGTTTTGACCGGATCGTTGAGGCGATCGTTGTCGCCGATGGTGCGTCCACGGGTGGGACCATCCACGTCGACCTTCATGTTGATCTTCAGTGTGTCCACCAGGGTCGGGTCCACAGCCACGCCCACGGCGAGCGGATCGTGCAGTCCGCATCCGCCGAGCTTCGGGGCGGTGGTCTCGTAGGCCTTGATGTAGAAGTCGGTCATATCGGCGAGGAAACGACCTGCTGGGGTGCCCAGTTCACGCCACGTGGCGGTCTCCTTGTATGTGAGCAGCGTCTGCAGCGTCACGTCGAGGCCGACCATCGTCACCGGCGCGCCGGAGCGGAACAGCTCATCGGCGGCGTCCGGATCCTGCGAGATGTTTGCCTCCTGCCACGGGTCGACGTTGCCGCATACGGTCAGCGCGCCACCCATGAGCACGATCTTGCCGATCTCATCCTTGATCTCCGGGGCCTTGGCCAGTGCGGCGGCGATGTTGGTCATCGGGCCGGTGGGCACGTAGACCAGATCCTCGCCGTAGGTCTTGACCGCGTCGATGATGAAGTCCACGGCGGAACCGGACTCGGGGGAACGATCCGAGTCGGGGATGTCCACGTCGCCGATGCCGTTCTGCCCGTGGATGAACGCGGACACGGGCAGAACCTCGAAGGAATCCTTGCGGCTGGCATGCGACAGGCCGGCGTAGACCGGGACCTCGGGATGTCCGAACAGGTCGGTCACGGCCAAGGCGTTGCGCACGCCCTGCTCCACGAGCACGTTGCCGTATGTGCCGGTGATGCCGATGAGCTCCACTTCGGGGCTGCCCAGGGCGTAGGCGATGGCGAGCGTGTCGTCAATGCCGGTGTCGAGGTCAAGGATCATCTTTTTGCTCATATCGAGCTCCTTACCGTAACGGTGCGGCGGCCCGGAGACCGCCACGAATCATTGGTTGGTGATTACCAGACGAACAGGCCGACCATGGCGGCGGACAGCAGGGAGACCAGGATGCCAGAGAGCAGCATGCGGCCGACCTGCTTGGAGATGGCGTCGTTCTTCTCCTTGTCCACGATGCCCTTGAAGCAGCCGATGACCATGCCCAGCGTGGAGAAGTTGGCGAAGGAGGTGATGAACACCGTGAGCACGGCCTTGTAGTGGGCCGCGTAGGAGGCGACCTCGCCGGTGATCTGACCCATGACGACGAACTCGTTGGTCACGAGCTTGAGGCCCATGAGCTGCGAGAACTCCCAGGCGGTGCCCGGGTCGAGACCCAGCAGCCAGGCGGGCACGTACATGACCACACCGAGGATGGATTCGAGCGACAGCTTGTCCCAGATCATGCCCAGGAAGGCGTCGATCAGGCCGGCCAGGGCCACGAAGGCGATCACGTTGGCGGTGATGATGAGGATCAGCTTGCCGGCACCCAGGATCGAGTCGCCCAGGAAGGAGAAGAACGGCTCCTTCTTCGGGGCTGCCGGGTCGTGCTTGTAGATCTTCTTGTACCAGGGCAGGGCGTTGTACTCGGCCACGGCCTTGTCCTTGGCCTGCTGCTCGGCTTCGGTCAGTTCCGGAACGTCGTCCTCGGAAGCGGGGTCGCCCAGCGTGTAGATGACGTCCTCGTCCTTGGTGACGGTGACCGGGTAGAGCATGTGGCTGACGATCAGGGCGTTGATGCAGTTCAGCGGGATGGCGGTGATCACGAACTCACCGGGGACCATCTGGATGTAGGAGCCGATGATGGCGGCGGTCACACAGCTCATCGACATCATGGCCAGCGTCACGTTACGACCGGCCTTCATGCGCTGCAGCTGGATCTTGGAGACGGCCAGCGCCTCGGTGTTGCCGAGGAACATCATCTCGACGGCGTAGAAGGTTTCGAACTTCGGACGACGGGTGACAAAGCTCAGGCCACGGCCGATCCACTTGATGATCCACGGCAGGAATCCGATGTAGGTGAGGATGTCGAACAGCGGCACGATGAGCAGGATCGGCAGCAGGGCGCTGACGATGAAGTTCACCGGAGCGGGATCGGTGCCGGTGGGGCCCACCCAGTTGGCCACGGCGAAGTTGATGCCCTTGTACGAGATGTTGACGATCCAGGCGAATCCGTCGGCGGCTGCCTTGACGGCGTCACGTCCCCACTGGAAGCTGGTGAGCAGCCAGGTGATGGCGAGGTTCAGCACCACCATGCAGCCGACGGACTTCCAATCGATGCCTTTGCGGTCGTGGGAGAACACCCACCCCAGGGCCAGGAAGACCAGCAGGCCCAGAATATTGACGGCTAGATACATGTTTTCCTTCTTTCCTTATGCCGGGAGACGGCCGATTCCACGGTCTTAGTGGATGACGGAATGCGCCGGGCCGTTCTCTCTCCGGAACGGTTTCCAGCGTACTCTAGAAGTGTTCCGGTTATTGGATATCCGATATGCCTTGATTATGTCTTGATGGCTTGCTTCAGACGATGACCTGATGGATCAGCGTAATGGGTTCGGTATGGTCGCCGATGACGATGTTGTCGAGGATCAGGCGTTTGATGTTCTCGACATCCTCTCGGTTGGCATGGATGGTCAGTAGGCGATCACCGGCCTTCACCGTGTCACCCACCTTGCGATCCAATGTCAGGCCCACCGCATAGTCGAGCTTGTCATCCTTGGTGGCGCGTCCGCCGCCGAGCATCATGGACGCCACGCCCATCTCGTCGGCGCGCATCGAGGCGATCACGCCGTCCGATTCGGCGAACACCGGAATGTGGTATTTCGCCTGCGGCATGATCGTCGGGTCGTCGACCACCCGACCGTCGCCGCCCTGCGCCTCGATCATCATGCGGAAGCGTTCCAGCGCCTTGCCGTTGGTGATATTCTCCTCGAGCATGGCGCGTGCTTCCTCCAGAGATTCAGCCTTGTCGGCCATCACGGTCATCTGGCTGCCGATGGTGAGCACGATGTCGAGCAGATCGTCCGGTCCCTCACCCTTGAGCAGGGCGATCGATTCCTCGATCTCCAGGGCGTTGCCGATGGCGCGGCCAAGCGGCTGGTTCATATCGGAGATCACGGCCATGGCGTTCATGCCCACACCCTTGCCGATGTTCACCAACGCGTGGGCGAGCGCCACGGCATCCTCCTCGCGCTTCATGAACGCGCCGGATCCGGTTTTGACGTCCATGACCAGCGCATCGGTGCCGCTGGCGATCTTCTTGCTCATGATCGAGCCGGCGATCAGCGGGATCGAGTCGACGGTGTCGGTCACGTCGCGCAACGCGTAGATCTTCTTGTCGGCCGGGGCGATGTTGCCGGTGGCTCCGGCGATGATGCATCCCACTTCGCGCAGCTGGCGCTTGAACGCCTCCTCCTCGATCTCCACGGTGTACCCGGGAATCGCCTCGAGCTTGTCAAGCGTGCCGCCGGTGTGGCCCAGACCACGGCCGGAGATCATCGGCACGATGATGCCCAGCGACGCGACCAGCGGGGCAAGCGGGATGCTCACCTTGTCTCCCACACCGCCGGTGGAGTGCTTGTCCACCTTGACGCCGGGAATGTCGGACAGGTCGAGCCGGTCGCCCGAGTGCAGCATGTCCATGGTCAGGTTGCGGGTCTCCTCGTCGCTCATGCCGTTGAACCAGATGGCCATAAGCAGGGCGCTCGCCTGATAGTCGGGGATTTCGCCGGCGGTGTATCCGTCGACGAAGAATTTGATCTGTTCGGCGGTCAGTGCGCCGCCGTTGCGTTTGGCGTCAATGACGTCGACCATACGCATGATGTGACTCCTTTGTCGTGATGTGGTCTGTCGTGATGTGGTCTTGTGGTTGTCTGACTAGCGTTTCGCCATCGGTTGATCCAGCAGTTCAGCGGCGCTGACCTGATCGATCACCAGTGTGTTGGCGTATCCGGCGACCAGTGCGCCATGCGTGGCCGGCACCTTGGACGGGGATGCGACCACGAGGATGGAATGCGGTTTGGCTCTGAGATCGTCGAGATCGATGCCCACGGTTCTGCGGTTGATGTCCTCGTCCGCGGGATTGCCGTGCGTGTCGATGAATCGTGAGATCACGTCGCCCACTGCGACCTCCTGAAGGCGGTGCTGCTCCTCCCCGGTCAGGTAGCCGAGGCGGAACAACAGGGCGGAGTCGCGTACGGTTCCCACGGTGAACACGGCGATGTTCGCCCGTCGGCCCATGTCGATGATGCGCCGGATGTAGGTCTCACGCTCCACGAGCTCCTTGGTCTGGATGTGCTCGAAGATCACGGGAAGCGGCAGGTACTGCGGCAGCGTATGGAACGCGTTCGCGAACGCGTTGGCGCTTTCGAAGCCGTAGTTGTTGCTTTCCGTGTTCGATACGGAGCCCTTGATCTGCACCACGCTCACGCGGCGCACGTCCTTCGGTGCCAGATGGCTGCCGATGCTGTAGAGCGTGCGCCCCCATCCGATGCCGATGACGTCGTCGTCACGGACGATGCCTTCAAGGTACAGCGCCGCGGCCTGGGCCACGGTGTCGAGCCGGTCCTTGGGCGCCACCCCCTGAATCGGCACGACGATCACCTTGTGCAGCCCGTATCGTTGCTGGATGCCGTCGGCCATTTCGGTCGCGTCGGTCATGGGATCGGAGATTTCGATGCGGACCAGTCCCATGTCCCTGGCGTACTGCAGCAGCCGCGAGACGGTGGGGCGGGAGATAGACATGATCTTGGCGATCTCGTTCTGGCTGTAATCCTGCTGATAGTACAGCTTTGCGACCCTGAGGCTGTCGGCGTTCTTCCGCGCCTTGGCGTCCATCTTCCGTCCCCTCCTTCGTCGTGGCTACCGGTGGTCATGCGGTATGTCGCATGACGCTTCTATGACCGTTTCCGGTCTCGTGTGGGGCTACTTGCCGGCGATCGCGGTTTCCAGCGCGATCGTGATCATGTCGTTGAACGTCTTCTCGCGTTCCTCGCTGGTCGTCTTGCCTTCGCCGAAGATCAGATCGGAGACGGTGAGGATCGACAGCGCGCGGAAGCCGAGCTTGGCTCCGAGCAGGTAGAGTCCGGCGGATTCCATCTCGGTGCCGAGCACGCCATAGTCGGCCAGCTTCTTCATGTCGAGTTCGTCGTTGTAGAAGCGGTCGGCGGCGAAGATGTCGCCCACCTTCACGTTGACGCCCTGCTCCTTGGCCACATGGTAGGCGGTGTCGAGCAGCTCGAAGTTGGCCAGCGGTGCGTAGTGCACGCCATGGCCGAACGTGTTGGTCACCACGGCGGAGTCGGTGGTTGAGCCGGATGCGAGCAGCACGTCGCGCAGCTTCACGTCCGGGGCCATGCCGCCGCAGGATCCGACGCGGATGATGGTCTTCACGCCGTAGATGGTGGCGAGCTCGTTGGTGTAGATCGACAGTGAGGGGATGCCCATGCCGCTGGCCTGGACGGATACCTTGTGGCCCTTGTAGGTGCCGGTGAATCCGAGGCAGTTGCGTACGCCGTTGACCTGGACGACGTCCTTGAGGAAGGTCTCGGCGATGTATTTGGCGCGGAGCGGATCTCCGGGCATGAGCACGACGTCGGCGTAATCGCCCGGTTCTGCTTCGATGTGGGGAGTGGCCATGATGATGGTCCTTTCTTGTTTGCTACGGGTTCCTGTTGATGATGACCGGATTCGGGTCGGTCCGAATCCGGGTTATGGATCGGGATTGCGGTTCGGATCAGCTGATCTGTTCGAGGAAGCTGGTGCCTTCGCCGTTGCCTTCGACGCCGAAGTTGTCGAGGATGGTGGCTCCCATGTCGGATGCGGTGTCGCGGATGCCAAGCGAGGTTCCGGGGTTCGGCATGCCGGGGGAGTAAGCGAGGATCGGCACGTATTCGCGGGTGTGATCGGTTCCCTTGTAGGTGGGGTCGTTGCCGTGGTCCGCGGTGATGAGCAGCAGATCGTCGTCGTGCATGTTGTCCATCACGTGGCCGAGACGCTCGTCGAACGCCATCAGCGCTTCGCCATCGCCCTGGGCGTTGCGGCGGTGCCCGTACATGGCGTCGAAGTCGACCAGATTGGTGAAGCACAGTCCGGTGAAGTCCGAGGCCATGGCCTCGTCCACATGGTCCATGCCGTCCATGTTGCTCTTGTTGCGCCACCCCTTGGTGATGCCGTGACCCGAGAAGATGTCGTTGGTCTTGCCCACGGCAAGCACGTCGTATCCGGCCTCGTTGAGGAAGTCCAGTACGGTCGGCTTGATCGGCTCGAGTCCATAGTCGTGACGGTTCGACGTGCGGGTGAAGTGGTCCTTGTCCGGTCCGACGTACGGGCGGGCGATCACGCGTCCCATGACGATTTCCGGACCGTTGATGAGCGTGCGCGCATATTCGCAGATGCGGTACAGCTCGTCGACCGGGATCACGTCCTCATGCGCTGCGATCTGCAGCACGGAGTCGCCCGAGGTGTACAGAATCAGATCGCCGGTGGCCATCTGCTGCTCGCCGTAGTCGTGGATCACCTCCGTGCCGGAATACGGCTTGTTGACGATGACCTTGCGTCCGGAGAACCGTTCGAGATCGTCGACGATGTGCTGTGGGAATCCGTCGGGGAACGTCGCCATCTCGAATCGCACGGGAAGACACATCATTTCCCAGTGGCCGTCGAGTGAGTCGTTGCCATGGGAGGTGATGGTCATCTTGCCGAAGCAGCCTTCCGCCGGCTCGACGGGCGGCACGCCCATGATCGGATCATCGGCGCGGATGTTGCCCAGACCGATGCGAGCGAGATTGGGTAGATGCAGTTTTCCATCGAAGAACTTGCCGATGTGGCCGAGGGTGTCGGCTCCGACGTCGTCGAAGCGGGCGGCATCGGGGGCCTCGCCGATGCCGATGGAGTCGAGTGCGATCGCGAGCACACGTTTGTAGGTGTATGACATTCGTCGTCCTTCCTTCGTCGTTGAAGGTCGCATGATGATTGATGGTTGGTGACGTTGATTCCGTCGATGGTGTCGTCCGGCTCCGGGTCGCGGTTGGTCCCCGTGCCGGACGACTGATGATTATGGTCGACGTATTGACTACGACGCATCGGCCATGATGTGGTCTTTTCGACTACTGACGGGCCGCTTCCTCGAGGATGGCCACGGATGCGGAGACGCCGAGTCGGGTGGCACCGGCCTCGATCATGGCGTAGGCGTCGGCCAGATTGTGGATGCCGCCGGCGGCCTTCACACCGAAGTCGGGGCCTACGGCCTCGCGCATCAGCTTGACGTCGGGGGCGGTGGCACCGGCGGTGGAGAAGCCGGTGGAGGTCTTGACGAAGTCGGCACCACCCTGCACGGTGAGCTTGCTGGCGCGGATCTTCTCGTCGTCGGTGAGCAGCGCGGTCTCGATGATCACCTTGAGCAGCTTGCCCTTGGCGTGGGTGGCTTCGGCCACGGCGGTGATGTCGGCGAGCACCACGTCATCATGTCCGGCCTTGAGCTCGCCGATGTTGATGACCATGTCGATCTCGTCGGCACCTTTGGCGATGGCGTCGTTGGTTTCGAACACCTTGGTCTCGGTGGTGTTGGCGCCCAGGGGGAAGCCGATGACGGTGCAGGTGGCGATGTCAGTGCCGGCGAGCGCGGCGTGCACGCGGGGAATCCAGTAGGGGTTGATGCAGACGGATGCGGTGTTGTACTTGATGGCCTCGGCCACGACCTTGTCGATCATGTCCTCGGTGGCGTTTGCCTTGAGCAATGTGTGGTCCATGTACTTGGCGAGCTGGGACTGGGTGAGCATTTCCGGTGTTCCTTCCCTGTGTGATTCCGCCTTCGTTGGCGGGTTTACCGTTTTATCATATCACCGTTTTTTACATACGTCCACCTGAAATAGGGCACATATGTTCATTTTATGATGGGGAAACGCATGAACCGACGTCCTGCAGCGAATGACGGCATGATGCCCCGATCCGCCATTCCATGCCGCTCCAAGTCAGTCGGTAGGATGGGTCGTTATGAATGAGGACATGATGACGATCGAGGAACGAAATCCCCTGCCGGCAGCCGCGCTCACGGGAACGGACGACGGGGCGATCTCCAAGGCCCGAGGCAAGGGCGTATATTATGTGCACACACTTGGATGCCAGATGAACGTCCACGATTCCGAACGCATCGCCGGAGTCCTGGAATCTGACGGCTACGTGCAGGCCACGGACGAACAGGTGCAGGCCAAGGACGTCGATCTGATCGTACTCAACACATGCGCGGTGCGCGAGAACGCCACTGAACGCATGTACGGCACCATCGGCCTTTGGGCCAAGCTGAAACGCCGTCGGCCGCATATGCAGATCGCCGTTGGCGGGTGCATGGCCCAGAAGGACCGCGAGCGTATCACCAGTCGAGCCCCCTGGGTCGATGCGGTCTTCGGCACCAAGAACATCGGATCCCTGCCCAAGCTGCTGGACGATGCGCGCGCCGCAGGCCATTCTCAGGTGGAGATCTCCCAGGACCTCGAATACTTCCCCAGCCAGCTGCCCACATCCCGCGCATCCAGGATCTCCTCATGGGTGTCGATCTCCGTGGGATGCAACAACACCTGCACGTTCTGCATCGTGCCCGCGGTGCGCGGCAAGGAACGCGACCGCCGACCCGGCGACGTCCTCGAGGAGATCCAGCGCTGCGTCAGCGAAGGGGCCAAGGAGGTGACGCTTCTCGGACAGAACGTCAACTCATACGGGTATTCCATGGGCGACCGCATGGCCTTCTCCAAACTGCTGCGCGCCTGCGGCACGATCGACGGTTTGGAACGTGTGCGCTTCACCTCGCCACACCCCGCCGCCTTCACCGACGACGTGATCGAGGCCATGGCCGAAACCCCCAACGTCATGCATCAGCTGCACATGCCCCTGCAGTCCGGTTCCGATCGCATCCTGCGCGCCATGCGTCGGTCCTACCGTTCGTCCAGGTTCATGGACATCCTTGGACGTGTCCGCGCGGCCATGCCGGATGCCCAGATCAGCACCGACATCATCGTCGGATTCCCGGGGGAGACCGACGAGGACTTCGAACAGACCATGCGCGTGGTCGAACAGGCCAGATTCTCCTCCGCCTTCACCTTCGAATATTCGCCTCGCCCGGGCACTCCCGCCGCGGTGATGGAACAGGTGCCCCACGAGGTGGTCCGCGAGCGTTACGACAGACTGCATGCGTTGCAGGAGAGGCTTACCGTCGAGAACATGAAGGGATTCGAAGGACGCGACGTCGAGGTGATGGTCGCCGCCACCCAGGGGCGACGGGACGAGGCGACCCATCGCGTCACCGGACGCGAGCGCACCGGCGTGCTCACCCATATCGGCATCCCCGAGGGCGAGCCCATCCCGCAGGTCGGCGACTTCGTCACCGCAACGGTCACCCGTGCCGCCGACCACTACATCATTGCCGATCCCGATCCGAAGGCAGGGCAGACCTATGCCGTCCGTCACTGATTCCGGTACCGAGTCCCGATCGACGGCACCGCGGTCCGTCTCCATGCGAGTGGTCTCCATCATCGGGCCCACCGCATCCGGCAAGACCGGACTGGCCATCGCGCTCGCCAAGGCGCTCGCGGATCGCGGGCAGCGCGCGGAGATCGTGAACGCCGACACCTATCAGATGTACCGGGGCATGGACATCGGCACGGCCAAGGCGTCGGCCGAGGAGCAGGCCGCGGTTCCGCACCATCTGCTCGACATCATCGAACCGGATGATACCATGACCGTGGCGCGTTTCCAGACGCTGGCACGTGAATGCATCCACGATCTGCTGTCCCGTGGAATCCGTCCGATCCTCGTCGGCGGTTCCGGCCTGTATGCCCGGGCGGCGATCGATGACATCTCCTTCCCGGGAACCGATCCCGAGGTGCGTGCGAGGCTGGAGCAGCGGGCCGAGGAGGAGGGGCCGGGCCGGTTGTTCGAGGAACTGGCGGCCAAGGATCCCGAGGCCGCGTCCCGAATGGATGCCCATAACGTGCGCCGTACCATCCGCGCGTTGGAGGTCATCGAGATCACCGGCCGGCCATTTTCCGCGAGCCTGCCGAGATATCGGTATGTCATTCCCACCGTGCAGATCGGTCTTGACCTGCCACGGAAGGAACTGGACCGTCGTATCGCCGAACGCACGATCGCCATGCGTGATCAGGGCTTCCTTGCCGAGGCGGAAAGGCTGCGCGACCATCTCGGTCCCACCGCTGCCAGGGCTCTGGGTTACCAGCAGATGATCGATGTGCTCGACGGGCTCATCGATGAGAACGAGGCGTTTGCGGACATCGCGCAGAAAACCCGCCGCCTCGCCCGCAAGCAAATGGGGTGGTTCGGTCGGGACCCGCGCATCCACTGGTTGCAGGCGCTCAATCCCGCCCTGCTGGACAATGCCATGGGTATCGTCCAGCACGCCGATGCCGGTGACTACGATGCGATCGACGCGCAGGTGGACGAGTACGTGCAGCATCATCTCGGCGATATCGACTAACGTCCTTATTGACGGCCGCGGCTGCTCGGGAACGGCCGAATGATGTGAATATCATGGGCTGCGGCCAACTGTTTCCTGACTGGACGGTATTATCGGGCAGTGCTATGGCACAGAAATCATCTCCGCGCTCGACTACGAGCCGAACCACGAGTTCACGCAGGACATCGTCGAATGGGGGAGGCGGTCAGGGACGACAGTCCTTGCCCACCGGACCCGAGTCGGCGTGGCATCGCACCATGCTGTTTTTCGGCCTGTTGGTTGCCGCGGTGCTGTTCTGCGCCAGTGAATGGTTCCGTGTCAATGGTTCGATCGGCCAGTTCCTGCACACCATCGCGGCCACGCTGTTCGGTGTGATGAGCGTGCTGCTGCCGGTGATACTGCTGTATGCCGCACTCTGCGTGGTCAGCTCCACGCTGCGATCTCTCAACAAGCCGCGAGTACTGGCGGGTCTGGGCCTGCTGCTGTGGTCGGTGTGCTCTATCATCGACGCCGTTCGCATCGGTAACGTCCACGGGTTCGATCTGGCCATGGTGCAGGGCTCAGGAGGCGTTCTTGGGTTCGCGTTCGGCTCCCCGCTGACCTGGGGATTGTCCAAGGCGTTCTCCGTCATTCTGTTCGTTATCGTGGGACTGCTGTCGCTGCTGCTGATCACCGGCATCACCATGACCGATATCTCCGCATACGGGCATAGTCTCCGACTTCGCATGGAGGATGAACACGACAGAAAGGCCGCTGACGAATCGTCCGGCAAATCCGATCGGAAAGATCGGGGAACCGAGGCCCCGGCCGCTGCCGATGAAACGCTGGTGCTCGCCGACGGCGTTCCGACCCATGAGGAGACGGCAAAGTCCGAAACCCGCTCCGACGGTTCATCATGGAAGACGTGGTGGCGGCGTCTGTTCTCCGGCACTTTGGGATCCAAGGACGATGACGGCAAGCTTGATTCGTATGCCGCCGACACCGCATTCGACAAGGCCGCACGTTCCCACGGCGACAGCGCCGAAACGACCGTGGAATCCGTTGATGGACTCCCGGCGCACGCGCCACGATCCGTATCCTCCGCCGGAGGTCCTGCCACACATCCGGAGCCGGAGACCCGTGCCATGGGTGTCGACCCGTGGGCCACAGCCATACTTGATCCGGTTGCGACGGGGGAGGAGGGACCATCCGGCACCACCGTGCTCAGTCAGGGATCGCCCATCGTCTCCGCACCCGCTGCGGATCCCGTCATCTCGGGGACGACGTCAGACGAGATGCCGCGGCCGGTCACCGCTCCGGCGGCCAATGTGGATGCCGTCTCGGGAGCCGTGCCTGCGACAGCCGTGGCCGGTCCCGCATCCGCAACCCCGGTGGGCACGGACGCAAAACCCGTGCCCACCGACGGCTATGAATACCATCTTCCCGATCTCGAACTGCTCGCCCATGGCAAGCCGCACGCGGCACGCACCCCGGCCAATGACAAGGTGATCGCCGCGCTGCGCTCCACCTTCCAGCAGTTCAAGGTCGACGCCAAGGTCGTGGGATTCCTGCGTGGTCCCTCGGTCACCCAATACGAGGTCGAACTCGGCCCCGGCGTCAAGGTGGAGAAGGTCACCAATCTTCGACGGAACATCGCCTATGCGGTGGCGAGTTCCGACGTACGCATCCTGTCGCCGATCCCGGGCAAGTCGGCCATCGGCATCGAGATCCCGAACGTCGATCGTGAGATCGTGCATCTGGGCGACGTGCTCAGAAGCGACGAGGCCATCCGTGACCATAACCCCATGCTCGCCGGCGTGGGCAAGGACGTGGAGGGACGATTCGTCACCGCCGATCTGACCAAGATGCCGCATCTGCTCGTGGCCGGTGCCACCGGTTCGGGAAAGTCCAGCTTCATCAACTCCATGCTCACCTCCATCGTCATGCGCGCCACGCCGGAACAGGTGCGGCTGATCATGGTCGACCCCAAGCGCGTGGAACTGTCCGCCTATGCCGGAATTCCGCATCTGCTCACTCCCATCATCACCGATCCGAAGAAGGCCGCGCAGGCGTTGGAGTGGGTGGTCAAGGAGATGGATTCCCGATACGACGATCTGCAGTATTTCGGATTCCGTCACATCAAGGACTTCAACGAGGCCGTGCGCGCGGGCAAGGTGCATGCGCCCGAAGGCTCCAATCGCAAGATCGCCCCCTACCCGTACATTCTCGTGGTCGTTGACGAGATGGCCGATCTCATGATGGTGGCGAAGAACGACGTGGAAAGCTCGATCCAGCGCATCACGCAGCTTGCACGAGCCGCCGGTGTACATCTGGTGCTGGCGACGCAGCGCCCGTCCGTTGACGTGGTCACCGGTCTCATCAAGGCGAACATTCCCTCGCGTCTGGCCTTCGCCACCTCCTCGGCCACCGACTCCAGGGTCATCCTCGATACGACGGGCGCCGAAAGCCTCATCGGTCAGGGTGACGCTTTGTTCTTGCCTATGGGCGAGGCCAAGCCGAAGCGTGTGCAGGGATCGTGGGTCTCGGAATCCGAGATCCGCGCGGCGGTGGATTTCGTACGCACCCAGCGCAAGCCCAAGTATCGCGAGGACATCGAGCAGATGGCCAAGGAGGCGGAGAAGAGCGGTCTCGAACCGGACGAGGACATCGGCGACGACATGGAGGTGTTGCTGCAGGCGGCCGAACTGGTGGTCACCTCCCAGTTCGGATCGACATCCATGCTGCAGCGCAAGCTTCGCGTCGGATTTGCCAAGGCCGGACGGCTCATGGATCTTCTGGAATCACGAGGAGTGGTGGGCCCCTCCGAGGGTTCGAAGGCGCGTCAGGTGCTCGTCCAGCCGCAGGATCTTCCGCAGGTATTGGCGTTCATCCGTGGAGAGACCGCGTCGATCACGCCCTCGCAGCCGCAACCCGACGGCGGTGCCAACCCGGCAGGGGAATGATGGGGCTCGAACGATCGCCGTATGCGTTTCCCCGAGGCGGGGCGGCATACCATGCGCTACCCTAGGGAATCGCAGATAAGCTTTTCGGTTGATGATCCGCGAACGTCTGCCGTGCAAGCGGATCGAGGAGTGAACGATGTCAGACAAGAACAATGCGTCGCAGAAGGTAAAGAATCCCCTGTTGGTGGGGTGGAACACGCCGGCGAATCTCGTCACCTACGCCCGCATCGTGCTCGTCATCGCCTACATTGTGCTGACCGTGCTGGCTGGCCCCCTAGGGCGTGACGATCTGACGTTGCGATGGGTGGCTGCGGTGCTGTTCATCGTGGCGGCGAGCACCGACAAGATCGACGGCTATCTTGCCAGGTCTCGCAACGAGGTCACCGAGCTGGGCAAACTCATGGACCCCATCGCCGACAAGCTGCTCATGTGCTCCGCGTTGATTGTGCTGTCCGTGTTCGCCGAGTTTCCGCTGGCATGGCTCATCACGGCGCTCTTCCTGATCAGGGAGATCGGCATCACCGTCATGCGTTTCTTCATCATCGACACCGGCGGCAAGGTGATCGCTGCGGCATGGCCGGGCAAACTCAAGACCGTGTTCCAGTCCGTGGCACTGTCGTTCTACATGTTGCCCATGTGGTCGCTGGCCGGCACAGATGCCGGTGCCAATGGCGTGTTTACTGGCTGGGTCCGTTGGTACTACCTGCTTGCCTACGCGCTGCTCGTCGTCGCCCTGGTGCTGTGCCTCTACTCGGGATACGAATATCTCAAGGGCTCGCTCGTCAGGCCGAAGTCATCTGATACCGGAGACGCGCGATGAGTTCCGAAGCTCAGGATCAGGAGCGAAGGGACGACCTTGCGGCGCACGCGTTACGCATCTGCGAAGAACGGTCCCTGCTCATCGCAGCAGCCGAATCGCTGACCGGTGGTCTGCTCGCCGACGCGTTCGTCCGAATCCCAGGCGCATCCAAGGTGTTCCTCGGCTCCGCGGTCACCTACGATATTCACGCCAAGGCAGGTATTCTTGGCGTGGATTCGGATCTGCTGGAGCGCGAAGGTGCGGTTCATCCGCAGGTGGCCATGCAGATGGCCCGCGATACGGCGAAGCTTTATACCACGCTTCCCGAATATCGTGATCGAGTGGTCGGACTCGCCACTACAGGTGTGGCCGGTCCGGGGCCGGACGGAGACAAGCCGGCCGGGCTGGTCTACATTGGACTGAGCCTGCCATGTGATGGACGTCCGGGGGAAAACATGGTGGAAGCACGTGAGCTGCATCTTTCCGGTACGCGAGGGCAGGTGCGTCTGCGTGTGGTCGAGGTGGTTCTCGAACGGTTGAACGAACTGCTTGACTGATTCGTCAATCGTCCGTCGGAAGGTATCAGATGGTGCTGGTATCGAGTATGGGTAGCAATAATCCTGTGAAGTGAATCACATTTGATACCGAAGCGGAATATCCCATCCTGTCATCGGTTGTGCTATATAGAGAATTTCGAGAAAACGGGTTGGACAAAGGAGTGGATATGACGACTACGGCAACATGCTACGACAACGAAATCAAGATGCGTTCCGCGGCGGAACGTTCCGCGGTCGCCGTTCCGGACGGCAAGGCCATGGCAAAGAATCTTACGCCGGCGCAGAAGCGTGCCGTCGCTTTCGCACAGCAGCAGATTCTGCGTGCCCGCGCGGCCAAGAAGGCCAAGGATGACCGTCAGGCGGCGCTCAGCCGCATGTGGGCCAATGCCGATCGCGAGGACGGCATGGCGGACAAGGCCAATGACGCGGAACGCGCTCGTGTGGTGGCGAATGGTGACGGGCAGATCTCGCTGCGCAAGGTCATCGGCGAGGTGCTGCGTTCACTGCGCACCAAGGACCACAAGACGCTGCGCGAGGTGAGCGGCAAGGCCGGTGTCTCCCTCGGCTACCTTTCCGAAGTGGAACGCGGACAGAAGGAAGCCAGCTCCGAACTGCTGGTGTCGATCACCCAGGCTCTCGGTGTGCGGCTGAGCGACATGCTGGTGATGGTCGCCGACCGCGTTCGCGAGGTGGAATCCCGCAGCTAGGCTTATTCGGCATGAAGGAACGTGAATTCTGGCAATTGGTGGATGAGGTCTTCGGCCATTCCTACGGCCGAAGCCTGTCCCGTGATCAAAGTCTGACGGCGCTTGACGCGATGACGCCGGTCGAGGCATTGGAGGCCGGTGTGCAGCCACGCGTGGTGTGGAATGTGCTGTGCGATCAGATGGATGTTCCGGACTCTCGCAGATGGGGGAAGGGTCATAACGCACCGCCGATGCCGGCCGGTAGTTTCTGATGCCATGGTTTTGTGCGTGTTTTTTGTGTTGTTTCGGAGTGTCGTACAACTTCGAACAAATGTTCGGCTATAGTCAGAGGTAGCTATCGAACATGCGGATGCACTCTGGCCCTGATTTGGATATTATCAATGTCGTCATGGATGGAGGGGGTTCCGTTTGTTCACATCATCGGAGCGGCTGGCGTTTTCGACGTCGCCGTGCGTACGGTGAAAACGTCGGAAACGTTGCAAGGAGACACTGATGGCACAGCAGACTAAGAAGGATTCGGCCGATCAGCTGGCTGCACGGAGGCAGGCGGCTCTGGATACGGCACTGGCGCAGGTGGAGAAGAGTTTCGGTAAGGGCTCGGCCATGCGCCTGGGCGACAAGCCCATTCAGAACGTCGAGGTCATTCCCACCGGATCGTTGGCCTTGGATCTGGCTCTGGGTATCGGAGGTCTGCCGAAGGGCAGAATCGTGGAGGTCTATGGCCCCGAGTCGTCCGGCAAGACCACCTTGGCGTTGCACGTGGTGGCCAATGCGCAGAAGAACGGCGGTGTGACGGCGTTCATCGATGCCGAGCATGCACTCGATCCTGAATATGCCCGCAAACTTGGTGTCGACACCGATGCGCTGATCGTCTCCCAGCCGGACAATGGCGAGCAGGCGTTGGAGATCGCCGATATGCTGATCCGTTCCGGTGCCCTTGACGTCATCGTCATCGATTCCGTGGCGGCATTGGTGCCCAAAGCCGAGATCGAGGGCGATATGGGCGACAGTCATGTGGGTCTGCAGGCGAGGCTGATGAGCCAGGCGTTGCGCAAGATGACCGGAGCCCTGGCGCAGGCGGGAACCACCGCGATCTTCATCAACCAGCTCCGTGAGAAGATTGGCGTGTTCTTCGGATCCCCCGAGACCACCACCGGTGGTAAGGCGCTGAAGTTCTATGCGTCGGTGCGTTTGGACATCAGGCGTATCCAGACGATCAAGGTCGGCGACGATGCGGTCGGAAATCGCACCAAAGTCAAGGTCGTCAAGAACAAGATGGCACCGCCGTTCAAGTCCGCGGAATTCGACGTGCTGTACGGCGAGGGCATTTCCAGGGAAGGCTCCGTGCTGGACATGGCTCTGCAGAGCGGCATCGTCAAGAAATCCGGTTCCTGGTTCACGTATGACGAGGACCAGCTCGGTCAGGGCAGGGAGAAGGTCCGCCAGTTCCTCAAGGATAACCCGGGACTTACCGACGAGATCGAGCACAAGGTCAAGGTGTCGTTTGGTGTGGAGCAGCCGGATGAGCGGGATGCTCAGCCGTCGGATGCCGACGACCAGAATCAGGCTTCCGGCAAGGCCTCCGATGGTCCGGCCGCCCAGGGTCAGGGAGCCGCCGATACCAAGCCCGCAGCTTCCAAGTCCGCTGCAAAGGCTTGATGTGATCTCCGCAAAGGATTTTCTTCGTTCGAATCCCGTCCGTATTCAAGCTGCCGATTCTGCTGAGCTCGCCGCGTCTGTCATTGACGGATCGGAGGCCGTTTCCGACGTGGATTCCGACCACGGAAATCTCGTCCGTGGTCGGGGGCGGAAAAGGATCGCACCCCGACGTGGCGGATTCGGCTCCCGTGGCTCTCTCGGGGAGGGCCCGGAAAATCCGCAGGATGCCGATGCATGCCGTGAGGCCGCGTTATGCTTGCTCGATGCGGCCCCGCGCTCGTCGGGAGAGATGATCGAACGGCTCGAGCGCAAAGGATACGCAGGGTCGACCATTGCCGACGTGGTGAATGGGCTGATCCGATCCGGTCTGATTGACGACGAACAGTATGCGCGGTCCATGGTTAGGTACTGTCTGTCCCGCCATCTTGGGGAGCGAGGGACGGTACGAGAAATGATGGGGCGGGGAGTGGACCGGTCGCTCGCATCCCGGGTGGCGTCCGAGGCCGCCGAGGACGGAGAGTTTGTGGAGTCGGCATACGAGCTTGGGCGTGTCGTGGCGCGTCGCACCCAAGGCATGGAGCGCGAGAAACGACTGCGACGACTATGGTCGGCCGGAGGCAGAAAGGGTCATGATCCGAGTCTGATCCGTCAGGTCGCGGCCGATCTGTTCCGCGCCAGTGACGATGACGACATGTGACGCGTAGAGCGCATGGAGATCATATGGTTGTTACGTAGAGTATGGTTGTTACGTAGAGTGGTCGGCATATACCGCCTGCAGGTGTCGGCCACCCCGCGTGTCTATTGCATGATTGCCTGAATTGCTTGATCTTCATGTCTCGACGGTGTTCATGCCCATACTCAGGATCGTGTACGTCATATGCGGTCAAATACATGCCGATCGCAAGCGGGGGAAAGAAAAAATGAGACCTCCGATACCCCGGGTTCTGTCGCGTGAACCAGTCACGCGGATGGCCATCCATCTCGACTTGACGTCGCCGTCAAGCTCTAGCAGCCTACCCGAAGACACGAGCGAGCAGCTCTTATCGCCTTCTGCTTGGCCTTGCTCCCGATGAGGCTTGCCATGCGGCCCCTGTTACCAGCGGCCCGGTGGTCTCTTACACCGCCGTTTCACCCTTACCGGCCGAGGCCGGCGGTCTGTTCTCTGTTGCGCTATCTCTCAGGTCACCCTGGGCGGACGTTATCCGCCATCGTGCTCTATGGAGCCCGGAAGTTCCTCAACGGCATATGCCGTCGCGGCCATCAGGAGGTCTCGGCGGACAAGCATACCATGTGCCTCGACATCCCATGCCCATATCAGACGAGTTAGGGAGAATCCATAAAAAGAAACGATGATATTCGTTGCGCGGATTTCCGACAAAAGCATGAATTGTCGGTTAAGATAAAAGCAACCTTTCGCGAAGATGCTGTTAGGTGTCCACAGCGGCTTCGGCCGCTCGATAAAGGAGGTTCACATGGAAATCGTCGTTACCGGACGTCACACGCAGATCAAGCAGCGGTTCCGTGATGTCGTAGAGAGCAAGATGAATCGTGTGACCGCAATCGCTCCCGATGCCCAGCGCGCTCAGGTGGTGGTGACCCATGAGGGCAACCCCCGTCAGGCAGACACCGCCAAGAAGGTCGAGATCACGGTGATCGCCGGCCGTACCGTCGTGCGTGCCGAGGCTTCCAGTGCCGACGAGTTCAGTGCCCTCGATCTGGCTCTGGACAAGCTGACCCTGCGTCTGCGCCGTTCTCGCGATCGTCGTAAGGACCATCGCCGCGGCTACACCAACCCGCAGCCCGTCGACCTTGGTGTCGTCGAGCCGCCCCAGGCCGAAGAGCCCGTCGTCGAAGAGCCGAGCAACAGCCCGGCCGATGCCGTGGCCGGAGATCTGGGTCCGGGCGAATCCGTCGAGGTTCAGGTCGGTGACACGCCGATCGTCATTCGCCGCAAGCTGCACATCGCCGAGCCGATGAGCATCGACGAGGCTCTGTACGAGATGGAGCTGATCGGACATGACTTCTTCCTGTTCGTCAACAAGGAGACCGGCCGTCCGTCCGTCGTCTACCACCGTCACGGCTGGAGCTACGGCGTCTTCGAGATCGACACCCCCGAGAACGTCGATAAGGCCAAGTAGAACCTGACCCGTTCTTTCTGAGTACATCAGTACATCAGCGCCCTCGGATTTTTCCGGGGGCGTTTTTTTATGCCAACATATGCGATGTTGATCCGATTAACCGGGAAAATCGCAACAATCGCGTAGTATGGTTGCAGTTTGTGCCCGAATGAATAATATCGGGCCTGACCGCCAACTTACCGTCAAACTTGAGGAGACGACTCGTGGTAGCAGTTCTGGACAAGGTCCTGCGTATAGGCGAAGGACGACAGCTTCGCAAACTCCAGTCAGTGGCGGAAGCGACCAACGCCTTGGAGGATGAGATCTCCTCGCTGTCCGATGACGAACTCAGGGCGCAGACCGCCAAATTCAAGCAGCGTATCGAGAACGGCGAGGATCTCGACAAGATCATGCCGGAGGCGTTCGCTACGGTGCGCGAGGCTTCCAAGCGTACGTTGGGCATGCGTCACTTCGATGTCCAGCTCATGGGCGGCGCGGCCCTGCATTGGGGCAACATCGCCGAGATGAAGACCGGTGAGGGCAAGACCCTGGTGGCCACGCTGCCGAGCTATCTCAACGCGCTCGAGGGCAAGGGCGTGCACGTGGTGACCGTCAACGACTATCTGGCCAGCTATCAGAGCGAGCTGATGGGTCGTGTGTTCCGTTTCCTGGGCATGACCACGGGCTGCATCATCACGGACCAGAAGCCGCCGGAGCGTCGCAGGCAGTACGCGGCGGACGTGACGTACGGCACGAACAACGAGTTCGGTTTCGACTACCTGCGTGACAACATGGCGTGGGACAAGGCCGATCTGGTGCAGCGCGAGCATCATTTCGCCATCGTCGACGAGGTCGATTCCATCCTGATCGACGAGGCGCGTACCCCGTTGATCATCTCCGGTCCGGCCGAGGGCGACGTGACGCGCTGGTACCGTCAGTTCGCGAAGCTGGTGCCGAAGCTGACCCGTGACGAGGATTACGAGGTCGACGAGAAGAAGAAGGTCGTCGGCATCCTGGATCCGGGCATCACCAAGGTGGAGGACTATCTCGGCATCGACAATCTGTACGAGCCGAGCAACACGGCGCTGATCGGCTATCTGAACAACGCGATCAAGGCCAAGGAGCTGTTCCTGCGCGACAAGGACTACGTGGTGCAGGGCGGCGAGGTGCTCATCGTCGACGAGCACACGGGCCGCATGCTGCCGGGCCGTCGCTACAACGAGGGTCTGCATCAGGCCATCGAGGCCAAGGAGGGCGTGGAGATCAAGGCGGAGAACCAGACCTTCGCGACGATCACGCTGCAGAACTACTTCCGTATGTACGACAAGCTCGCGGGCATGACCGGTACGGCCGAGACCGAGGCCGCCGAGTTCATGAACACGTACAAGCTGGGCGTGCTGCCGATCCCGACGAACCGTCCGATGATCCGTCAGGACAAGGACGATCTGATCTACCGCACCAAGAAGGAGAAGCTGGCCGCGATCGTCAAGGACGTGGCCAAGCGGCACGCCAAGGGACAGCCGGTGCTGCTGGGCACCGCGTCCGTGGAGTCCTCCGAGGTCGTCTCCTCGCTGCTGGACGTTGCCGGCATCCCGCATCAGGTGCTCAACGCCAAGCAGCATGCGCGCGAGGCCGCTGTCGTGGCCGTGGCCGGTCGCAAGGGCGCGGTGACCGTGGCCACCAACATGGCCGGCCGTGGTACCGACATCATGCTCGGCGGCAACGTCGAGTTCCTCGCCGATCAGGAGCTCAAGAGGCAGGGCTACTCGCCGGAGGACACTCCGGAGGACTATGAGCGTCTGTGGCCCGAGACCCTGGCCGCCGTCAAGGCTCAGGTCAAGGACGAGCACGAGGAGGTCAAGAAGCTCGGCGGCCTGTACGTGCTGGGCACCGAACGTCACGAGTCCCGTCGTATCGACAACCAGCTGCGTGGCCGTTCCGGCCGTCAGGGCGATCCGGGCGAGTCCCGCTTCTACCTGTCGCTTGAGGACAACCTCATGCGTCTGTTCAACACGCAGCTCGTGGCCCGTGTGATGGCCAAGGGCATGCCCACCGGCGAGCCCATCGAGGCCAAGAGCGTGTCCAAGGGCGTGCGCAACGCGCAGAAAGCGGTGGAGTCGCGCAACTTCGAGATCCGCAAGAACGTTCTCAAGTACGACGACGTGATGAACAAGCAGCGCACCGTCGTGTACGCCGAGCGTCAGCTCGTGCTCAAGGGCGAGGACATCAGCAAGGACATCAAGCTGTTCCTGTCCGACACGGTCTCCTCCTACATCAGAGGGGCCGCCCAGGGCAGCGACAAGCCCGCCGACTGGGATCTCAAGGGCCTGTGGAAGGCGCTGGGCCAGATCTACCCGATCGGTCTGGACGTCGAGGACGGCGAGAAGGCCGTCGAGGGCCTCAAGTCCGACAAGGCCATCGAGAAGCTGCACGACATGATCGTCGAGGACGCCGAGGCCAAGTACGCCGGGCTCGAGAAGATCGCCGGCTCCGACGCCATGCGTCAGCTCGAACGCCGCGTGGTCCTCGCCGTGCTCGACCAGAAGTGGCGCGAGCACCTGTACGAGATGGACTACCTCAAGGACGGCATCGGCCTGCGTGGCATGGGACAGCGCGACCCGCTGACCGAGTACCAGCGCGAGGGCTACCAGATGTACAACTCCATGGTCGAAGGCATCAAGGAGGAGTCCATCCGCCTGCTGTTCCACGTGGACATCCAGCAGTACGCACACGCCGAGAACCCCGACAGCAACGCCGACGAGGATGAGGCCGTCGCCGCAGCCGCCAAGGCCGAAGGAGACGCCGAGGACAAGCCCTCAACCGACGAATTGGAGACCAGCGCCCCCGCCGAGCCGGAAACTGTGGACGAGGACGCCGACGAGGCCGAGGTCGCCGAACCGGAGATTGCCGACGCGGATGAGGCCGAGGAACCTGAGGAGGAACCCACGGTTGCCGAACCGGTCCGTACCGAAATGGGCAGTGTGACCGGTCCCAAGCCGATCAGCCATGCTGATGCCAAGGTTCCTGCTTCCAGAAGGCCGAAGAGCAACGAGGCGCATGCTCCGGAAGCTGATGGACGCACGTTCGAAGGTACGCCGCGTAATGCTCCGTGCCCCTGCGGATCGGGCAAGAAGTACAAGCTCTGCCACGGCAAGAACGAGAAGTGAGTTCAGTGTTCGTGGCAAGGCTGTGATGAGCGCAATGGGTTCGCAGTCAACATAGCCGATAGGGGAGGCTCCGGAAACCGGGGCCTCCCCGTTGTCGTATGATCACAGCTCTTTTCGCATAATGGACTCCTTCATGATGGTGCTAGTGCCCGCAACATGCAGTCGTTACAATGGCAACTGAATTTTTACCAGGCGCGACAAGCGCCAAGGAGGAACAGCCATGTCCGAACCATTCACGTGGAAAGCCATCCTGACCAAGCTCGTCGGGGGCGAGCATCTGAGCGCCGAGGAAAGTGAGTGGTACGTCGATGACCTCATGAAGGGACAGGCCAATCCCGCTGCCGTCGGCGCGGTGCTGGCCACTCAGCAGCAGCTCGGACTCACCAGCGAGGAAGTGTCCGGCGCGGCCAAGGCCATGGTGGCTCATGCCGTACCGCTGAAGGTGCAGGGTGAAACGACCGATATCGTCGGCACCGGTGGCGACGGCGCATCCACGGTGAACCTGTCCACTATGGGTTCCGTGGTGGCAGCGGCCGCTGGTGTGAAAATCGTCAAGCATGGTAACCGCGCGGCGTCGAGCAAGTGCGGTGCGGCAGACTGCCTCGAACAGCTTGGGCTGCCACTGACGCTCGCCCCCGATGCCGTTGGCGAGGTCGCCGATGAGGTTGGAATCACCTTCGCATTCGCCAAGACATTCCATCCGGCCATGCGCTTTGTGGGGCCGATCCGTGCGGCTCTGGGCATTCCCTGCGTGTTCAATGTGCTCGGTCCGCTGACCAACCCCGCCAATCCCAAGCACGTCGCCATTGGTTGCGCGAAGCGTGCCATGAGCCCGATCATGGCACAGGTGTATGCGAACCGCGGACAGGATGGCATGGTGTACACATCCTCCGAGGGGCTGGATGAGATGGCCCCGACCGGACCGGTGAGCGTCTGGGAGATTCGTGATGGCAAGGTCACGGAGACGGAATTCGATCCCACCGTCGAACTCGGGCTCGATCGCATCGTCGTATCCGATCTGCGCGGTGGCGAGCCGGAATACAACGCGCAGGCCATGCGCGATTTTCTGGCGGGTAAGGACGTGCCGTTCCGCACCACCGCGTTGCTGAACGCCGCGTCCGCCATCGTGGCGGACCACAGCCTGCTGCCGAATCCCGAGGGCACTCTTGCGGAACGGTTCAAGGCCGCCTACGATATCGCCGCCGAGGCCGTGGACTCCGGCAAGGCGACGGATCTGCTCGACCGTTGGATCGCCGTCGCCAAGTCCAAGGATGAGTGACTCCTCGCGATCTGCATATGATCTGAACCCGACGTCAGCGCATTCGGGCGCGAATCGTCGGATATCGACATTGGTCCCGTTCCGGATATTCGGAACGGGACTTTTGTTCTCTGTATTGTTGCTCGCGATGTTCCATGCCGGCAATTAATAACCGACCGTTTGGTAGGCGCTTCGGCGTGTCGCTGGAAACGCTGTTATCATGAAACTGTTGTTGAACGTTCTAATTCCTTGCTGTCGAGGAAGACGAATCAGTGATGAGCATCTTCCCGGCACGGCCAACTGATGGAGGTTTACATGTACACGCTCGGCATTGACATCGGTGGAACCAAGATCGCTGGCGCGGTCTGTGACGAGAATGACAAGATTCTCAGCCAGTGGCGTGTTCCCACGCCGACGGATCCCGATGAGATCAACGAATGCATCATCGAGATTTACAACGAGGCGCTCAAGCTGCATGACGAGATCCCGACGATGGGCATTTCCGCCGCCGGCAACGTCAAGGCCGATCGCCGTACGATGAGCTTTTCCGCCAACATCGCCAAGTGGATCGACTATCCGCTGGCGGACCGCATCGAGGAAATGACCGATCATAAGTGCAAGGTGGTCGTGGAGAACGATGCCAACTGCGCCGGTTGGGGCGAGTACATCCTTGGTGCAGGACGTGGCAGCCGCAACATGGTCATGCTGACCGTGGGCACCGGTCTGGGCGGCGCCATCGTCATCAATGGCGAACTGTACCGTGGTTCCTTCGGCATGGCTGCCGAGCTCGGTCATCTTCCCATGGTCTCCGATGGTGATTTCTGCGGATGCGGTCTTCGTGGTTGCGCCGAGCGTTACACCTCCGGAAACGCTCTTGAACGTTTCGCCCGCGCCGGCATCCGCCGCATGCCGCAGAAGGCCGATCGTCTGCTGGAGCTGTGCGGTGGCGATGTGCACGCATTGGAAGGCAAGATGGTCTCCCAGGCCGCTCAGGAAGGCGATGAACTGGCTTTGTACGCCTTCGGCAAGATCGGCGAATGGCTGGGACGTACCATGGCCGCCATCGCTGCGGTGATCGATCCTGACGTCTTCGTCATCGGCGGCGGCGTGGTCTCTGTCGGCGACATTCTGCTCGATCCTGCGCGTTACAACTACGTGCGATTCCTGCAGGCCGCGGCGTACCGTGAGCATGCCCAGATTCTGCCGGCGACCGCCGGTGGCGATGCGGGCATGATCGGTGCCGCCGATCTGGCCCTGCACGTCTGATTCGGATTATGCTGATCCCCGTCGCGGGTCTTTGACAATCGGCTGGTAACGGCCGGTCGCCAAAGACCCGCGATTTTGCATGTCGTCTATACGCGCGCGCCGTCGTCGAACATGTCGGTGCGCGTTTCCGTATGCCCTTTGTGCTGGGCGAACATGCCAGCGGCACCGATAAGCGTCATCACACCGCCCGCGGTTCCCAGCCAAGCGGACAGCGCCGGGATCAGAATGGACGCCGTCAGCGTGATCACACCGATTACCAGTAGCACGACAAACAGCATTGTGGATTTGCGGACCGAGCCGATCGACGGGTTCGGGGGGACGAATGATGAATCGTCATCGTTCAGGACATCGTCGGTGTCCAGCCAGCTGCGGCCTTCGAAATCACGCGGTCCGGCGGCGCGCGCGAACGCCTCCGGCTTGAGGTCGTCGATGCTCAGTTGCGCCTGCTTTTCCGCCTTGCGGGCGGCCTTGTTGAATTTACGGGCCGTGCGTGACCGTTCCACGTCGTGAAGCTCATCCTGATGGGAGGACACGAACTCCTCCCATGCGGCATCGACCCCGTCGGAGCCGTTTGCTGAGCCGTCGCTTGAGGGCGATCGGTTCTCGTTGCTATTCTTGTTGCCAGTCATATGTATAACTGTAGCCGTGAAATAGACGTTTTCGCGGTACGGAGGTCGTTGTGCTGTATTGGTTTTTCGTCAAGGGATTCGGACCCATTGCCCGTCATCGTCTTGGACCAAGCGCCAAGGGCGTGAACAACATTCCCCGCAAGGGCGGCGGCATCATCGCGGCGAATCATCTTGCGGTCATCGATGATGCGCTGATCCCGCTCACCTGCCCGCGCATGGTGCACTTCATGGGCAAGGCCGAGTATTTCGAAGGCAAGGGCATCAAGGGCAAGTTCAAGAAGTGGTGGTTCACTTCCGTCGGCGTGTTCCCCGTGGATCGTTCCGGTGGTTCCAAATCCCTCGGCGCTTTGGAGCATGCCCGGGAGATTCTGGAGGAAGGCCATCTGTTCGGCATTCACATCGAAGGAACCCGCAGCCCCGATGGGCGTCTGTACAAGGGCCATACCGGCGCGGCCAGACTGGCCTTCGAAACGGGATGCCCGATCATTCCCACGGCGATCATCGGATCGCGGGAACTGCAGAAGCCGGGAACGGTGATCCCCGCCAAGGGCACCACACAGGTGATCTATGGTCGTCCGATCCCCGTCACTCGCAACCTCGAAGCGACGCACGACGATCTGCGTGAGCTTACCGACCGCGTGACCCGGGAGATTCAGGCCATGAGCGGTCAGGAGTATGTGAATGAGTACGCCCAGAAGGTGAAGGAGCGTCTCGCCGCCCAGCAGCAGCCCCGGCAGTGACGACACGGTAATGAAAACGTGGCGGGATTCCGATGACGATACGTCGGAATCCCGCCACGCTGTTATCCGCTCGATAGCCGTCTGCACATCGCAACCCGCGATCTATCCATCTATTCAGCAGCGGGGAATCACACGACGGTAAGCGTCACCGTCGTGGCATTGCCCTTCATGTCGCGTAGCCGAACCTGCTGGCCGGGGGCGGGATCCTGCAGACGTACGGTCTGTGTCAGGTCCCCGAGGGGAGCGGTGATCTCCACTTTCAGACCGAGCGCTTCCAGCGTCTGCTTGGCTTCGCTTTCGCTCTTGCCGCGAACATCAGGAATCGTCACCATTTCAGGGCCCTTGGATACGACGATATTGACCGAATCACCCCAATGCATCTGGGTTCCGGCCTTCACCGACGCGGAGATGACCGTGCCCGACTCCACGGTATCGGAATACATCTCCGACGTGGTCACCTTGAGCTTCGCATCGTTCAGCGAGGACAATGCATCCTCCTTGGATTCGCCCACGATATTCGGCATGCTCACCGGCATCGGACCCTTGGACAGTGTCACGGTGATCGGATCCCCATGACGAAGCGTGGTGCCGGGCTGGGGATCGATGCTGAGCAGTGCGCCTTCCGGCACATCAAGCGAATACTGATCCCGCTCCTTATCATGGGTCACATTGTCGAATCCCAGTTGTTGCAATGTGTTCAGTGGCGTTTTGCCATTGTCGCTCGATGCGTCGGTGATGTCCTCGGGAATGGTGGCTTCGCGTACGCCCTTGGAGACGATGATCGTCATCGTGTCGCCGTTGCGTTTACTCACACGATCGCCGACATTGGCCGGATCGGAGGAGATCACGGATCCCTCCGCTACATCGTCACTGTACTGTCCCGTGGTCGTATATGGGATGCCGGCCACCTTCAGGGCGCGCTCGTACTTGGCGAAATCGGCCCCCTTGAGTGAACAGTTCTGCCCGGTCTCGCAGGACACATCGTCCGCAGACGGCACCGTCCAATAGCTGCCCGGTCCAAGGAAATACCACCAGGCGTAGCCGCCGCCTATCATGACGGCCAACAGCAGAGCCGCTCCCGACACGATGGCGATCCTCCGCAGATTCCCCTGTCGCGCCTGATGAGTCATAGTCTCGCCATCAGCGGCAGTGGCGTCGACGATTTGCGTCTCCGTCTCATCCGGAGAAGCCTGCGTGGCCGTCTGGCCCATGTCGTTGCCAGTCGTCGAAGCCATGTCCGAGGGAAGTACGCTGGTTGCGGTTTCCCCATTGTTGCGGGTTCGATACGACAGTTCGGCGGGGGAGAGCGTCGTGGTCAGCGCATGCAGCTCCCGTAATGCCGATGCCGCGTCGGCCGGGCGCTCCGCGACCTGTCTCGCCGTCAGATGGGCGATGAAATCGGATATGGACTTTGGCATGCCGGGGTGGTCGGCGGTCAGTCGGGGAATGTCCTCATGCACATGCTTGAACACCATGGTCACCGGGTTGTCGGATGCGAACGGCACCTCGCCGGTCAGCATCTCCCATGCCATGATTCCCACGGAATACAGGTCTCCTTGCGGAAGAGCCTGATTGTTCTCGATCATTTCCGGTGCGAGATAGGCGGCGGTGCCCAGTAGCATGCCGGTGGTGGCAAGCGTCGCCTGGGACGCCGCCTTCGCCAGACCGAAATCCGTGATCTGCACCCGTCCGCGGTCGTTGAGCAGGATGTTCTCCGGCTTGATGTCCCGATGCACCACGCCCACGGCATGCGCGGCGGATAACCCATCCAGAACCTCGCCCACAATGCGCAACGTCTCCCTGACGGTGAAGACCCCCTGCTGGCTCATCTCGTATCGCAGGTTCACGCCATGCACGTATTCCATGACCAGATAGTCGAGTCCTTCGAATTCACCGGTGTCATAGATCTGCACGATGTGCGGATTCGCTATGGCGGCGGCGGAACGTGCCTCCCGTTGGAATCGTTGAACGAACTGATCGCGATGTGGCCCCTGCGCCAGCTGGGTGTGCATGATCTTGATCGCCACCGTGCGGTCCAGACGCACGTCGGTCGCCTCATACACCGTGGCCATGCCGCCTTCGGCGATCTTCCTCGTCACCTGATATCGAGCGTCGAGGACATGCCCCACGGGATTTTCCATCGCTTCGTTCATATTCTCATCCTACGTTCGTGTGAACAGGCCGTTTGGTGCTCCTGCGTCGTTCAGTCACGAATATCCGCGGGAACGAACCGTGCGCACATGACGTGCAGTGATGCCAGTGCGTCGTCGTCCAGATCAAGTGCGCGTCCGGTATCGGCGATGGCGGTCTTCGTCTGCGACCACAGCGACGCGATCCGCTCGCGGGAGCGACGGACCGCAGACGTCTCAGTGAACAAATCGATGACATGCCGCACGACTTCGGCATCGCGTTCCTGGGCGACGAAGCAACGACGGAGATATGCCGCCTGCTCCGGGCTTGCCCCGGACAAAGCGTCGGCCAGCAGTACGGTGCGCTTGCCCTCCCGAATGTCGCCGCCCACGGGCTTGCCCGTCACTTTGGGGTCTGAAACCACGTCGAGCAGATCGTCCGCCAATTGGAATGCCAGGCCAAGCGGCATGCCGATCGATTCCGCCGTCGTGGAGGCTGTGCCGCCGTCGACGCCGGCGGCCAGCAGCGCGAGACGGATCGGTGCGATGGTGGTGTAGCTGGCGGTCTTCCAACGGAACACCGCCAATGAGTTGCGGGCAAGATTCTCGGGATCGTCCAACGATAGGTGCTCGGCGGCAAGATCGAGCACCTGCCCGATCTCCACTTCCCGGTGCATGGTGAGGAATCCCGACATGATGCCTTCGTGGTTCGGCAGTTCCACGGCCGCTGCGTTGACAATGTCCACGCTGGCGGTGGCGAGCAGATCGCCCAGCATGATGCCCAGTCCCGATCCGAAGGACGCCGCTGATGCGACGGTCGTGTCGTCGTATCGTTCGGCTGCCATTGAGGCCAGCGCCTTATGGGCGGCCGGCTTGCCCCGACGTACGTCGGCCTCGTCGATGATGTCGTCGTGCACGAGCGCCGCGGTCTGGAACACTTCGATGGCGCACGCCAGATCCAGTGCTCTGCCTCGTGCGTTCGCGTCGGACGAGGTGCCGGTCAGCGCATCGTAGAACGCCATCAGCAGACGTGCCCGTAGCCGCTTGCCTCCTTCGCTCGACACGCACGCCTGACGGACGACATCGTCATACAGTCGTCCGCAGTCGAATCCGGACAATGCGTCGTTCATGGGGGAGCAGTGCCGGACGATCAGTTCGCCGATGCGGGACTCGATGTCGTTGCCGGTGATATGCGAAGAAGCCTGAACAGTCATATTAACCAGCCTATCGAACCGGTATTGACAAACGGTGATATTCCGGGCGGGGTTTCCATTCGACCACATTGGCCGCGAATACTAGGCGTGCGCGATGGCGGCACGCATAGTGGAAACGGGACGGAGGAACGACGGAATACGACCCTCGTTTCATCCGGGCCGATGAATGGACCGGACGAAACGGGAGCACGGACGCAAGGAGGCGACCACAATGACGATCGAAGTAGGGCTCAGACCGCTGGAAGGAGCCTACGCCACCGCAGAGGGGCGTGAAGCAATGAGAATGGACGACGCGGAGATCACCGAGCTGCGGCGGCGTTTCCGAGCCAACCGCAGAACTCAGGGAATACGACAGGCGGACATCGACTGGTTCCGGGACCCGTTCGATGTCTGGCATCGATGGCTGGTCAATGGTCTTGTCGAGGTTGCCCCCGAAGCGCTGATGAAGCTGTGCGTCGGCATGAACGAGACGCTGGCCATGCGAGACGCGATCATCCTTGCGCCGATGACGGGTGTGAGCAAGGACGATCTGTTCGAACTGGTGACGAACCCGCATTCGGAATCCAGCTCCGCGCTGGTATGCAACACGTTGACCCGCGGGTTCGAGGACCCGTCCCTGTCGCCGAACCCGCAGCGCTGTCAGCGCAGCATCGATGCACTGGCGTATATGATCACGCTGGCTCCCGAGGATTACGGCGCACAGCCATTGGCGGCACTCGCATATCTGCTGTGGTGGGTGGGCAGGGACGACCAGTCGCTGGCCTGTTCGCTCAGGGCGCTATATGTGGATGATTCCTGCACAATGGCCACGATTCTGCTGGGCGTCGTACAACGGGACATCCATCCGGCATGGATTCATGCCGCCAAACGGGAATAATCGTCCTTGGAACGTGGTTCACTCTATTAGTTGACAATTTGCTCTTGCCATAAGTGTGTCTTCGTGCTATAGGAGACGCCGACAGGACGAACCAGGAGGACAAGTTTGGCCACCGAGAAGGCAACACGGAAGACGACCCGTACCAGGAAGACGTCAGGTGCCGCAAAGACGACGAAGACTCGCAAGAGCGCCGCCGCCAAGAAGGCCGAGCAGGAGCCGACCAAGCAGAACGGTGATCTGCTGGAAGGCGACGACCTGCTGGACGACGTCGAGGACATCGACGACGAGGATTTCGACGAGGACGATGTCGAAGACGTTGACGACGACACCGACATCGAGGAATCGGACGACGACGAGAACTCGGGCGACGACTCCGAAGAGGAGGAGAAGCCCAAGCCGCCGGAACAGCCCAAGGAGAAGGGCGCGTTCGTCGTCACCGATCTGGATGACGACGACAACTACACCCCTTCGGGCAACCCGAAGCGTCGTGTGATCGCCACCGGTGCCACCGCGGACCCCGTCAAGGATTACCTCAAGCAGATCGGACGCGTCAGCCTGCTGAACGCCGAGCAGGAGGTCGACCTGTCCGAGCGCATCGAGGCAGGCCTGTACGCGCAGCATCTTCTGGACACCGAAGGCGACCAGCTTGACTTCAAGCGCAAGCGCGAGCTCAAATGGGCCGCGAACGACGGACGCAAGGCGAAGGACCACCTGCTGGAGGCCAACCTCCGACTCGTGGTCTCCCTGGCCAAGCGCTACACCGGACGAGGCATGCTGTTCCTGGACCTGATCCAGGAGGGCAACCTCGGTCTGATCCGCGCCGTGGAGAAGTTCGACTGGAAGAAGGGCTTCAAGTTCTCGACCTACGCCACCTGGTGGATCCGTCAGGCCATCACCCGAGCCATGGCCGATCAGGCCCGCACCATCCGCGTGCCCGTCCACATGGTCGAAGTCATCAACAAGCTCTCCCGCGTGCAGCGCCAGATGCTGCAGGATCTTGGTCGCGAACCCACGCCGGACGAGCTGGCCCGCGAGCTCGACATGCCGGTCGAGAAGGTCCAGGAGGTCCAGAAGTACGGTCGCGAGCCCATTTCGCTGCACACCCCGTTGGGCGAGGACGGCGATTCCGAGTTCGGCGATCTGATCGAGGACACCGACGCCATCGCGCCGTCCGACGCGGTCGCGTTCTCGTTGCTGCAGGAACAGTTCAAGCAGGTCCTCGAGACCCTGTCGCCGCGTGAGGCCGGAGTGATCAAGATGCGCTACGGTCTGGAGGACGGTCAGCCCAAGACCCTGGACGATATCGGCCGCGTGTACGGCGTCACCCGTGAACGCATCCGTCAGATCGAATCCAAGACGATGTCGAAGCTGCGTCACCCGTCCCGCTCCCAGACGCTGAGGGACTTCCTCGATCAGTGACCGGGTGACCGAAACCGGTTCCGTTCATTCGCTCCTCCGCCATACGGGGGAGCGTTTCCATGTGGGCATGCCGCGACGGCATGCGATATAGGCGACGATACACGAGTCGCGTTAGCGAAGGAGGGCCATGGCGGCGCAGAAGGAAGAATACGGCGCGAAGGACCTGGCGGTTCTCGAAGGATTGGACGCGGTTCGCAAGCGTCCTGGCATGTACATCGGCACCACTGATTCCCAAGGACTCATGCACTGTCTCTGGGAGATCATCGACAACTCGGTGGATGAGGCGCTCGCGGGCTTCTGCACGCGGATCATCGTAACGCTGCACACCGATGGATCGATCACCGTGGCCGACAACGGTCGTGGCATTCCTGTCGACAAGGAACCCAAAACCGGTCTGAGCGGCGTGGAGGTGGTCCTCACCAAGCTGCATGCCGGCGCGAAGTTCGGCAATTCCTCATATAACGCCGTCGGCGGTTTGCATGGCGTGGGCTCCTCCGTGGTCAATGCGCTGAGCTCCCGACTGGACGTCGAGGTTGACCGCAACGGCAAGACCTATCGTATGGAGTTCCGCCAGGGGCATCCGGGGGTCTATTCCGACGCCGACCCCGAGCATCCTTCGCCGGATTCCCCCTTCAAGAAGACCCGCAAGCGGTCTCCGACCGAACTGCGTGAGGTGGGCACGGTGGACGCCAATGTCACCGGCACCCGCATCCGCTACTGGGCGGACCCCGAGATCTTCAACCGTACTGCGAAATTCAGCTACGAGCAGCTGATCGACCGCGTGCGGCAGACCAGCTTCCTCGTTCCGGGACTGTCGATCACCGTGATCGACGAGAACGTGCCGGAAACCGGTGACGAATCCATCGACGACGTGCGTGAGACGGATGATACGTTGCGGGAGCAGCGGGTGCGCTCCGTCGAGGAGACGGTCGATGTCGATGACGCCGGAAACGTTACGGATGAGCCGGACAATACAGGTGCTACGACCGGTGAGACGGCTGATGCCGAGACCGCCGGCGACGAAATCCCCGCATCGGCGACAGTGAAAGAGCGTTCCGGTCACGCCCGCGTGGAGGAGTTTTTTCACACCGGCGGCGTGGTGGATTACGTGGACTTTCTGTCCAAGGGCGAGCCGGTATGTGGCATCTGGCATATCTCCGGCGAGGGCACCTATGAGGAGGAGACCCAGGTGGTGGGTCCCACCGGCGACCTTCACGCCCAGATGGTCGAGCGCACCTGCGGGGTGGATATCGCACTCCGCTGGACCAATGATTATGACACCACCATCCGTAGCTTCGTCAACGTAGTGGAAACCCCCGGCGGGGGGATGCACGTGGATGGGTTCCTCAATGCGATCACCCGGCAGGTGCGCAAGACCGTGGAGGCCAATGCGCGTCGGCTCAAGGTGAATCTCAAGGACTCCAGTACCAAGATCGAACGCGATGATGTGACCACTGGTCTGGTCGCGGTGGTCACGGTGCGCATCGCCGAGCCGCAGTTCCAGGGACAGACCAAGGATGTGCTCGGCACAGCGCAGGTCAAGCCGATCGTCACCAGGCTCACCGACAAGCAGTTCGGCGAGATGATCACTGGTGCGAAACGCGGCTACAAGGAGCCGTCCTCCCGCGTGCTGGAGAAGATCGTCGGTGAGATGCATGCCCGCATTCAGGCACGCAAGACCAAGGAGGTCACGAGGCGGAAGAACGCGCTGGAATCCGCATCCATGCCGTCCAAGCTGTCGGACTGCCAGCCGGGCAACGACGATATCGCCGAGCTGTTCATCGTGGAGGGCGACTCCGCACTTGGCACCGCCAAGGCCGCCCGCAATTCCGGCTTCCAGGCCCTGCTGCCCATTCGAGGCAAGATCCTTAACGTGCAGAAGGCGTCGATCTCGCAGATGCTGGCGAACAAGGAATGCGGTGCGATCATTCAGGTGGTCGGTGCGGGATCGGGGGTGACCTTCGATATTTCGCAGGCGCGATACAACAAGGTCATCATGATGACCGATGCCGATGTGGATGGCGCGCACATCCGCATCCTGTTGCTCACCCTGTTCTACCGGTACATGCGGCCGCTCATCGAAGCCGGTCATGTGTATGCCGCCGTACCGCCACTGCACCGCATCGCGTTGACGGGCAAACGCAAGGGCGAATACATCTACACGTACTCCGATGATGAGCTGGCGTCGAAGCTCGAGCAGCTCCGACACGATCGTATCGGGTTTGATGAGGACATCCAGCGGTACAAGGGCCTGGGTGAGATGGATGCCGATCAGCTGGCCGACACGACCATGGATCCGCGTACGCGTATGCTGCGTCGCATTCGCATGGAGGACGCCGCCCAGGCCGCGGACATCTTCGACCTGCTTATGGGCGGTGAGGTGCCTCCGCGTAAGAAGTTCATCGTGGACAACGCCGACGACTTCGATCGGTCCAATATCGACGCCTGACGATTCGTGGCATGCCACTCGGTTGGTGCCGTGAAATGTGGATAACTTTTCAGTTATTCCACTTATCCACATTTCTGCACCGGTCGGTGGCAGCTGATTTTCCAACGTGCCATAGTGTGCCTTGCACAGGCCTTCCGGAAGGTCCGGCAGGGACAATGGTGCGCAAAGAAGGGTAATCATGTCCACGAAATTCAATATGGATGCCAGGGGATTCCTGCAGACGCTCAACAAGCTCGAGCGTCGGTTCGACGAGCTGACCTCGCGGGAATCGCAGCGGCGGGTGTACGAGAACAACGGCGTCAACCCCGAACCGCTTGACCATCGCCTGTATGTGCTGGCGCATGAGGTGTTCACCAATACCGGATGGTCCATGGACCTGTTCTCGGCGGCCGCATGCTTCGATGTGGCGCTGATGGACGAATGCCGGAGGTTCCTGCGAGGCTCCGCCTCGGTGGTGCGTCGGTATGGCCTGCCGGTATGGCTGTACGATCTGATGAGCGCGTCCACGCTCGCCGCCTATACGGGGGAGCCGTCCGACCGCATGCCGAAATGTATTCGCGTTCTCACCCCGCGTGAGCTCGCCATTCGCGGCATGGCGAAGGGGCGCAAGCGGTTTGGCACCAAGAAGCAGCGCAAGGAGGACGTCTGGCAGTTCGTTCGTGAGACCCATCGTCTCGGTGCCTTCACCATGCTCAAATGGGGCGAACAAGAGCCGAAAAGCCTGTCCATCGCCCGCATGATGCTCACTGATCCGGGCATCGGCATGAGCATGCTCCGCGACGACGCCGGCGTGGATGACATGGGTGCCGTTCCCGATTACCGGTATCGTCGTGTGGTCGCCTATGAGGAGGAGCTGATGGACGAGGTCGGTCGGTGGGACGCCGAACATCGGGATGGCGTCTCCGCGACCGATGATGGGTGCGGCTTTGCGGCCATCGGCGCGCGATATCTGCGTGACGCCGAGCGGCTGATCGAGGCGTATCGCCAACTGTGGGATACGGAGACGCCTCGATCACGTGATGTGCTGCTGTCCGCGGGCAACCGGGACGGCGATCGGGATATGCCGTTGTGGCAGAATCCGCTGACGTTGCGCAATCTCGCCATATCGTTGCTGGGGTCCGCTCTGTCGTCCGACCTGATCGTCGGATTCGAGGAGCGGGACCGCAGGACGTTCAATCGGGGTGTGGAGCAGCTGCGAGAGGCGATGACGATCGTAGGGGAGTCCGGTTTCGCCATGATGCCGAGGCTGCTGATCGATCGGTATGATCCCGGCGTCGAATCCCTGCTGTACTGCAGCGAGGAGGAATCCGAAACGCAGCAGCGATTGTTCCGGGACCTGTGCGAGGGCATGGCCTGTGTGGTGCTGCACCGAGTGACGGATGATCTTCCGGTCCGGCAAATGGCGATTGCGTTGATCGAATGCGAACTTGGCCAATACGAGGACCTGATCACTGATTGCGAGACCGCCGCTTGCCAAAAGTAGTTTAACGTTTTACCGTAGGATAGGATGGTCGTTATGGCGGTCCTCGTGACGACGTTACGACGAAAACGACTCGCCGATGGCTCGTGCCCTTGGCCCAACGAAGGAGTTGTCATATGTCTCAAGCAAGCAATCGGGATGAGGTGTTCTCACTGCTCGAATCCTTTGCCTCGGCCGACGAAGCCATCGCTGTGGTGGGTTCGATGAACGCCGACTATACCGTGACTACCGAGCGTCTTCCCAAGCCGGGTGAGACCGTGAACGCCGGACCGTTGCGGGTACTGCCCGGCGGCAAATCCGGAAATCAGGCTGCGTCCGCAGCCCGGATCGGCGCACGGGTGCGTCTGCTCGGTGCCGTGGGACAGGATGCGAACGCCGAGTTCCTGCTCGGTAAACTGAAGGACGCCGGCGTCGACGTGTCGGACGTGCTGCATGTCCCCGGTCCCAGCGGCACCACGGTCATTACCGTGGACGCAAACGGTGAGAACACGATCGTCTATTCGCCTGGCTCCAATGCCAAGGTGGATGTCGACTACATCCATGACCACGCATCCGTCATCACCGAGGCCGCTGTGCTGGGACTCTGCCTGGAAAGCCCGCTGCCGGCTGTGATCGAGAGTGCGCGTATCGCCCATGAGGCCGGCGTCAAGGTGTTGGTCAACGATTCCCCGTTCATCCCGGAACTGCCGGCCGAGTTGATCGCCAATTCCGACATCCTTCTCGTCAACGAGCATGAAATGAGCCAATTGCTTGGAGTGGACGAGCCGGAGGACGGCGATTGGGACGGCATGGACTGGACGTCGGTGGCGGCTGCGCTGCACGACTTCGGCTATGAGCAGGCCGTGATCACACTCGGCGGCGACGGCAGCGTGGTCATCGACGGAGAAACCGTGGAACGCATCAGCCCGGTGCGCGTGAACGCCGTGGATACCACGGGCTGCGGCGATTCGTTCATGGGTACCATTCTCGCCGGCCTCGCCTCCGGCCTCACGCTGGGCAGGTCCGCTCAGGTGGCGTCCTATGTGTCCGCTTACGCGGCCACCGGCTCCGGCGCTCAGGCCTCCTACGGCGATGTCCGTCAGATCCGAGAGCTGTTCGGCGTCTGATCATATGGGAGGACGAACGACGATCCGAGACGTCGCCGCTGAGGCCGGCGTCTCGGTCACGGCTGTGTCTCTGGTACTGAACAACCGACCGTCGCGGGTCTCCGAGGAACGTCGCAGAATCATACTCGAGACAGCCGAACGATTGCACTATGTACCCAATCAGGTTGCCCGCACGCTGGTGACACAGCGGTCCATGATGCTGGCCCTCGTCGTACCGGACATCCAGAACCTGTTCTTCGCCGCCTTGGCGAAACGCGTGGAGGATGAGTGCCGGCAAGCGGGGTATTCGTTGATAATCGCCAACAACTCCGATTCCCGTGCCGCGGAGTCGGATATCATGCGCAGATTGTCCGCCCGCGGGGTGGACGGCATATTCCTGATCGCCGCAGGGGAATCCTGCGTGGATGTGGATGACCTGCGGTCGGATGTGGCTGAATGCCGCTGCCCGGTGCTGTTCGTCGATCGCCTTGTCGATCTCGACTGGATCGACGGCGTCGGTATCAATAACCGTGCCGGAGGTCGTATGGCGGCGCAGTTCCTGCTGGAATGCGGGCACCGGCGCATCGCCTGCATATCCGGCGACATTCGCGTCGGCAATGCCTACGAACGCCGGGAGGGATTCATTCAGGCGCTGTGTGATGCCGATGGCATCACACCGGTCATCGTGGCCGAGGGCGACTACCGGTTCGAAGGCGGATACGATGCGGCGGACTCCGTACTGGACTCGGACGCCACCGCCGTGTTCTGCTGCAACGATCTGATGGCCATGGGACTAATGCGACGCATGCATGAGCGAGGTATGAACGTGCCTGATGATATGTCCGTGATCGGATACGACGGCATAGCCGAACGATTCGGATTCGACAATCCGCTCACCACTGTGGGACAGAAAATCGGATGGCTGGCCCACGAGACAGTGAAACTCATGCTGGAGCGTATCGAGCAGGACAAGGAGTCGGAGCCCCGACACGTCATCCTGCCGCCGGAACTGATCCGCCGAGGAACCGTACGGATCATCTGAGCACCGGTCGTCGGAACCTGTATGTCGGAGCGGATGGCAAGAATCAAAGACATGAGTGACATAACCCTTCCGGAATGGTTCTCCATTGAGACCCGGGACTGGTTCGTTCACGCCTTCGGATCTCCCACCGACGTGCAACGTGCGGCGTGGGATGCGATCCGATCCGGCGGCAACGTGCTGGTCACCGCGCCGACCGGATCGGGAAAGACTCTCGCCGCGTTCCTGTCCGCCATCGATGCGGTGATCCGGGACCGGATGGCCGGTCACGGCGATGCGACGGATGTCACGGATACCAAAGCCAAGCCGAAGCGCAACGGCGTCAGTATCCTGTACATCTCCCCGCTGAAAGCGTTGGGGACGGATGTGGCCAGAAACCTGCGTCAGCCGATCGATGGCATCGCCGAACAATTCGACCGGAACCATCGTCAGATCCCCAGGATCACCATAGGAGTACGCAGCGGCGATTCCACACCGCAGGAACGCCGCGCCATCGCGTCCCACCCGCCCGACATCCTCGTCACCACGCCGGAATCCCTGTACCTGATGCTCACATCGAAGACCCGGCGGATTCTCTCCACGGTGAATACGGTGATCATCGACGAGGTCCACGCCCTTGTCGGCACCAAACGCGGCGTGCATCTGACGCTCATCCTGGAACGACTGGAACACCTGGCCGGGCCATTCCAACACATCGGACTCAGCGCCACGATACGTCCTGTCGAAACGGCGGCCGAATTCCTCGCCGGCGACCGTGCCGTCTCCATCGTCGCTCCGAAGGGATCCCCGTCATTCCAGCTGCACATCATCAATCCCGCCGACGCCATGAACGACATGGAGATCTCCGCATCCGCCGACGAAGACGACAATCATGGGTCGGTATGGCCAAAGGTCGAACAATCGATACTGGACGATGTCCTCGACCATCACACCACCTTGGTATTCGTCAATTCACGCGGACTATGCGAAAAACTCACCGCTCGGCTTAACGACCTGTACGCGGAACGACTGCACGGCGATCTGCCAGTCCGTTATCGAAACCGTACTCATTACGACGCCGTGGCCGGCTCCAGCACCATGCTCGTGCACGACCATGCCCCCGACGACATCATCGCCATGGCCCACCACGGGTCTGTATCCAAGGACAGACGACGTCAAGTGGAAGCCGACCTCAAGGAAGGCCGACTCAGATGCGTGGTGGCCACCAGCAGCCTCGAACTCGGCATCGACATGGGGGCGATCGATCTGGTCATCCAGGTGTCCCCGCCATTCTCGGTGTCCAGTGCCCTGCAGCGCGCCGGACGCGCTGACCATCACGTTAACGGCACATCCCAGACCCGATTCTATCCACTCACCAGAGAACAGATACTGCTCACCACCGCCACCGTCGAGGCCATGCGGTCCGGAAGCATCGAGCCGCTGTCCATTCCCGCCAATCCGTTAGACATACTGGCGCAGCAGACGGTTGCGGCGGCGGCCATGGACAACCTTGATCACGACGACTGGTACCACACCGTCCGTCGCGCAGCCCCCTACCGTCACCTCGATCATGCTGCATTCGACGCGACGATCGGCATGCTGTCCGGACAATACAACGGGGAGGAATTCTCTCTGCTCCGCCCCGCGCTGGTATGGAACCGCGATACCGGAACCATCAGCGGCAGACCCGGAGCACAGCGTCTCGCCGTGACCTGTGGAGGGACCATCCCCGATCGAGGCACCTACAGTGTGGTCCTGACCGACGAAGCCGCAGGAGGAGGCCCCAAACGCGTCGGGGAACTCGACGAGGAAATGGTCTACGAGTCACGCATCGGCGACGTGATCACCCTTGGCACCTCCACATGGCGCATCCACGACATCACCCACGACCGCGTCATCGTCACGCCAGCATCGGGACAGACCGCACGACTGCCCTTCTGGCATGGAGACGGCCCCGGCAGGGACGCCGCCAGCGGTCGCGCCATAGGACGTACCACCCGCGAACTGTCCTCCGGCATCCAGTCCGATGGACGGTTCGACGCCACCACGCTCCGCCGGTTGCACGGCGACGGGCTCGACGACCAGGGCATCGACGAACTCGCCCGGTTCCTCACCGAACAGCGCACGACCACGGGAACCATCCCCGACGACCGCACCCTGCTCGTCGAACGATGCCAGGACGAGGACGGCGACTGGCGAGTGATCATCCACTCACCATACGGCCGACGCATCCACGAGCCCTGGGCCATGGGCATCGACATGCGGCTACGCGAACGGTACGGCTATGAAGGACAGACCATGGCCGCTGACGACGGCATCGTGCTCCGGGTTCCCGACACGGATACGCCGCTGCCATGGAAGACGCTGATCATCTTCGACCCGGTTGAGCTCGAAGCCCTCGTACGGCAGCACGTCGCCGGCACGGCGCTGTTCGCCGCGCGATTCCGAGAAAACGCCGCACGTTCCCTGTTCATGCCGCGCATGAACCCCGGCAAGCGCGTCCCGCTCTGGCAGCAACGACTCCGCGCAGCCCAACTGCAGACCGCGGCATCCGGCATCCCCGGGTTCCCGCTCATCCTCGAAACCGCACGAGAATGCCTCCAGGACGTCTATGACATGACGGCATTGCGGGACATGATGGCCGCGCTCGCCGACGGACGCATCGCCGTGGTCTGCTCCCAGACCGCCTCACCTTCACCATTCGCCCGATCGCTGCTGTTCGGATACACCGGCGCCTACATGTATCAGTACGATGTTCCGCAGGCCGAACGTGCCGCGGCCACGCTGGCATTGGACCCCGATCTGCTCGCCGGCCTTCTGGGCGATGACACCGCCCCAACCGGACTGCTCGACTCGCAAATCGTCACGGACGCCGAAGCCGAATTGCAGTGCCTGATCCCGGACCGTCGCAAACACGGCAAGGAGGGCGTGGCGGACCTGCTACGCCTGTTGGGGCCGCTTACCGTGGGCGAGATCGCGGCACGACTCCGAGACGGCGATTTGGCGGAGGAGCATGTTGAACGGTTGCGACACGAACATCGGGCAATCTCGTTGGATATCCGTGGCATCACCTATTGGGCGGCACCTGAGGACGGCCGCCGTCTCGATGAGGATCCGGATGATCTGATTCTTCGGTACGCCGGGACGCATGGTCCATTCACAGCGGAGACCATCGCCGCCCGATTCGGACTGCATCTGGGGCAGACCCGTGCCGAGCTCAACGATCTCACGGAGGAGGGTCGGCTGTTGCGGGGCTCCTTCATTGCCAATGGCGATGGTGTCGATGTCGGCGCCAACGAGAGTGATATCGAGGATAGCGGCGCAGTCGGCGGCACGGATATGGTGCACTGGCTGCATCCACGGGTCTTCCGCATGCTTCGTCGGAGGTCGCTGAACAAGGCCCGTGCGGCCGTGCGGCCGGTCTCCTGCAATGCATATCAGGAGCTGGTGATGCAGCGGCTTGGTCCCCAACAGATCGGAGGACAGCGCTACGAGGGAGTGGACGGACTGTTCGACGTCATCGAACTCATGGAAGGTGTCGCGTTGCCTGCGCACGTGTGGGAATCATCGGTGTTCCCTTCCCGCGTGCGGGGATACCATGCCGGTATGCTCGACGAATTGTTGGCATCCGGCGATGTGTTCTGGGTGGCGAAGACAGGCAAGGGAACGGCGAGAACCATCACCTGGTATCTTGCGGACTCCCCGTTATCACAGGACAACGTGGTGAGCGATGATGAGCCGGGAGTGTCCGTCCCCTTGCTGGACGGTGATGCCCGATACGCTCGCGAGCTCAAGCCCGACGACATGTCGAGCGATGCGTTTCTGGACCGGATGAGGACACTGATGTGGAATGGGCTGATTACCAGCAGCTCGTTCGCGCCGGTTCGGTCGGTGATCGATGGCTGCGCGACTCCAACACGGCGGGCATCCCGTCGGCGATCACGTGCCGTCGGTTTCATGGGAAGAGGTTCACGAGGGCGTGTCCGTCCGACCATTATCGATGCCGAGCTACCGGGACTGTGGTCCCTGACGTTCCCCGGTGGACGGAGTCAGGATGACCATGCCGGACACAATCATGCCGGACCGGATCATGACGAGTTGGATTCCCCACGCAACGAATCGACGGATATGGCCAGAATGGCGGCGCGACGAGCCGTGGACACCGTCGATGGACTGCTGAACCGCTACGGTGTGGTCAGCGCATCGCTGATCGACATGATCGGTCTTGCCGGAGGCTTCTCCGGGATCTACCCGGTACTGCGACGCATGGAGGATCGGGGGGATGTGATCCGCGGCATGTTCGTGGACGGTTGCGGTGCCGCCCAGTTCGCCAGGAGGGATACGGTTGACGCCTTGCGCGGCATCACCGAGGAACGCTCCCACGAACGTCGTGGGCATGGATACCCGGTCGTCATGGATGTGCTTGATCCTGCGTGCCTGTTCGGGGCCATGATCCGTTGGCCGGACCCAATGCCGATCACAGGGCCGGCTGATGTGGAGACACGTGCCGTCATACGTCCCACGCGCAGGGATGGCACGTTGATCGTGGTGTGCGAAGGCATGGCGATACTGTACGCCATGCCGCGGAGCCATCACCTGGTGGTGTTCGTCGATCCTGATGGGGGCATCTATGATGATGACGTGCTACGACGGTCCTTCAGTGAACTGGCATATGCATGCCGTGGCAGATTCCGATCAACGACGTTATTCTGCGACGTCAACGGCGTGCCGCTGACGCGTGTGAATCCGCTATGGCGGATCATGCACGCCAGCGGATTCGCGCCCTCTCCGCAGGGACTGAAGATATATCCGTAGTGTGTGACCTGACGGTTCCGTTCCTCCGCCATTCGCGATAGATCCTGCAAATGAGTCCGCCCGTGCACACGATCATGAACACGTACACGGGCGGGTTGAATGATGCGGGACGGATGCCGGACACCATCCCACGGGACCATGCCCGTCAGGCCACGAATGCGATGGGGGAGTCCAGATCCACACCGGATCCATCGCGGCGCATATCCGGCGCAGGCAACGTGACGGGCGAGCCCGAGCCACTGGATGCGAGCAGCGGCCACAACCCCACCTTGGCCAGGATCAATGTGTTCTGGCCCTTGAGGAACCGCTGGGAGCGCACGCCGCCGGTACCACGGCCCTTGGTCGGATACAGCTCCAGCGGCGTGACCTTGGCACTGCCGTTTTCCGTGCCCTCGAGCGCATCGGAATCACCGGCGACGGTAAGCACCACGGCCCCCGAATGCACGGGATCACCATTCGCGTCCTCCGACTCGGTCCAAGCCAGTCTGCCGGCGGACACGACCGCGAACTCGGCCACCCGGCATCCTTCGGCGAGACGGATGCCTGCCATACCGGACGAGTTGCGTCCCTGAGCGCGGACATTGCCGGCGTCAAACGTCAGCAACGAGGAATCCGTGGACACGAACACCAGTCGATCCTCGTCGGCGGCCGGGGCGGCGGCGAGCGCCACGTCACCGTCCTTGAGATCGATCACACTCCAGGAGTCCATGGTGGTCGGGGATTCGCGGTTCCATCGTTTGATCACGCCGCCGCGCGTGCCGATGGCCAGTGGTCGCTCATCGTCCAGGGCCACGGCGGCGATGACATGCTCGCCGTCGACGGGCTTGGTGTTCTCCGTCATCGTCAGCAGTTCGTCCGCGGGCACGCCCCCGGAGACGTTCGGCTCGGCGATGGCCGGGAGAGCAGGCAGATCCGCCACATGGGCCAGCACAAAACGTCCGGCGGATGTCACCAGACCGTAATCGGATGTCGTGGTGGTGCGGAACGCCGAGATGATCTCATCATTCGCGCAGCGTGGCGTGTCGGTGTTGCGCGCGTTCAGGGCGTCGATCGCGCTTTCCCCGTTGCGGGCGATCAGTCCGGATGCGGAGAGCAGCACGGTGCATGGCTCGTCACTGATCGTCAATGGAGTGGAGGCGTCTGCCTGGACGGACGCGGCCTTGGCCATGCCCGTCGCATTGCTGATGGCCTTGGCCGCAACGGCATCAGCACCGGAGAGGTTCGATGCCTCGCTATGCACGGGGGAGAGCTCGCCGCTCGGCGCGGAATCGAGGAGCACCGTTCGACGGGGAGTGCCCCACTGGGCCACCGCCTGATCCATCTCATCGGTCACCACACGATCCAGTCGATCGTCGGAGCCGAGAATCTCGTCAAGCTCCTCGATGCGGCGGCGAAGATCGTCACGCTCGGCCTCCAGTTCGATACGGCTCATTCGGGTCAGGCGACGGAGCCGCAGGTCAAGAATGTACTGCGCCTGGATGTCATCGAGATCGAACACCGCCATCAGACGGGTCTTGGCCGTATCGGCGTCCTCGGATCCGCGGATCACTTGGATCACCTCGTCGATGTCGATCAGAGCCAGCAGCAGGCCTTCGACCAGATGCAGGCGTTCCTGGGCCTTGCGACGACGATAGGCGCTACGCCGACGCACCACGGTCCGACGATGATCGATCCACACCTGCAACAGCTCGCGAAGCCCCATGGTACGGGGGCGGCCGTCCACCAGGGCCACGTTGTTGATCGTGAACGAATCCTGCAGCGGCGTGTGCCTGAACAGCTGGGCGAGCACGGCCTCGGGATTGAATCCGGTCTTCACCTCGATCACCAGACGTGTGCCGTTATGACGGTCGGTCAGATCGATCGCACCGGTGATTCCCTCGAGCTTCTTGTTCTTCACCCCTTCGGAAATGCGCTCGAGCACCTTCTCGGGCCCTACCATGAACGGCAGCTCGGTCACCACAATGCCCTTCTTGCGCGCCGTGATGTTCTCGACATGCGTCACCGAACGTGTGACGAACGAACCACGGCCGTTCTCGTAGGCATCACGGATGCCGTCGCGGCCGATGATGATGCCGCCGCCGGGCAGATCGGGGCCGGGGACATACCGCATCAGGTCATCCACGGTTGCCTCGGGATGGGTCATCAGATACTTTGCCGCGGCCACCACCTCGCCAAGGTTATGGGTGACCATGTTCGTGGCCATGCCCACTGCGATTCCCGACGATCCATTGACCAGCAGGTTCGGAATCGCGGCCGGAAGCACCTCAGGCTCCTGCAGCTTGTTATCGTAGTTCGCGCGAAACGCCACGGTGTCCTCGTCGATGTTGGCGTTCATGCCCAATGCCGCCGGTGCCAGACGCGCCTCGGTGTAACGGGATGCCGCCGGACCGTCATCAAGCGAACCGAAATTGCCGTGACCGTCGACCAGCGGAAGGCGCATGGCAAACGGCTGTGCCAGGCGGACCATGGCCTCATAGATAGCGGAATCGCCGTGCGGATGGAGCTTGCCCATCACCTCGCCCACCACACGGGCCGACTTCATATACGAGCGGTCGGGAGTCAGATTCATCTCACCCATCTGATAGATGATGCGCCGCTGCACGGGTTTGAGTCCGTCACGGGCGTCCGGCAGCGCGCGAGCGTAGATCACCGAATACGCGTATTCAAGGAACGAATGGCTCATCTCCTCGTTGAGCGGCGTGTCGACGATGTTCTCCTGCACCGTGCGAGGATCGAACGAGGGCTTGGTCTTATGCTTCGTGGCCAACGCTTGAACTCCTTTGCGAACGTAAATCAACCATCCATATTACGACGACTTGACGGGAAGCAGTGGTTCAATGGAAGGCATGAGTGTGGAAGTGCCCGACCCTAACGAGTTGCTGAGACTGCAGCCGACCGTACGATACGACGACAGGAACGAACAGGGCCGTGGAGGCGCACGTCACCTGAGTGCGGTGCTGCCGGCGATCAGCGCCGCCATGGGGCACCCCCTTCCGACGCCGGTCCACAGCGATCCCGAATTCGCCCGCGAGCAGCTCGGACTGCCCGAGGCGGCCAGCGTCGTCGTCGTTCTGGTCGATGGACTCGGATTTTGGAATCTGGCCATGCGCCGCGGCCATGCGCCGTATCTGCGTTCGCTGCTCGATGATTCGTCCTGCTCGACGCCGATCTCCACCTGCTATCCCAGTACCACCGTCGCCGCCATGAGTACATTCGGGACCGGCACCTGCCCGGGATTGACCGCGATGACCGGATACACCCAGCTGAATGTTCAGACCAACGAGATATGCCAGCTCATTCAATTCAAGGGTGCTCCGGAGCCTCTGGAGTTGCAGCGTCAGCCGACGATCTTCGAACGGCTCAGCGCCGAAGGCGTCCGGGTCACATCCTCCGGGCTGCCGAAATTCGCGGCGTCGCCACTCACGCAGGCCGCCTTCCGTGGTGCCGACTACGTCTCCAACGTGCTGCCCAGGGACCGTGTGCTCGCCGCGGCCAAGGCCGCCCGCACGCCAGGTCTCACCTACCTGTACATTCGTGATGCGGATAAGACCGGACACAACTACGGTTGGGATTCCGATCGGTGGGTCGGTGCGTTTGAACGTATCGATGCCCAACTTGGACTGTTGAAGCGCAGCGTGCCCAAGGGGACCTTGATTGTGGTGGTCGCCGATCACGGCATGATCTCCACGGATCCCGATCTGCGCATCGATATCGCCCAGGAGCCGATGCTGGCACAGGGCGTCCAAGCCGTGGGAGGGGAGCCGCGGGCGCTCATGCTGTATCTTGAGCCGGAGTGCTCCGCCGATGAGGTGGTCGATCGATGGCGGGAGCGACTGGGGGACAGGGCGCTGGTTCGAACCCGTGATGAGGCGGTGGCCGATGGGGTCTACGGTCCGGTCGATCCTCGTGTCGTGCCGATGATCGGAGATGTGCTGGTGAGCGCCGCCGGACGGACGACCATTGTGGATTCCCGCATTCAGACCGATAAGGCGACCCGTCTGCCATCCGTGCATGGATCGCAGACATCCGCCGAAATGGACATCCCGCTGCTGATCGACATGGCCTGACGGCGTCGATCCGGTTATTCTCCGAACAGTATCTCGTCCCAGCTGGGAACGGCCGACCGACGGCCTTTTCGCCGTGGTTTCGCCGACGGCTCGCCAACATCGGTCGCATCGCCATGCGCGCCCGGCACCAGTGACGGAACCCCATCATGATCGGGTTCCGCCGATCCGGACGTTGACGGCTGCGGGGCGTCCGGAGCGGTTTCCTTGACTGTGGTTCCGTCTCCCTTTCCGTACAGCCACGCGTCCGTGGTCGTGGATGCGCCGTCGCCGGATTGCTTCGGTGAATCCTTGCGATACTCTGACGAATCCGGAATCCGTGCCGCGATGGCGGTCGTTTCTTTCGAAGCGCCGGAGGAAACGCCATGAGTGTCCGAAATATGGACGCCGTTATCGGAATTTTTGGACCGCTGTTCATGGTCGGAACGGAAAGGGGATTCCGGTGGTTCCCCTCCGTTTGGTTCAAAGCGTTTGGCCTTCATCAGCATGCCTGCCGTGGAATTCATCGGCGTGACGGAATTGTCGCGCATATCCCATGCCCATTCCGCTTTGATCAGGCGGCCCGCAGTTTCGAACGACGCGTGAATCCGCCACGGTTCGCGCGCATGACGAGTGGCCGACCAGCGGACCGTATCCATGGGAATGTGCGCCGCCCTCAGTGAGGCCTCGACCACGTCGACCATGCTCCTGCTACGCGAGGTTCCGGAGGCCGGCGCGGAGAAGAACTGGTTGATGGCGTACTTCTTCTCCGTCTCCACGGGCTGGGAGAAACGCCGTACCAGCACTTCGCTGATGGAGTAGTTCTTTGCCACTTCACTGGGGCTGTGCCCGGCTCGAATCATCGATTGGATCATGGAAATGGGGATCGTGGCACTGGACTGTGGATCCGGGGCGTCTCCACGTTCCACCCGGATCTGCTTGCTGGTGAGAATGCCTTGTTCAAGGCGGTCATCGATACGTACGAGGAAGGAATGACCATCCATCGAGAAGACCAGATCGCCATTTGTATCGACACGTTCGAAATGCGCCACCTTGAGCGTTTCATCCGACATACAGGTACCCGACTTCCTACAAAGATCACCAATACTTCTATTGTGCCCCACGTGTCGGAATTTTGCGGGTATTTGAAATCGTGTATCCTATGGCGCAGAACATGACACCATGTCTTTCGAACAGGAAAGGAGCCCCATCATGGCGCAGGATTACGATACCCCCAGAAGCAAGGACGAGGACGAGGAGTCCATCGAGGCCCTGGGCAAGAGTTCACGGCAGAATCAGGCCGGCGACATCGACGATGATGAGAACGCCATTGCCGAAGACTATGAGCTGCCCGGTGCCGATCTGAGCAACGAGGATTCCTCGGTGACCGTCATCCCGATGCAGGGCGACGAATTCGTCTGCTCCGAATGCTTCCTCGTCAAGCATCGTAGCCAGCTGGCCTACACCACCGACGACGGCGACCCCGTGTGCGAGGAGTGCGCCGGCTGATATGGCATACGACGAGACATACAACGGTCCGGAAAACGTGGAGGTGCTTGTCAGGTCGCTGACTGGCGAGCCCGTCGACCTGCATTACGCCCATGGCGGGGATGCAGGTGCCGACCTGCGGACCACCGAGCGAGTGGAGCTCAGACCCTTCGCGCGGGCTTTGGTGCCTACCGGTGTGGCCATGGCGCTTCCTGCGGGGTATGTGGGGCTGGTTCATCCCCGTTCCGGACTGGCGGTCAAGCAGGGTGTGACCGTGCTGAACGCCCCGGGAACGATTGACGCCGGATATCGCGGAGAGATCAAAGTGCCGCTGATCAACCTCGACCCCGAACACACCGTGGTCTTCGAACCGGGGGATAGGATCGCGCAATTGGTCATCCAGCGATACGTCGAGGCCAGATTCATCGAAGCCGAGCGACTGCCTGGATCCGATCGTGCGGAACGCGGATTCGGCTCCACCGGCGTGCGTTCCTGAGATGGAACGGTGTATCTTCGCGAACCGGAGGCGAATGCAACGGTTCGCGGGGAAACTCATTACAATGGGCAACACTACAGCCGCGTAAGAGACGCGTAGGAGAGGAGAGCATTTATGGCCGAACAAGGCGATGACAAGCCCAAGGATATCTCCGCACACGCGTTGGGTTGTGAGATCAGCGCAGACCCTCTCAACCCTTTGCTGCCCATTCGGCAGATGTGCGAATTGCACCATCCCGACGATGATCTGTCGATCCTGCAGCGGGCGTATGACCGAGCGGTGATCCAGCACGCCCCACAGCGGCGCAAGTCGGGCGAGCCATATATCATCCATCCGCTGGCGGTGGCACAGATCCTCGCCGATCTGGGCATGGGGCCGCTGGTCGTGGCCGCGGGACTGCTGCACGACACCGTGGAGGACACCGACTATACGCTCGATCAGTGTCGCAAGGAGTTCGGCGATACCGTGGCCGGTCTCGTCGACGGCGTCACCAAACTGAGCAAAATGGATTATGGCGATTCCGCGCAGGCGGAGACCATCCGCAAGATGGTGGTGGCGATGAGTCGCGATGTCCGTGTCCTTGTCGTCAAACTGGCCGATCGTGTGCACAACGCCCGTACCTGGCGCTACGTCAAGACACCCAGCGCTCAACGCAAGGCCCGGGAGACGCTCGACGTGTATGCGCCGTTGGCGAACCGTTTGGGTATGAACGCCATCAAGACCGAGCTTGAGGAACTGAGCTTCAAGGTTCTTCATCCGAAGATCTACAACGAGATCGTCGTGCTGGTGGCGCGTCGCGCCGGACAGCGTGAGGTCTATCTCAAGCAGATTCTCGAAGAGGTCAACGCCGATCTGAAGAAGCAGAACGTCAAGGCGTACGTGACCGGTCGGCCCAAGGACTACTTCAGCATCTACCAGAAGATGATCGTTCGAGGACATGATTTCGAGAACATCTACGATCTGGTGGGCGTGCGCATCATCGTCGATTCGATCCGAGACTGCTATGCGGCCCTCGGTGCCGTGCATGCACGATGGAACCCCGTTCCCGGACGGTTCAAGGATTACATCGCCATGCCGAAGCTCAATATGTATCAGAGCCTGCACACCACCGTGGTGGGCCCGGGCGGCAAGCCTGTGGAGATCCAGATCCGCACGTGGGATATGCATCGTCGTGCGGAATTCGGCATCGCCGCCCATTGGAAGTACAAGGAGAACGGTCAGGCCGGCCGTGCCCTGTCCTCCCCGGACAAATCGGATCGCAAGCGCGAAAGCCAGGACGACTACAAGGAGCTTTCTGAGGCCGACAACCTCAAGTGGATCCAGCAGCTCGCCGACTGGACCAGCGAGACGCCGGACTCCGACGAGTTCCTTGGATCCCTCAAACAGGATCTCGGTTCCGCCGAGGTCTACGTGTTCACGCCGAAGGGCAAGATCGTCTCCCTTCCTGCGAATGCCACACCCGTGGATTTCGCCTATGCCGTGCACACCGAAGTCGGTCATCGCACCATGGGCGCCCGTGTCAATGGGCGTCTGGTCCCGCTGGATACCAAACTCGACAACGGGGATACGGTGGAGATCCTCACCTCCAAATCCGACACCGCCGGACCGTCTCGTGACTGGCTGAGCTTCGTCAAAAGCCCCAAGGCCCGCAACAAAATCCGTCAATGGTTCAGCAAGGAGCGTCGCAGCGAGGCCATCGAGGAAGGGCGCGACGAACTGACCCGCGCCATGCGCAAGCGCAACATGCCGATCTCCGCGCTGTTGACGCCTGAAGCGCTTATCGGCGTGGCGGAGGAACTCAACTATCCTGATCCGAATGCGGTATTCGCGGCGATCGGCGAGGGACAGGTCTCCACGCAGAACGTCATCTCCCGACTGGTCAAGGACGTCGGCCCCGCTGAAGTGGACGACGAGGTGGAGCAGGAGGCGCTGCCGTTGCAGCGCGTGCGCAACGTCGACAACACGCCGGGCATCTCCGTCAAGGGGGTCAGCGACGTGTGGGTCAAGCTGGCCAAATGCTGTATGCCGGTTCCCGGGGACGCCATCGTCGGCTTCATCACCAAGGCCCAGGGAGTCTCCGTGCATCGGGCCGACTGTCAGAATCTCATCGACCTGAAGAAGCATCAGGGTGATCGCATCGTCGAAGTGTCATGGAACAGCACGAACGGGACGTTCCTGGTGAAGATCCAGGTCGAGGCGCTTGACCGCCCTCATCTGCTCAGCGATGTGACCCGCATGCTGTCCGATCATGGGGTGAACATCATCTCCGGCACGATCTCGACGGGCGACGACCGCGTGGCTACCAGCCAGTTCGTGTTCGAAATGGCCGACCCCCAGCATCTCAACACACTGCTGTCCGCGGTGCGCAGGATCGATGGCGTATTCGACTGCTATCGCATCACCGGAGCCAAGGACAGCGCTGAGCCACGGCTGCGGCATATGTGACATGTGACCAGAAATCGTAATTCATCTGGGTTCACGGAAGCCGGTCGGATGGGGAATGACCATCCGACCGGCTCCTTTGTACTTGGACCCTGTCCACTGTCCACTACTTATTGTCGCAAAACGCAGGAAGGTCCCTTCACTCCCGAAAGGGCCAAAAGGCGGGACGGGAGTGAAGGAACCTTCCTGTCGGTGTATCCGGGTGCTTATCCGGAATCGTGAACAACTACTTCACGGCGTTGAGCCACTGCTCCTTGGTGGCCTTCTCGGCCTCAAGCGCGGCCTTCTTCTTCGGATCGGTCTCGGTTTCGATCTTCTTGGCCAGCTCGGCGAGCTGAGCGGTCAGCTGCTCCTCGAAGCTGGACTTACGGGCATCGGTCTCCGGATCGGTCTGCGTCCATTCGGCGTCCTCGACGGCCTTGATCTGCTTCTCGACGGCGTCAAGACGGCTTTCGATGCGGTGCACGTCGCCACGCGGCACGTAGCCGATCTGATCCCACTCGTCCTGAATCTTGCCCAGGGCTTGACGGGCCTCCTTGGCGGCCTTGACATCCTTCACGGGCAGCAGGGCCTCGGCGCGAACCAGCAGAGCCTCCTTGGCGGCGAGGTTCTCCTTCTCACTGGAGTCGATCTGGTCACGATCGGCCTGACGGGCGTTGAAGAAGGTGTCGGCGGCCTCACGGAAACGGTTCCACAGCGCATCGTCATCGTTGCGTCCGGCACGACCGGCCTTCTTCCAACGGTCCATCAGCTCGTTGAACTTGCGCGAGGTCTCTCCCCAGTCGGTGGAGTCCTTGATGCTGTCGGCTTCCTCGATGATGGATTCCTTGACGCTCTTGGCATGGGCGCGTTCGGCGTCGCGGTTCTGCGCCCACTTGCGACGGGACTGGTTGAAGACGGTACGGGCGGAGGAGAAGCGCTTCCACAGCACGTCGGCCTGGGCCTTGTCGATGCGCACGCTGGTGCGCTGATGGGCCTGCCACTCGTCGAAGAGGGCACGGAACTTGTCCGCAGTGGAACGCCAGTTCGTGCTGTCGCCAAGGGATGCCGCCAATGCCTCGGCCTTTTCCACGATGGCGGTACGTTCCTCGATTGCCTTGGCCACGGCGGCCTTGCGGGCAGCGGACAGTTCTTCCTTCTTCTTGGTACCGGCGGCCTTCAGCGCCTCGAACTGCGTGTTCAGCGCCGCGAGATCGCCCACCACCGGCGGGTTGGAGATCTCCTGCTCCAGCAGCTTGATGGAGTCGTCAATGTCGTGGGGCTTGATGCTCTGAGACTTGAGACGGGTTCCCAGGAAGTCCAGCTTCGCCTTGAGATCAAGGTAGCGGGTCGCATACAGACGCAATGCGGATTCCTTGTTCTTGTCGCCCTCGGCGAACTGTCCGACCTCGCGTTCGCCGTCCCCGTCCTTCACATACACGGTGCCATCGTCGGCGACACGCCCGAACGCTTCGGCCTTGGCGAGCTCCTCGTCGGAGTACGAGCTCTTGACCGGAGCCACCTTCGGCGTCTTCTTCGCGAAGGCCGCGGGGGAGGGGGCGTGCGGTTTGGGGGCCGCCGGCTTCGGTGCTGCCGTCGAAGGCTCGGAAGCCTTCGGGGCGTTGGCGGATACGTTCTCGGGTGTGGTTGCAGTCTCGTCCGACATGACCAGCTCCTTGTGTTCTTGCGTGAGAGAGATTGGGAAGAACCGAATGTCACGATTTTTCCACAACTAGACCTATTATATGGACTCGTGGCAAAAGGCGCATCATTATCAGGTTTCCCGGAGTGGCTCCCCGAAGAACGGGTCGTCGAGCAGCAGGCTATCGACACGCTCCGCAGGATTTTCGAACTCAATGGATTCCTCGGCATCGAGACCCGTGCCGTGGAGCAGGGCTCCAGCCTGCTGAAGAAGGGCGAGACCAGCAAGGAGATCTACCTGCTGAGCCGTCTTCAGGAGGTAGGACAGGACAACGACACCCCGGTGGAGGATCGGCTTGGCCTGCACTTCGATCTCACCGTGCCGCTGAGCAGGTATGTGGTCGAGCACTCCGGCGATGTGGCGTTCCCCTTCAAGCGCTGGCAGATCCAGAAGGTCTGGCGTGGCGAGCGCCCGCAGGAGGGACGTTTCCGCGAATTCATCCAGGCCGACATCGACGTGGTGGGCAACGGCGAGCTTCCCTCGCACTATGAGGTGGAGCTGCCGCTGGTCATGGTCTCCGCGCTCGAGGCGCTGCGTGCGTTCGGTCTGCCCAAGGCGACCGTCCACGCCAACAACCGCAAGCTTTCCGAAGGCTTCTATCGTGGTCTTGGCCTCGAGGACATCGAAGGCGTGCTGCGTGAGATCGATAAGCTTGACAAGATCGGGGCCGAAGAGGTCTCCAAGCTGCTGATCTCGGAATGCGGTGCGAACGAGGCTCAGGCGGCGGCTTGTCTGGAACTGGCGGAGCTGAGCGCGTCCACCGGTGAGGAGCTGGAGCGTGAGTTCCGCGCGCTGTGCGCACGGCACGGCATCGAAGAGTCCTCCGACGCATACGCGCTGGCTTCCGAAGGTCTCGCCACGCTCGCCATGATCGTGGACGACGCCGCACGCATCCGTCCCGGCTCCGTGGTGGCGGATCTGAAGATCGCCCGCGGTCTGGACTACTACACCGGTTCCGTGTACGAGACCTTCCTCGACGGTGCCGCGTCTCTCGGATCGATCTGCTCCGGTGGCCGTTACGACAACCTTGCCACCCAGGGCAAGAAGAAGTATCCGGGCGTGGGCCTGTCCATCGGCCTGTCCCGTCTGGTCTCCTACATGCTGCACACGGCTGGCGCCCACGCGAACCGTCAGTCTCCCGCTGCGGTGCTTGTCGCGGTATGGAACGAGGAGGAGCGCGGCGAGGCCAATCGCATCGCCGAGGCCCTGCGTTTTCGCGGCATCGCCACCGACGTGGCGCCCACGGCCGCCAAGCTCGGCAAGCAGATCAAGTACGCCGACAAGCTGGGCATTCCGTATGTGTGGTTCCCCGGACAGGAGGGAGCCGGCGACGAGGTGAAGAACATCATTACCGGAGACCAGCAGGCCGCTGACCGCACGTCGTGGCAGCCGGATACTGTGTACTCCCGGCAGACCGTCGAATACGGGGACTGATATCCGCATTTGATCCGAACATTTTCCGCGTGACTGTTCATCACGGGGAACCGACAACAAAGGACGGAAGATGAGCCAGACGGCTTACAGAACACATCATGCGACCGAAGTGACCGAGGCGCTCGTAGGGCAGAAGGTCACCCTTGCGGGCTGGATCGATCGTCGCCGCGACCACGGTGGTGTCGCCTTCATCGATCTGAGGGACAACACCGGTCTGGTGCAGGTGGTGATCTACGACGAGGAGATGGCCCGCCCGCTGCGCAGCGAGTTCGTCGTGCAGATCACCGGCGAGGTGCGCCTGCGTCCGGAAGGCAACGAGAACGATCATCTGGCCACCGGCAAGATCGAGGTCGTCGTTGAGGACCTCAAGGTGCTTGCCAAGTCCGACGCGCTGCCCTTCCAGGTGTCCACTGCGCTCGAGAACGAGTCCGAGAACAAGCTGCCGGGCGAGGACGTGCGTCTCAAGTACCGTTATCTTGATCTGCGTCGTCCCTCCATGCAGCACAACCTCAAGCTGCGTTCCGACATGGCCAAGGCGGCTCGTCACGCACTTGAGGAGATGGACTTCACCGAGGTCGAGACCCCGACGTTCATCAAGTCCACCCCTGAGGGCGCCCGCGACTTCGTGGTGCCGGCACGTCTGGTGCCGGGCTCTTGGTATGCGCTGCCGCAGTCCCCGCAGCTGCTCAAGCAGCTGCTCATGGTCTCCGGTGTGGAGCGTTACTACCAGCTCGCCCGCTGCTACCGCGACGAGGACTTCCGCGCCGACCGTCAGCCCGAGTTCACCCAGCTCGACATGGAGATGGCCTTCGTCGATCAGGAGGATGTCATGGCCATGGCCGAGAAGGTCATCGCCGCCATCTGGAAGTCCGCCGGCTATGACATCCAGCTGCCGATCGCCCGCATCTCCTGGCAGGACGCCATGGACAAGTACGGCTCCGACAAGCCGGATCTGCGTTTCGGCAACCAGATCGTCGAACTGACCGAGTACTTCAAGGACACGCCGTTCCGCGTGTTCCAGGCCCCGTACGTGGGTGCCGTCGTCTATCAGGGTGCCGCGGATCTGCCGCGCCGTCAGTTTGACGCATGGCAGGACTGGGCGCGCCAGCGCGGAGCCAAGGGACTTGCCTACGTGCAGTTCACCGAGGACGGCACGCTCAAGGGACCTGTGGCCAAGAACCTTTCCGATGCGGAACGTGAGGGTCTGCGTGAGGCCGTCGGCGCCCAGCCCGGTGACGCCGTCTTCTTCGCCGCTGGTGCCCGCGAGTCCTCCCAGCTGCTGCTCGGTGCCGTGCGTGTCGAGATCGCCCGTCGTCAGGGTCTGCTCGATCCGAAGAAGTTCGCGTTCACCTGGGTCGTTGACTTCCCGCTGTTCAAGCCGACCGACGATCCGGATGACGATGACGTGGCGGTCGGCCACTCCAAGTGGACCTCCATGCACCACCCGTTCACCATGCCGTCTGCGGATTGGATCGACAAGTTCGACAAGGATCCCGAGCACGCCATGTCCGACTCCTACGACATCGTCTGCAACGGTGAGGAGATGGGTGGCGGTTCCGTGCGTATCCACCGCGACGACATTCAGGATCGTGTGCTCAACGTCCTTGGCATCGAGCCCGAGGAGGCGAAGGAGAAGTTCGGATTCCTGCTCGACGCCTTCAAGTTCGGTGCGCCGCCGCACGCCGGCATCGCCCTTGGCTGGGATCGTACCGTGTCCATTCTCGCCGGTGCCGATTCCATCCGCGACGTCATCGCCTTCCCGAAGGCTGGCGGCGGCCGCGACCCGCTGACCGGCGCCCCGGCTCCGATCTCCGACGAGCAGCGTGCCGAGACGGGTGTCGACTACGACCCCAACGAGGACGAGGACTGACCGGTTTCCTCCGCGGTATTTCCCAATAGGAAACTCACCGGGGTTGAATAACGGTCTATAGGTATTACGAATAGCGCCATCGGCATGTGCCGGTGGCGCTTTCGTTATTCTCAACACCAGTGACGAGCCGGGGAACCGGAAATATGTCGGGATCGGGGGATACATGGCGTTGGAAATACTGGACTGGCATGATGGAAAACTGCTGGCGAAGCCGGTGTTCGACGCGTTGAATGCATTGATCGCCAATGGCGTGGATGAGAACCTGGTCATCGGGGTCACCGAAAACACCGACGAGGAGTCGGACACCGACCTGTGGTGCCCGAAGTACGGCATTCCTTTTGCGACGACCGGCAATGTCGTAGTCGTCCACACGCATAAGACCCGCAAGGCTCCGCCGTTGTTCGCGGCCGCATTCGTCACCGCGGACAGTCGCGCCGATCTCAATGGTCTGGTCAAGCACACGCTTGAGGTCAGCAAGGTCTCCTTCGCGCCCATCGCCGCCGCCGTTGAGGCCACTGGCATGGAATCCGGCGGCATGTCGCCGATCGGCCTGCCCGCCGAATGGCCACTGCTGGTGGACCGTCGCATCCTTGACATTCCGAGGCTGTATCTCGGTTCGGGCATCCGCCCGTCCAAGCTTGTCGTAAACGGTTCCATCTTCAACCATATTCCGGGCGCGCGCATCGTGGAGAATCTGGGGAAGGCCCGTCCCGATCAGCAATAGATCCGACGGCGGTATCGGCGTCGTCCTTTGCCGATCCCGTTCAGTGGGCGTGTCAAACGATTGAACCTTGGCATGGGCTATACTGCCCCTATGTCTGAAGAGAAGATTCTGAATACCGAGGGCGCGGAGCGTCCGCTCGTGGAACTCACCCACGTCGAAAAGCATTTCGGCGACCTTCATGTCCTCAAGGACATCAACCTTAAGGTGGCCAAGGGAGAAGTGCTTGTTGTCGTTGGGCCGTCCGGCTCCGGCAAGTCGACCATGTGCCGCACCATCAATCGTCTGGAAACCATCGATTCCGGCGACATCCGTATCGACGGCCGACCGTTGCCGCAGGAAGGCAAGGAACTTGCCAACCTCCGTGCCGAGGTGGGTATGGTGTTCCAGTCGTTCAACCTGTTCGCCAACAAGACGATCCTTGAGAACGTCACTCTGGCTCCCCATGCGCGTACGTCACATGGACAAGAAGGAGGCCGAGGATCTGGCCATGGATCTGCTGGCCCGAGTCGGCGTCGACTCCCAGGCCAACAAGATGCCCTCCCAGTTGTCCGGCGGCCAGCAGCAGCGCGTGGCCATCGCCCGCGCCCTGGCCATGCAGCCCAAGGTCATGCTGTTCGACGAACCCACTTCGGCGCTGGACCCCGAAATGGTCAACGAAGTGCTCGACGTGATGATCGAACTGGCCCATGAGGGCATGACGATGATCTGCATCACCCATGAGATGGGCTTTGCCCGTCGAGCGGCCGATCGCATCGTGTTCATGGCCGACGGCGAGATTCTCGAGGAAGCCGCTCCCGACGAGTTCTTCGACAATCCGAAGACCGAACGTGCCAAGGACTTCCTGTCGAAGATCCTGACGCACTGAGATTCACACACATCGATGAACCATGTGAGCCATTCCGTCGTATATGCGTATATGTGCACGGCGGAGGAAAACAAGTGAGAAGAATGAACACAATGATTATCAGTCTGCGACGGCTGGGACGAAAGGTGCTGGCATGCGTGTGCGCACTGGCCTGCCTGGTGTCCCTTGCCGCCTGCGGGTCGGACGAGGAGGCGGGCAAGATCCGCATCGGCATCAAGTTCGACCAGCCCGGACTCGGCTTCAAGAAGTCCGGAACCTACGTGGGATTCGACGTTGACGTTGCCCGGTACGTTGCCCGGCAGCTCGGCTATTCCGAGGATCAGATCATATGGAAGGAAGCGCCGTCCAAGCAGCGTGAGGCCATGCTGCAGAACGGTGATGTGGACATGATCCTCGCCACGTATTCGATCACCGACGCACGTAAGAACGCGGTCTCGTTCGCCGGACCGTACTTCGTGGCTGGTCAGGATCTGCTCGTGCGCAAGGACGACACGTCCATCAACGGTCCCGAGGATCTGAACGGCAAGCGCCTGTGCTCGGTGACCGGATCGACGTCCGCGACCACCGTCAAGGAGAAGTTCGCCAACGAGGTGCAGCTCATGGAGCAGCCCGGCTACGCCGAATGCGCCACGGCACTGTTCTCCGGCATCGTCGACGCGGTGACCACCGACGACATCATCCTCGCCGGTCTGGCATCGGCATCCCGCGGCAAGCTGCGCGTGGTCGGCAAGCCGTTCACCCAGGAATACTATGGCGTGGGCATCAAGAAGGGTGACAAGGAATTCGCCAGAAAGATCAACGCCGCAATCAACGGAATGATCGAGGACGGCGCATGGCAGCGCGCCGTGACGGATAACACCAAGGGCACCGGGTACAAGCCGAACGCGCAGTACAACCCGCCGAAGGCCAAGGAAGGGGAGTGACATGGAAAGTCTCATCAGCCTGTTCAGTGAATACGACATTCCCGCCGCATTCCTCGTCAACATCGAACTGACTCTCTGGTCCACGCTCTTCTCACTGATTCTCGGCGTGATCCTGGTCATGATGCGCATCTCGCCGATCGGCTCGATGCGCACCGTCGCAGGCGGCTATGTGGAGTTCTTCAAGAACATGCCGTTGACGATCATCATGGTGTTCATGGTGCTCGGCGCATATGCCCAGCTCAAGCTCACGTTCTCCGACACGTTCGCGACGAACTTCTTCTGGCTCGCCGTCACCGGTCTGAGCCTGTACACGGCGGCGTTCGTCTGCGAATCGCTCCGCTCGGGCATCAACACCGTGCCGATCGGACAGGCCGAGGCGGCTCGCGCGCTGGGACTGAGCTTCATGCAGTCCGCCACGCAGATCATCCTGCCCCAGGCATTCCGAGGATCGGTGGCACCGCTCGGCAACACGTTCATCGCGCTGCTGAAGAACTCCACCGTGGCGGCCGCGGCCTCCGTGGCCACGGAGACGTCATCGCTGATGAGCGAGATGATCGAATACCATCCCGACGTGATCGTCTCGATCTTCCTGATCTTCGCGTTCGGCTACGTGATCCTGATCATCCCCATCGGCATGCTCACCACGTTCCTGTCCAACAAGCTCGCAGTGAGAAGGTGACCAGATGAACAACACCTCATCATCCGTCCTGTTCGACCAGCCCGGTCCCAAGGGACGTCGTCGCATCACGATCATCAACTGGGTGGCCGGCGTCTGCTTCGCCATCATCCTCCTGCTCATCCTCATGCGTCTGCACAATCCTCCGAACGGCGAGAACCAGCTGAGCTGGGAACTGTGGAAGCCGGCATTGGAGAAGGAGGCGTGGACCGACTTCTACCTGCCCGGTCTGTGGATGACCATCAAGGCGTCCGTCCTCGCCGTGATTGGTTCCGTGGTCTTCGGCCTGCTGTTCGGCATCGGCCGACTGCTGCCGAACGTGATCATACGAATGGTCTCCTCCGTGATCGTGGAATTCTGCCGCGCCGTGCCTGTGCTGCTGCTCATGATCTTCTTCTGGCGCTGGTTCGCGTTCACCGGCATGGCATCGCCCTCCTACTGGGCGGTCGTGCTCGCTCTGGTGCTCTACAATGGCTCCGTGGTGGCCGAGCTCGTCCGATCCGGTGTGGGCAATCTGCCCGGCGGTCAGCGTGAAGCCGCGCTCGCACTGGGCCTGACCCGCACCGAGTCCCTCATGCAGATCGAGGTTCCCCAAGCGGTCACGGCCATGCTGCCCGCCGCGGTCACCCAGCTCGTTGTCGTACTCAAGGACACGGCTCTGGGCTCCATCATCATGTACACGGATCTTCTGCAGGAATCCCGCCGCCTCGGATCCATGTACTTCAACATTCTGCAGACCTTGGTCGTGGCCGGCATCGTGTACTTCTTCGCCTGCTGGCTGCTGTCCCGTCTGGCCGAGTGGCTTCCCGAGCACATGCAGAAACGCACCGCCGCTCCGGTGGATACCGAGCCGGTCGCCCCGATCGCCGTCATGGACCCCTCCAACGTCAATCAGATCGCCGTGGCCAAGGAGATGAAGGAGCTGCCGCTCGGCGGCACGCCGCGCAAATACCATGCGCATCATCGCGGCACGAACGCGTCGATCCATAATTGGCGTCGTACTCGCTACGAGCAGGGGTATGACCAGACGCATCCGGAGACTCAGGACAGACAGTCTTCCGAGGACAAGTCAGTCAGTGCGCCAAAGAAGACCGAGGATCGTCACGAATCCAGAAAGAGCTTCTCAGGAGACCATCATCGATTCGGCGCAGCCACGTTCAAGCATGGTGCCGACATCGGCAAGGGACACACCGACATCGGCGGAAAGCCAGAGATCTGATCCGCCTGATCCGATTCCACGTATACAGGGACCGCACCCGTTTTCCGGGGCGGTCCTTTTTCGTTAATTCGGTGTTAGTGGCATGCCGCGTTTCACCGCCAAAGCCATATGTAAACCGTTAGGATTCCGATCCGTTCGTCGCGCCATCTCTAGCATTGAATCCGTAATGGCCGGTCGGCGCGATGAAGCACGGAAGTATGTGAGTGCCTGCGTCGACCGGTTTTCGTTTGACCAAAGGAGAGGACATGCCTTGGTGGGTTGATGTCGCCTACGTCGTTGGCACGGTCGTCATATTCATTGTGTTCGATCTGTGTGGAAAGTGGGTGGACAAGCTATGATGGCCGTTTTTACCACATTGGGTGTGATTCTGGGAATCGTCGGAGTCGTTTACATGATGTACTCCCTGTGCCGTCCCGAGAAGTTCTGATATCGGCTCGGATTCATACAAGGTCAAGGATCAAGGTTTCGATATGGTTTATCTGTTCGCTGTTCTGGCATTCGCGTTGATTGCCATCATCCTGGCGGTGATATACAAACCGCTGGGCGACTACATGTACGAGGTCTTCAACTCCGACAAGGATCTGTTCTTCGAGCGCTGGATCTACAAGATCATCGGCGTCGCCTCCAACAAGGAACAGAACTGGAAGGCCTACCTGCGCGGCGTGCTTGGATTCTCGCTGATGAGCGTGCTGTTCCTCTACCTGCTGCAGCGTGTGCAGCAGTGGCTGCCGTTCTCGCTGGGCTTCCCGAACGTCGAGGGGCCGCTGGCGTTCAACACTGCAGCATCGTTCGTGACGAACACGAACTGGCAGTCGTATTCGCCTGATGTCACGCTGGGCTACACCGTGCAGTTCGCCGGTCTCGCCGTGCAGAACTTCGTGTCCGCGGCCGTGGGCATTTCCGTGGCCATTGCGCTGGTGCGCGGCTTCGCTCGTCGCAAGTCCGACACGATCGGCAACTTCTGGGTGGATCTCACCCGTTGCACCATGCGTATTCTCATGCCGATCGCTATTGTCATGGGCATCATCCTCATGGCGCTTGGCGTGGCTCAGAACTTCGCCGGCTTCGTCGATGTCCAGACCATCGCCGGCGGTAGCCAGTCGATCATGCAGGGTCCCGTGGCCTCCCAGGAGGTCATCAAGGAGCTCGGTACCAACGGTGGTGGTTTCTTCAACGCCAACTCCTCTCACCCTTACGAGAACCCGAATATGTGGACGAACCTCATCGAGATCCTGCTCATGCTGTGCATCCCGGTGGCACTGACCCGCACCTTCGGCCGTATGGTTGGCAATATCCGTCAGGGCTATGCGCTGCTCGGTGCCATGGTCACCTTGTTCGGCATCAGCTTCCTCGCCGTGGTGACCGCTGAATCGTTCTCCAACGATCCGATCACCAGCCTGACGGGCGGCTCGATGGAAGGCAAGGAGGATCGCTTCGGCATCGTCTGGTCCGGCCTGTTCGGCACGACGTCCACGTCCACGTCCACTGGTGCCGTCGACTCCATGCATGACTCGTACACGGCTCTTGGCGGCATGATGTACATGTTCAACATGATGCTCGGCGAGGTGAGCCCGGGCGGTGTGGGTGCCGGTCTGTACGGCATTCTCGTCATGGCCGTCGTGGCTGTGTTCATCGCCGGCCTGATGGTGGGACGTACCCCGGAGTACTTGGGCAAGAAGATCGGCCCCCGTGAGATGAAGATGGCATCGCTGTACTTCTTGGTCATGCCTATCACGGTCGTCGTCGGTGTGGCGCTGAGCTTCGCTCTGCCGTTCGCCCGCCAGTCCGTGTTCGACACCTCGTTGGCCAATGACGGCAACCATGGCTTCTCCGAGGTCGTGTATGCGTTCACTTCAGCGGCCAACAACAATGGTTCCGCATTTGCCGGCCTGACGGCCGATACTCCATGGTTGGATACCGCTCTTGGCATGGCCGTGCTGCTGGGCCGGTTCCTGCCCATCATGCTGGTCATCGCTCTGGCAGGCTCCCTCGCCAAGCAGGATGTGGTTCCGGAGACCTCCGGAACGATGAAGACCGACAATAGTCTGTTCGTCTTCCTGCTGGTGTTCGTTATCTTCATTATCTCCGCGCTGACGTTCTTCCCGACGCTTGCTCTGGGACCGTTGGCTGAAGGATTGGTGGCGTAAGCAATGTCTACCGCAACTGCGAATGGCGTCGCGAACGATATCGCGTCCGACGTCAGGAATTCCAACAACAAGTCCATGGGTGCCATGCTCATCAAGAGCCTGCCCGACGCGTTGCGCAAGTTCGATCCGCGCAACATGTGGCACAACCCTGTCATGTTCATCGTGTGGGTTGGCGCTGCGTTCCTTACCCTGCTTGGCATTGGGCAGCTTTTCGCCCCGGCCGAGCTTTCCCAGGGACAGCCGGTGTATTTCACGTGGATCATCGCCATCGTGCTGTGGTTCACCGTACTGTTCGCGAATCTCGCCGAGGCAGTGGCCGAGGGGCGTGGCAAGGCTCAGGCCGATGCGCTTCGCAAGACCCGCACCACCACGCCGGCTCACCGTGTGGTGTGCTATGACGAGGAGAACGATCCCGATGTCCGTGGTCCGGAAAAGGGAGAGGGTCCGTCGTCCATCGTCGAGGTTCCCAGCTCCGATCTGAAGCTTGGCGATGTGGTTGTTGTCGAAGCCGGCGATCTGATCCCCGGCGACGGTGACATCATCTCCGGTATCGCATCCGTGGACGAGTCCGCCATCACCGGTGAGTCCGCTCCTGTGATTCGTGAATCCGGCGGCGACCGTTCCGCCGTCACCGGTGGTACTCGCGTGCTGTCCGACCGTATCGTCGTGCGCATCACGCAGAAGCCGGGCGAGAGCTTCGTGGACAAGATGATCGCCCTCGTTGAGGGTGCCAACCGTCAGAAGACCCCGAACGAGATCGCCCTGGACGTGCTCTTGAGCTCGCTGACCATCATCTTCCTGATCGTGGTGCTCTGCATCAATCCGCAGGCTTCCGCGGTGGGCGCCTCCGTGAGCCTGACCGTGCTGATCGCCCTGCTGGTGTGCCTGATCCCGACCACGATCGGTGCCCTGCTGTCCGCTATCGGCATCGCCGGCATGGATCGTCTTGTCCAGCGCAACGTGCTGGCCACGTCCGGTCGAGCCATTGAAGCGGCCGGTGACGTCACCACCCTGCTGCTCGACAAGACCGGTACCATCACGTACGGCAACCGTCAGGCTTCCAACTTCCACGCCCTGCCCGGTGTGGACCATGATGAGATCGTGCGTGCGGCCGCGTTGAGCTCGCTTGCCGACTCCACTCCGGAAGGCCAGTCCATTGTGGATCTGGCCCGCAAGGAGGGCATGGAACTGAAGGATATTCCGGGTGCCATTGCTGTGCCGTTCACCGCTGAAACCCGTATGTCCGGTCTGGATCTGCCCACCGGCGAGCGCATCCGCAAGGGTGCCACCTCCGCGATCGAGCATTGGGTTGCCGAGGAGGGTTCCGGCGTTGGCCAGGAGATCCTCGACGCTATGCACGACCGTGTGGAGAGCGTCTCCAACGCCGGCGGCACGCCGCTGGTGGTCGCCGAGCAGGATGCTTCGGGCGTCGTCAAGATCCTGGGTGTCGTCCAGCTGAAGGACGTCGTGAAGGAGGGTCTGCGCGAGCGGTTCGCCGACATGCGTGCCATGGGTATCCGTACGGTGATGGTCACCGGCGACAACCCGCTGACCGCTGCGGCCATCGCCAAGGAAGCAGGTGTCGACGATTTCATCGCCGACGCCAAGCCTGAGGACAAGCTCGCCTACATCAAGAAGGAACAGGCCAAGGGCCAGCTCGTTGCCATGACCGGTGACGGTACCAACGACGCACCGGCGCTTGCCCAATCCGATGTCGGCGTGGCCATGAACTCCGGTACCTCCGCTGCCAAGGAGGCCGGCAACATGGTCGACCTCGACTCCGATCCGACCAAGCTCATCGACATCGTGCAGATCGGCAAGCAGCTGCTCATCACCCGCGGCGCGCTGACCACGTTCTCGATCGCCAACGATATCGCGAAGTACTTCGCCATCATTCCGGCCATGTTCATGGAGCAGTTCCCCGGACTCGGTGTACTGAACCTCATGGGTCTGCACAGCTCGCTGTCCGCGGTCCTGTCCGCGATCATCTTCAACGCGATCATCATCGTGCTGCTGATCCCGCTGGCACTGAAGGGTGTCAAGTACCGTGCGGAATCGTCGGAGAAGATCCTTGGCCGTAACCTGTCGATCTACGGTCTGGGCGGCATCGTCGCACCGTTCGTCGGCATCTGGATCATCGATCTGTTCGTCCGTCTGATTCCCGGGTTCTGACCCGAGGCTTGAAAGAAGGCATCTATGAAGAACGCAATGGCGCTCAACATGCGCAGCTATTGGGCCGGTCTTAGGGCGGTCCTGGTGTTCACGGTCATCGTGATCGTCTACACGTTCGCCATGTTCGGCATCGGCCAGCTCGGCATGCCGGATAAGGCCAACGGTTCGCTGATCACCGACGAATCGGGTCAGGTGGTTGGCTCCTCTCTGATCGGACAGTCGTTCACCGATTCCAAGGGCGAGGCGTTGCCGCAGTACTTCCAGTCCCGTCCGTCGGCGGCTGGAGCCAGCGACGACAACCCGTCCGGGTACGATGCGTCCGCATCGTCCGGAACGAACCTCGGTCATCAGGATGAGGGTCTTATCAAGGATGTCACGACGCGTCGCGCCGAGATTGCCAAGCGTGAGGGCGTGAACGTCAAGGATGTTCCTGCCGACGCCGTGACCGCATCCTCCTCCGGACTCGATCCGCACATCAGCCCCGAATACGCGGCCATTCAGGTTCGCCGCGTGGCCAAGGAGCGTGGCATCAGCGAGGAGAAGGTAGAGCAGCTGGTCAAGGACAACACCACCGGACGTGGACTCGGTTTCATCGGCGAGCCCGTTGTCAACGTGGTGACCCTGAACAAGGCGCTTGACGACCTGTCCTGATCCATGTCATCCGTTCCGTCAGGGGCGGTGAGCCCGTTCCCGCGATTCATGTCGCGGGAACGGGCCTTCGTTCGTTCGGAACATGCATCCTCTACAGTGGGGGTGGGTCTGAAATCCCGAAATCATGCATCGCAGAAAGGATCGCATCGTCAATGGCAAGGGCGCGAGGATCATTCCGGGTTTTGCTTGGTGCAGCCCCCGGCGTAGGCAAGACCGTGGCCATGCTCAAGGAGGGGCATCGGCTCAAGGATGATGGCAAGGATGTAGTCATCGCCCTGCTGGAGACCCACGGTCGTAAGGTCACCGAGCAGTCGGCGGATGGACTGGAGATCGTTCCCCGACGTCGTCAACGGTATCGTGGGATGACGCTTGATGACATGGATCTGTTCGGCGTCATCGAACGGCATCCGCAGGTGGCATTGGTCGACGAGCTCGCCCACACGAACATCCCCGGTTCCGTGCACGAAAAACGATGGCAGGATGTCGAAGATCTTCTTGACGCTGGTATCGACGTGATCACAACCATCAACGTGCAGCATATCGAGTCCTTGAACGATGTGGTGCGTGAGATCACCGGCAGCACGCAGAAGGAGACCGTTCCAGACAAGGTGCTGCGGTCCGCCACACAGGTCGAGCTGGTCGATCTTCCCCCGGAGACGCTTCGTGAGCGTCTGGCCGCGGGTTTCGTGTACAAGCCCGATCGGGTGGATGCCGCATTGAGCAACTACTTCCGTGTAGGGAACCTTACCGCGTTGCGAGAGCTTGCCTTGCTCTGGCTTGCCGGACGTGTGGACGAGGCGTTGAAGGAGTATCGCAGCGAGCATCACATCAAGGCCAAATGGGAGACCCGAGAGCGCGTGGTTGTGGCGTTGTCCGGTGGACCGGAGGGTGACCAGCTGCTTCGTCGTGGCGCTCGTGTGGCGCGTGCTTCGGGTGGCGGCGACCTGATCGCCGTGCATGTCACTTCGGAGGACGGCTTGGCCGGCTCGGATCCTAGTCTGCTGACCAGGCAGCGTAATCTTGTGGAGAAGCTTGGCGGCACCTATCATCAGATCGTCGGTGAAGATATCCCCGACGCCTTGCTGGATTTTGCGCGGGCGAACAATGCGACGCAGGTCATCGTCGGAGTGTCGAGACGCAGCCTGCTGTCGCGATGGCTTGGACGACCGTCCGCGACGAGCGGGATCGTCGCCAAATCCGGCGACATCGATGTGCATATTGTCACCCATACGTTCGCCAACCGCGGTCTGCGGCTGCTTCCCCGATACCGGCAGTCCCTCGGATTGGGCAGAAGGATCGTGGGGCTGGTATTCGCATTGTTGTCGGTCCTCGGCGTCAGCTGGTTGTTGGCGATGTTCTCTTCAGTACAGTCGGCCCAGCGTGACGCGTTGATCCTGCAGCTGCTGGTCGTGGTGTCCGCTGTGATCGGCGGACTGATTCCCGCGACCGTGGCCGCCGTGCTCAGCGGTCTGGCGCTTGATTTTCTGTATACCGCGCCGGTGGGTACGCTCCATGTGCTGCGCATATCGGATGTTGTGACGATCATCCTGTATGTGGTTGTGGGTCTGATCGTCGCGATCGTGGTCGACAACGCCAGCTCCCGTGCCCGTCAGGCGCAACGTGCCAGGGCGGAGTCGGAGATGCTGGCAAGCGTGGCCAGCGCCGTGCTCCGCAGTGACGACCCGTTGCGCGCGATCGCGCACCGTACCCGTGAGGCATTCGGCTTCGATTGTGTCCGCATTCTTGACAAGGGCCGGCTTCTCGTCTCCGATGGAGAGCCCTTGACCTCATTGGGCATAGCAGCCGGCGAAGGGATCGAGCATGACACGATCTCGCTGAACGATGGTGGGCCATCTCTTGAACTGTACGGGCATACGGTCGAGGCGGGCGATCAGCGCATGCTCATGGCGATCCTTTCCCAGGTGCAGACCGTGATCGAACACAATGATCTGGAACGCAAGGCGAGCGAGGTTGAGCCTCTTGCCGCTGCGGAGAAGATTCGCACCGCGCTGCTCAACGCCGTCAGCCATGATCTCCGCCGTCCCCTCGCATCCGCCACCACGGCGGTGTCCGGTCTGCAGCGCATGGGCGACAAGGTGAGCGCACAGGATCGTGTCGAGCTGCTCAAGGTCGCATCCAACGGCCTCAAGCAACTCACCAATCTGGTCACCGATCTGCTGGATGTGTCCCGACTGCGTGAGGGCGCACTGCCGTTGTCACTGGTCGCCACCGACGTGGTGGAGGCCATCATGCCGCTGTTCGATGAACTGGGCATTGGCCCCTGGAAGGTCGATCTCGACATCGCCCCCAACCTGCCCTCCGTGGTGGCGGACCCGTCACTGCTGCGTCGGGCGCTGTCCAACGTACTGGTCAACGCGTTGCGATTCACTCCTTCGGACAAGCGGGTGCGCATCGCCGCATCCACCTTCAACGGCGTCGTCGAAATCCGCATCGTCGATCAGGGCCCCGGCGTGCCCGATGATCGCAAGGAGGATATCTTCGTGCCGTTCCACCGGCTGGGCGACACCGACAACACCACCGGTCTGGGACTCGGCATGGCCCTGTCGAAGGGATTCGTCGAATCGATGGGCGGCACGATCGAACCTGAGGATACGCCGGGCGGAGGCCTGACCATGGTCATTTCGCTACGCGTCGCGGACCCGGCCTTGTACCCGGGGCAGCCCATCCCTCATGCGGAGCGTCCCGACCCCTCGCAGATGCTGGGGGAGAACACCCTCAATCTGTCCGGTGCGATCTCCGACGTCATACTGCCCCTGTCGGGCGAAGGCCCCTCCGAGGAGCGGGGGCTTGACCGGTTCATCAACTACGGCATCACGCGATCCTCAGACGGGACGGGGGACGAGTCCGCCGATGACCATGCCCCAGATGAGGCGCCAACACCTACGCCGACGGCGACAGCAACGCTCACCACGGAACCAGCCGTGAAGAATGAGAACGAGAAGGACGGACATAATGAAGATATTGATCGCGGATGATGATCCGCAGTTCCTCAAGGCGTTGAAGATCACGCTGCACTCACAGGGATACGAGATCGTCACCGCACGCGACGGCGTGGAATGCATCACCGTGGCGGTCCGGGAGCATCCCGACCTGTTCATGATCGATCTTGGCATGCCGAAGATGGATGGCATGGGTGTGATCCAGGGCGTACGAGGATGGACCGAAGCGCCCATCCTCGTCGTTTCCGGACGCACCAACGAACGGGAGAAGGTCGCCGTACTCGATGCCGGTGCCGACGACTACGTGACCAAACCGGTGCCGATCGACGAACTGCTTGCCCGAATCCGCGCCCTGCTACGCCGTACCCGCAAAGAGGATTCCGACGCGCCATCCTCCACGTTGACCTTCGGTGATGTGACGGTGGACCTGGCCGCCCACGCGGTATTCCGAGGACGCAAGGGACGTCAGGTCCGCGTACGACTCACCCCCACTGAATGGAAGGTCCTCGAGGCACTCGCCCGCAACGCCGGACGACTTGTGACCAGACAGGACCTGCTCACCGAAATATGGGGCGCCCAGCATGTGCGTGACACCGGATACCTCCGGCTTTACATCTCCCAGTTGCGCAAGAAGATCGAAAGCGACCCCTCGCACCCGCGCTACCTGAAGACCGAACCCGGCATGGGATACCGGCTCGACCTCGACGAACCCGAGCACTGACGGGCCACCGTGCACGGCATGATGGAAAGCACGGTATCGTGTGCGGTATGCATACCCAGAAAGCCGCGCTCAAGGACCCGGCACAACAGTCGACCATGTTTGCCCGGATAGCACGCCACTACGATCTGATCAACGATCTGGCTTCGTTGGGGCGAGACCGCGCATGGCGTCGTGTCGTGGCCGACGAACTCGAACGAGGGTGCCACGGGCTTGCCGACAGAATGATCCTTGACGTGGCCTGCGGCACCGGTGCCTCCTCGCGCGCGCTCGCATCCCGTGGCGCCCTGGTCACCGGTTGCGACATCAGCGCCGGCATGCTCGACATCGCACGCCGACGGGAATCCGAACGGGGGAGCGGCGCACGGCCGTCCATCCGGTATGAGCGATGCGACGCCCAGCGGCTGCCGTTCCCCGATCACCGGTTCGACGCGGTCACCACGTCGTATGGCTTGCGCAACATGCCCGACCCTATAGCGGTGCTCGCCGGCATGCGGCGCGTGTGCCGTCCCGGCGGGATCATCGTCGTGCTTGATTTCGACACCCCTGACAATCCGGCATGGCGCATGCTGTATGAACGGTATCGCACGATCATGCTGCCGATGCTGGGAAACCTGTTTGGAGGCAACGGCGACGCCTACCGGTATCTCGACGACTCGATCGACGCGTGGCCGGGACGCGCCGGCGTCGCCGCGATGCTGCGGAAGACGGGATGGCATGACGTGGCCTACCGTACGTTGTCGGGTGCGATCGCGTCGATCTGCCGTGCCCGCGCCTGATCCGACTCATTGTCGACGGGAGTTCATGTCAGCGTAGCCGACACGTTCGTCTATCGATCATTGCCGGCCACCTTGTGTCGATACCGTGAACCTGTGGTTTTCGAGGGAATGCACGGTGACGGTCTGCGCTTCGCCTGGCCTCGCCCGGCAAAGATCATGACACTGCTGATTGCGGCGACGCTTCTCGCCAACCCCGGCAACACGGTCTTCGTATCGACCGGGGATCTGGTGGGCGGATCCCCATACCCTTCAGCGGTCCAGCAGGATCGTCCCACGCTGGACATGGCCGGCATATGGGGGCTGACCGTCAGCGCGATGGGCAATCATGAGCTGGATCGCGGCGTCGATGACTTCAACGATCGGGTCGCAGCCCCGAACAACGGCATAGACTGGCTTGCCGCCAACGTGGAACGGACCGAACAATTCTCCAACCTACGCGATTACACCATGCGAACCGTCAACGGCACGCGCATCGCCTTCGTCGGAGCGGTCACCGATCATCTTTCCTCGGTGCTGTCCGCAAGCATCATGAAGGACGTCCATCTGAAGGATACGGCTGTACGCAGTGTCAATCGGGTGGCCGATATGCTGTCCGACGGTGACGAGTCCAACGGCGAGGCCGACGTGGTGGTGGCGCTCATCCATGATGATGCGGATATCGTGGCCCGCGACGAGACGGGACTGAACGGCAACATCGACCTCGTCTACACAGGGCACACCCATGCGAACAAGACCGGACGGCACACCCGTTTCGGCGCGCCCATCATCGAAGCCGGCAGTTATGGCAATACGCTCGCCGTGCAGGATCTGCTGGTCTCCGGAAGCGGCCGGGATGCGCGGGTGGTCGTGCGCGATTCGTTCGGCGTGCCACTGCAGCGACGCTCCGACGCCGTGTTGCGGTCGGCTGCGGCGACGTCGCTCCAGACGGATACGCGGGTGACCGATCTCGTCCGTGCGGCGAACGCGTCAGCCCACGCCACCGGGGATGTTCCCGTCGCAAACGTGAGTCAGCCGTACGACAAGACCGACGAACAGGGCAGGATCGCATTGCATACGCTCATCGCCGATGCGGCCTTGGATGGGGCGCGACGTACGAGCGACGGCGCCGGTGCCCGTGTCGGATTCTCCAATCCAGGCAGTCTGCGCACCCAGGCCCTTGATCTGGATGGCGACGGCACGGTCACCGTCCGTGAAGCCCGGGACATGATGGCCCTGCAGTTCGACAACGCGGTGGTCACACTCGACGGTGCGCATGTCAAACGTCTGGTGGCCAGACAGTGGCGGCATGACCGTGACGGTGTGTGGCATCGCGACGCGCTGGGCGTCTCATCCAACGTATCCGCCGACATAACGTTCTCCGATCGCGGAGTGGCCGTTAACGCGCTCAGCATTGACGGCGTACCGGTGGATGACGCGCAGCCGATCCTTGTGACGGGTAACAGCTTCCTGCTGACGGGAGGAGACGGGTTCTCGGACTTCCTCACCGGCAACGACTATCGGGACACGGGCGTTCCCTACGCCCAGACCCTCATCGATTTCCTGCGCGCCGGTGGGAGGCCCCAGAGCCGGTCGTAGGACACGACCGATATGTGCATCGGATCGGTGTCGAAGCGACTACAGTGGGCTGAACGAACTCGACGCTGAGGGAGACCGTCATGGCAGACACTCGATACATCAACAACGCGCTCAACAGCGCATCCAACGCAAGCCGAGGACTTGACAAGGCCATCAAACGACGCAAATCACTGCAGGATCGTCTGAAGCTGGCCGGCGAGACATCGGCCCTGCTCAGCTCGGTGTGGAGCAAGCACCCAACCACCCGCCTGCGGTTCGGAACCGGAGTGGACGATCTGTCCGACGTCAAAGGGGGATCCACCCCAGGCTTCCACGCCACCAGCGAGGAGGGGGGAGCGGTTCATCGCGTTGAGCTCCACCGAGATCGCCCGATACCAGAGCCTGCTGTACGCCAACGGCGCATCGGGCGGACATCGGCGGCTGCTCATCGTGCTGCAGGGCATGGACGCCTCAGGCAAGGGCGGCATCGTGCGCCACGTGTTCCGTCAGGTCAATCCCATGGGAATCCACTATCACGGGTTCGGCAAACCGACCGCGGAGGAGTCCGCCCACGACTTTCTATGGCGTGTGCGACGCGAGCTGCCGGCCGGTGGCTGGATCTCCATATTCGACCGGTCTCATTACGAGGACGTGGTGATGCCCCACGTGTATCACACCATGGACGAGACCGAATGGCGATCCCGGTATGAGACGATCCGACGATTCGAGAAGGAACTGGTCGCCGACGGCTGCGCGATCATCAAGATCTTCCTCGTCGTCTCCCGCGACGAACAGCGCAGACAGTTCCTCGAACGCCTCGACGATCCGACGAAGCATTGGAAGTTCGACGTCTCCGATCTGGACGCGCGCGCACGATGGGACGACTACATGGCCGCATGGCAGGACGTGTTCGAACAGACCGGCACCGACTACGCCCCCTGGTATCTCGTCCCCGCCGACAACCGCTGGTACTCGCGGGCGGTCGTATCGGAGCTGCTGCGAGTCACGCTCAAAAGCATGGAACTGTCCTGGCCGGCAGCCGACTACGATCTCGACGAGGCACGCCGCAGACTGAACGAATAGGTTCATCGGATCCAGCGGCGTTCACGCTAGACTTGATCGAGTGGAACGGACTTTACAGGACATGATTCCGGGGCGTGGCGATGACGACCGCAGCCTCGACGCCGACGACATCTACGACCGATTCTTCTCTTGGGTCGAATCACGGGGCATCACACCATGGCCCCATCAGGAGGAGGCGATCATGTCGCTGCTCGCCGGGGATCACGTGATCCTCTCCACACCCACCGGATCCGGCAAGTCCCTCGTCGCGCTCGGACTGCACTTCGCAGCCCTGTGCACAGGACGCCGCTCCTACTACACCGCGCCGATCAAGGCGCTGGTCTCGGAGAAGTTCTTCGATCTCGTGGCCACGCTCGGCCGAGACAACGTCGGCATGATCACCGGCGACACGCACATCAACAGCGATGCGCCGGTGATCTGCTGCACCGCGGAGATCCTCGCCAACCAGGCGTTGCGCGAAGGCCGCCACGCCGACATCGGCTGCGTGGCCATGGACGAATTCCACTACTACGGCGACCCGGAACGAGGGTGGGCATGGCAGGTCCCCCTGCTCACCCTGCCCCGCACCCAATTCCTTCTCATGAGCGCCACGCTCGGCAACGTCGACGGCATCGCCGACACCCTCGAAACCCACACCAGCGCCGACGTGGCCATCGTCGACGACGCCAAACGCCCCATACCGCTCAGCTATGAATACGTCGACACACCACTCGCCGCAACCGTGGAACTGACCATGCGTCGCGGCGAATCACCCATCTATGTCGTCCACTTCTCCCAGGACGCGGCCCTCGAAACCGCACAGGCCCTCTCCAGTGCGGGAGTCACCACCAAGGAGCAGCGGGCCAGCATCGCGGAAGCCATCAAAGGTACCAAATTCACCACCGCATTCGGCAAGATCCTGCAACGACTGCTCCGCACGGGCATCGGCGTCCACCATGCCGGCATGCTCCCCCGATACCGGCGACTCGTCGAACAACTCGCCCAGCAGGGACTCCTCCCCATCATCTGCGGCACCGACACACTCGGCGTGGGCATCAACGTTCCCATCCACACGGTGATCCTCACCCAGCTGACCAAATTCGACGGCTCACACATGCGCCGCCTCCGCGCCCGCGAATTCCACCAGATCGCCGGACGCGCCGGACGATCCGGCTTCGACACCGAAGGCCTCGTCATAGCCGAAGCCCCCGAATACGAAATCGAAAACGCGCGAGCGCTCGCCAAAGCCGGCAACGACCCCAAGAAACTCAAGAAGATCAAACGCAAGAAGGCCCCCGAGGGATTCGTCACCTGGAACAACGCCACCTTCGACAAACTCATCGACCAGCCGCCGGAAACCCTCACGCCCCACCTGCGCATCACCCACTCCATGGTCCTCGCCGAAGTCGAACAAGGCGGAGACGCGCGCAAGCGAGTCAACGACCTCATCGACGACTCGGCACAGACACCACAGCAGAAGGACAAGCTCCACGCCCGCGCCGACGAGATCTTCCAGACACTCATCGACACCCAGGTCATTGAAAGCGAAACCAACACCGACGGCACCGTCGACTACTACACCACCGTCGACCTGCCCGAAGACTTCGCCCTCGACCAGCCGCTCTCACCCTTCCTGCTCGCAGCGCTCGAACTCCTCGACCCGGAAAGCGACACCTACGCCCTCGACGTCATCTCCATGGTCGAAGCAACGCTCGAGGACCCGCGCCAGGTGCTCCGGGCCCAGGAACGTCAGGCCCGAGACAAGGCGCTCGCCGACATGAAGGCCGACGGCCTCGAATACGACGAACGCATGGACAGGCTTCAGGAGATCACCTATCCGAAACCGTTGGAGGACATGCTCGACGCGGCCTTCACCCAGTACCGCAAGGACGTGCCTTGGGCCAACGACTACTGGCTCAGCCCCAAATCCGTGCTGCGCGACATGATCGAAACCGCCTCCGATTTCACCGGCTACATCGCCCGATACGGCATCGCCCGTTCCGAAGGCACACTCCTGCGGTACCTGTCCGACGCCTACCGTGCGCTCGAACGAACCGTACCTCCGGAAAAATGCGACGAGCAACTTGATGACATCATCGCCTGGCTGCGCGTCATCGTACGCGGCATCGACTCCAGCCTCGTCGACGAATGGGAGAACTCCGGCAGAACCGACGAAGACGCCGCCACCGCCGCGCCGCCCACACGCGACAGCGTCGTCCAGGATCGACGAGGACTCACGGTTCTCGTCCGCAACGCACTCTTCCACCGCGTCGAACTCATCGACCGCGAAGACAGCCGCACCCTCGCATCCCTTGATGATCAATGGGGTATGGGACTACGAGACTGGGAAGACACCCTCGACGACCTCTACGACGACCACGAATACATCAACGTCGACGCACAGGCCCGATCCGCAGACTACTTCATCCTCGACACCAAACACGAAAACGACGAGCACACCTGGCACGTCCGCCAGATCCTCGACGACTCCGACGGCGATCACGACTGGGCCATCGACGGCATCGTCGATCTCGACGCCACCCAGGACAGCGCCGAAGTCGTCTTCGCCGACTACGCGGTCGGCCCCATCGAAGAACTCCGATAATCCAACAGTCCCACCACGGCCCACGGTATAGAACACGCGTTCGAAGCCGTGGGCTACACTGGGACCCATGCCGGAAGATCTCTTTGGCGCCGCCGACGCCACACAGGAACCTACACGCCCGCTCGCCGTACGCATGCGCCCCACCAACCTCGACGACGTGGTCGGACAGCAGCGCATTCTTGGCAAAGGCTCACCGCTGCGCCGCCTCGCATCACCCTCCAGCCGCCGATCCCTCACCGCCCCCAGCGCCATCATCCTCTTCGGACCCCCCGGCGTCGGCAAAACCACCCTCGCCTACATCGTCGCCCGCCAATCCGACCGCGCCTTCGAAGAACTCTCCGCCGTAACCTCCGGCGTCAAAGACATCCGCGCCGTCCTCACCCGCGCCCACGAACGACTCGTCACCAGCGGCCAGGAAACCGTACTCTTCATCGACGAAGTCCACCGATTCTCCAAAACCCAGCAGGACGCACTCCTGCCCAGCGTCGAAAACCGAGACATCACCTTCATCGCCGCCACCACGGAAAACCCCAGCTTCTCCATCATCTCCCCACTCCTGTCCCGATCCGTCGTCGTCAAACTCAACCCACTCGACAGTCACGACCTCACCACGCTCATCCAACGCGCGCTCACCAGCCCGCACGGACTCAACAACCAGGTCACCGCCACCCCACAAGCCATAGACGACATCATCCGCATGGCCGGCGGAGACGCCCGCAAAACCCTCACCATCCTCGAAGCCGCAGCCGGAGCCATCCCGCAACGCAGCACAAGCGACACCGACGACACCATCCCCACCATCACCCCAGACATCGTCGCCAGCGTCATGGACCGCGCCACCATCCGATACGACAAAAACGGCGACGACCACTACGACGTCGCCAGCGCCTTCATCAAATCCATGCGCGGATCCGACGTTGACGCCGCACTCCACTACCTTGCCCGCATGCTCCGTGCCGGAGAGGACCCACGTTTCATCGCCCGACGCATCATCATCGCCTCAGCGGAAGAAGTCGGCATGGCCGCGCCCCAAATACTCCAAACCACCGTCGCCGCAGCACAGGCCGTGGCCCTCGTCGGCATGCCCGAAGCCCGCATCATCCTTTCCGAAGCCGTCATAGCCGTCGCCACAGCCCCCAAATCCAACGCCAGCTACAACGCCATCAACGCCGCGCTCGCCGACGTGGACGCCGGCCTGTCCGGCCCGGTTCCGCTGCATCTGCGCAACGCCCCGACCAAGCTCATGAAGCAATGGGGCAACCACGAGGGCTACCAGTACGCGCATGACGCGCCCGGGGCCATTGCCGCCCAGCAGTACATGCCGGACGAGCTCGTGGGCAGGGAATACTACCATCCGAACGACAGGGGATATGAGCGGGAGATCGGACCCCGACTGCAGCGCATCCGCGAAATCCTCCGCGATGGGACGGAACAGAACGAGCGACAGTCGCGACAGCATCCGCAGGATGATCGCCATTCCGACTGAGCTGACTGGAACCGGCCGTGCCTCTCCGGTCGGCTGAAACCGTGACGGCCATAATGTGCGACGTATCACAGTACGAGAAAAACTGTCCAATATCCGGAATAAAACACAGGGGACACGCCAATCCGACAACAATGTGAAGCGATTCCCTAAGAGGGGGAAATGATCAACCTTCGCGCCGTTGCCAAGCGTTGACTTGGCACGGCCCGAACATGGCCAGCCGGTCACGATTGACGCGCGGCGCGTATTGAGACATATGAGAGGAACAGCGATATGTCCACCACAACAGCATCGCTAAGCGGCGCAAAGACGGTCAAGAAAGACTCCGTCGCCGAGATCATCGCCGCATCCATGGTCGGCACAGCCATCGAATTCTACGACAACTACTGCTATTCCATCGCAGCCGCCAGCTACTTCGGCACCATCTTCTTCACCACGGTCGCCAAATCCAACCCCGCGCTGGCAACCCTGATGTCCTTCGTCACCTTTGCCGTCTCTTTCCTTGCCCGCCCCTTCGGCTCCATGCTCTTCGGACACTTCGGCGACAGAATGGGCCGCAAGAAAACACTCGTGATCGCCCTGCTGACCATGGGCATCTCCACCTTCGTCGTCGGCCTGCTGCCCGGCTATGAGCAGATCGGCGCATGGGCCGTCGTCATCCTGTGCCTCTGCCGCGCATGCCAGGGCGTCGGCCTCGCCGGAGAATGGTCCGGTGCCGCCCTCGTGGCCACCGAAAACGCCCCCGCCGACAAGCGCGCCCTCTACGGCTCCTTCCCGAACCTCGGCGCCCCGATCGGCTTCTTCTGCGCATACGGCATCAACCTGCTGCTCACCACCCACCTGAGCAAGGCCCAGATGATCGCATTCGGCTGGCGCATCCCCTTCCTGCTCTCCGCCATCCTCGTCATCGTCGGACTCTACGTGCGCGCCCGCATGAGCGAAACCCCCGTGTTCCGCAAGGCAGCCGAGGAAAAGCGTATCGTCCGCCACCCGCTACGCTCGCTCGTGCCGTACTGGAAGCAGGTCGTGCTCGGCACTCTCGCCATGGGTATCACCTACACGCTGTTCTACACACTGGGCACTTGGTCGCTGAGCTACGGCGTCGCCAACCTTGGATTCAAGCAGCCTGAGTATCTTGCCATGCAGATGGTCTCCGTGTTCTTCTTCGCCGCATTCATCGTTGTCGGATGCCTGTGGGCCGACAAGGCCGGACGCAAGAAGGTGCTGATCGCCACCACGGCGGTCACCGTGGTCTTCAGCTTCTTCGCTCCCGCGTTGCTGCAGCACAATGTCGCATCCATCATGCTGTTCCTGTGCCTCGGCTTCGTGCTCATGGGCGGACTGTTCGGTCCCTCTGGCGCCTATCTGCCCGAGCTGTTCCCGACGAACGTCCGCTACTCCGGTGCCGGCCTGTCCTACAACCTCGCCGCGATCTTCGGTGGAGCCTTCGCTCCGTCGCTGGCCACGTGGCTGGTTGAAAAGTACGGCATCATGTCCGTGGGCTGGTACCTTGCCGTCATGGCGGTGATCGCCCTGATCGCGCTGTTCCTCATCAAGGAAAGCAAGGATATGGATTACACCCGTTGATCCATCCGTGCATTGGAACGCCAATCGTTGTTGACGATCGGCGTTCCAATGCGATGATATGAGAATCCGGTAAGGGCCGGCGACCGCACATGGGTCGCCGGCCCTTACCATCTGTATATATTAGGGGCACAACGTTGTGCGGACGCATGACGCGGAAAGGAGATGCAACCATGGCCATGGGGTCGCCGAGGATGTCGAAACGAGCGAGGGAATCGGAGCCGTTCCGGGCCATGGCCTTCGGAGCGCGTGCCGATGAGCTGATCGCGCAGGGGCATGACGTCATCAAGCTCGGGCTGGGGGAGCCGGACTTCGGCGCACCTGCCGTGGTCCGTCGCGCCATGATCGAGCAGATGGATGGCCGGCCGTTGCCGTATACCGCCTCGCTTGGCATCACCCCGCTGCGGGAGGCGATCAGTGAGTTCTATCGACAGCGGCACGGACTTGACGTCGATCCGAAGCGCATCGCCATAACCTGCGGAGGATCCGAAGCGCTGATGCTGGCCATAGCCGCCACCATCGATCCCGGTGACGAGGTGCTTGCCGCCGACCCTTCCTATCCTTGCAATCGCGAACTGGTGAACATGTTCGGCGGGACTGTGATCAATGTGCCGACCGACGCCGCCAGCCGATACCATCTCAGTCCGGATTCCGTGTCGTCCGCGTGGACCGAACGAACCAAGGCGGTGATGATCACGTCCCCGTCGAACCCGACCGGTACCTGTATCCCATTCACAATGCTTCGGAATATCTGTAGCTATGCGCGAGACCATGGGGCGTGGCGTATCATCGACGAGACCTATCTCGATCTCGCCGATGTCGAATCCGACGGATCGCAGGTGCGTTCGGCCTTGGAATGCGATCCCGATGCCATCACCGTCAACAGTTTTTCGAAATACTTCGGCATGACCGGCTGGCGACTGGGGTGGATGGTGCTGCCTGAGTGCCTGCTCGGAGCGGTGGATAATCTGGCCATGAATACATTGCTCTGTGCGCCGACCCCGGTACAGTGGGCCGCTTTGGCCTGCTTTACACCCGAGGCGTATGCGGAGTGCGATCATCGTCGTGACGAATTCCGCAAACGCCGATCGCTGGTCATCGAGGGGCTGAAGCGGATCGGATTGCCGGTGGAGGTCGAGCCCAACGGTGCCTTCTACGCGTACTTCAGTGTTGCGTCCACGGGTCTGGATGCATGGACGTTCTGTAGCCGACTGCTGGAGGAGCGGTATGTGGCCCTTACCCCAGGACGCGACTTCGCCGTGAAGACCGCGGATACGCATGTCAGGCTGTCCTATGCGGCATCCCGCGATGCGTTGCGTGAAGGTTTGGCACGTGTGGGGGATTTTGTTGATTCGTTGCGTCGCTGAAGTATCCGTCGTATCATGACTACTGGTTGGTGTATCGATACACTAACGGTGTATTACCGTGAGGTCATATCGAAACATTCGAATCGATGATTCATGACACAAGGAAGGGCAATATGACCACTGTGAACAAGGACAACGAAGTCATCGTCAACTGCCTCCCATTGGACGACGGCGAGCGCCGCGAATTCATGATGGCGGCAAACGGTGTTGAGCAGGTGTTCGTCGGCGATCCGACGGAGCGGAATACCATGACGTGGTCGGTGCATGTTCCCGAGGACGTTGCCCGGCGTGCCACCGCCGTCATCGGCAATGTTCCGCCATCGCAGATCACCCGGTATCCGCATCTGCGCTGGCTGCAGACCTGGAGCGCCGGTGTGGACGCCTACCTCGCCCCCGGAGTGCTTGACCCGTCGGTAATGGTGACCAATGCCAGCGGCGCTTACGGACAGAGCGTATCCGAACACCTGTTTGCCATGATGTGGGCCCTGATGAAGAACCTGCCCTCATATCGGGATAATCAATCACGGAACGAATGGCATGATATGGGAGCGGCCTCTTCACCGTTCGGGGCCACGGTTCTGGTCATCGGAACCGGAGACATCGGTTCCCACTTCGCCACGATGTGCCATGGCGTCGGGGCACATACCGTGGGCGTACGTCGCAATCCAAACAAGAACGCCGACGGCATCGAATCCATGCACGGATTCGATGAGCTGGATGAGCTGCTGCCTCACGCCGACGTCGTGGCGCTTATCGTGCCATCGGCGCCGGACACGCATCATCTTCTCGATGCCCGTCGTCTGGCATTGCTGAAGCCGGGAGCAATCGTACTGAACGCCGGTAGGGGAGACGCCATCGATCCGGATGCGCTACTCGCCAATCTCGACGGGTTACGCGGAGCGGGTCTGGACGTCACCGAACCTGAACCGTTGCCGACGGACAGCCCGTTGTGGTCCCACCCACGCTGCCTGATCACTCCGCACGTCGCCGGTGGCAATCATCTGCGCGCCACCGTCGACCGGATCATCGCCATCGCCCGTGACAACATCGCCAACTATACGACCGGCGCGCCGTTGCACAATCAGGTGAGGCGCTGAGTCGGCTCCGACAGGTGACAGGCTTGTCTTCCTGATACCACGAGAAAGGCCGCTATGCCGTCATAATTCGACGGCATAGCGGCCTTTCTCTTTTTGCCGGCATATCAGCCGGCATGCATCACTCAGCGACCGTGATGGTCGATCTTGCGTGCGATCACATTGCCCAGGGACTGGAAGATCTGCACAAGGATCACGCACAATACCACGGAGACGATCATCACGTCATCCTGGTAGCGCTGGTAGCCGTATCGGATGGCGATATCGCCCAGGCCGCCGGCTCCAACCGTGCCCGCCATGGCGGAATATCCGAACAGGTTGATGAACGTGATCGTAGCGCCACGTACCAGCGACGGCAGGCTCTCGAACAGCAGCACCTTGGTGACGATCTGCCAGGTGTTGGCGCCAAAGCTCTGCGCGGCTTCGACCAGACTCTCATCCACTTCGGCCAACGACTGCTCGACCATACGGCCGACGAACGGCGCCGCTGAAACGATCAACGGTACGATGGCACCCTCTACGCCCAGTGACGTACCCACGATCAGACGGGTAAGCGGGATCAATGCCACGAGCAGAATGATGAAGGGAATGGACCTGCCGATATTCACGATCCAGCCCAGCACGGAATGAAGCACACGATGCGGCCTGAGCGCGGTGGGTCCGCTGATGGTGAGCAGCACGCCAATCGGCACGCCAATCACATAGGCGATCAGCGTGGAGACGCTGGTCATCACGATGGTGTCCCATGTTCCCTGCACCAGCAGTTCGCCATATTCGGCGATGAACTCCTGCACGATCTGTCCCATTGTCACTTCTCCTCTTCCGTGGTGGAGTCCGTCGTATTCGTGTCGCGACGGTTCTGCGCTCCATCGCTGGCGATCAGCGCCTTGAGGATGTCGCTGTGCGGGTCGGAGAACAGCTCTTCGGTCGGTCCCATTTCGACGATGTCGCCGCCGTCGATCATGGCCACGCGGTCACAGATGTTGCGTGCCACGGCCAGCGAGTGGGTGATCACGACCATGGTCACGTCGAGTTCGCGATTGATGCGGCGAAGCAGATCAAGGATCTGCACGGTCGTGGTGGTGTCAAGGGCGCTGGTGGCCTCGTCACACAGCATGATCCGCGGATTGTTGGCCAGTGCACGCGCAATGGCCACACGCTGCTGCTGTCCGCCGGAGAGCTGGCTGGGGTAGCGGTCGGCGTACTCCTCAAGTCCGACCAGAGTCAGCAGACGGCGGGCGCGCTGCTCACGCTCCTCACGGGGAGTGCGGTTGAGTTCCAAGGGGAATGTGACATTGCGGAGCACCGTGCGCTGCTGGAACAGGCTGAAGTTCTGGAAGATCATGCCGATCGAGGAGCGCAGTGCTGACAGCTTCTTGCCGGTCGCGTCGGTGACGTCCTTGCCGTCGATGATCACCTTGCCCTTGGTGGGACGTTCCAGAAGGTTGATGCATCGTACGAGCGTGGACTTGCCGGCACCGGAGGATCCGAGGATGCCAAACACTTCGCCGGGGCGGATGCTGAGATTGATGTCATGCAGGACCTCGTGGGATTCGGGCCCCTCGTCATAGCTTTTGTATAGATGCTCGAGCTGAATCATATCGTCCAATCAAAGCGTGAAGGTCCGACCTTCCCGAGGGGGAGGTCGGACCGGAAATGGAATGAGGACTGTCCGAATGCCGTCAGAAGACCGGCAGCACCGCGCCCTTGTAGTTCTTGTTGATGTAGTCGCGCACCTCGTCGGAGTTCAGCGCCTTCTTGAGTTCCTTGGTCTTCTCGGTGTTCTCGTTGCCCTGCTTGACCACCAGAATGTTGGCGTAGGTCTTGGCGGCAAGGCCATCGGCCTTCTCGCTGGCCAGGGCGTCCTTGCTCGGGTCGAACTTCGCCTGAATGGCGTAGTTGCCATTCAGTGCGGCGATGTCCACATCGTTGATCACCGTCGGCACCACGGCCGCTTCGAGCTCCTTGAACTGCAGGTTCTTCGGGTTTTCGGTGATGTCCTTCGGAGTGGCGGTGATGTCGTTGGCGTCCTTGAGCTTGATCAGACCGGCGTCCTGCAGCAGCAGGAGGGCGCGTGCCTCATTGGTGGCATCGTTCGGCACGGCGACGGTAGCTCCGTCCTGCAGGGCGTCAAGGCTCTTGGTCTTGCCCGGGTACAGGCCGAAGGGCTCGAAGTGCACGGTCTCGACGGACACGAGATGCGTGCCCTTCTCCTTGTTGAAGTCGTCGAGGTACGGCTTGTGCTGGAAGTAGTTGGCGTCGACCTCGCCCTCTTCGGTGGCGGTGTTCGGCTGCACGTAGTCGGTGAATTCCTTCACTTCGAGCTTGTAGCCGTCCTTTTCGAGGATCGGCTTCACCGCATTGTTGAGGATTTCGGCGTGCGGGGTGGGGCTTGCCGCCACGGTGATGGTCTTATCGTCCTCGGACGACGAGCTGCCCGACGAGCTTCCGCAGCCGCTCAACGCGAGTGCGGCGATGGTGGTGATGGCGAGTGCCGTGCTGACGATAGCGTTCCTCTTGACCATGATGTGCTCTTCCTTCCTCTCATGGTATTTGCGACGGAACCCTACTATAAAGGAGTCCGGGGAACGGCATGACGACTTTTCGATTGGAATTATTTATATGATGTTCAATTCCGTTGACCTGTATGCCGTTCCGCCTGACGTTTCTGTCGTCCGGCGTACAAAAGGACCCGACGCGCTGTCGCATCGGGTCCTTGGGGAATGTCGAATCCGGTCATATCGTGCGCACTGATTTCCTGACGTTGGCGATCAGTCGGCGATGAAAAAGTTGATATGACGATGGCGGATCGGCTACTGGATCTCGATCGTCTCGATGATCACCGGATCAAGCGGCCTGTCACCCGCGTCGGTGGGAACGCCTTCGAGCTTGTCCACCACCTTGCGGGACTCCTCGTCGGAGACCTCGCCGAAGATGGTGTGATGGCCGTCAAGCCACGGGGTGGGGACCGTGGTGATGAAGAACTGGGATCCGTTCGTGCCATGGATCCGTCCGTCGGAACCGCGGCGCAGACCGGCGTTCGCCATGGCCAGCAGGTACGGCTTATCGAACTTCAGATCGGGAACGATCTCATCGTCGAACATGTAGCCGGGGCCGCCGGTACCGGTACCCAGCGGGCATCCACCCTGAATCATGAAATCCTTGATGATGCGGTGGAAGGTCAGACCGTTGTAGAACGGATCGTGGCTGGGCGCACCGGTAAGCGGATCGATCCACTCCTTGTCGCCCGAGGCTAGGCCAACGAAGTTCTTCACGGTTTCGGGGGCGAGATCGTCGAACAGATCGATACGGATATCGCCTTCGGAGGTATGCATGATTGCTGTAGTCATACCCTAAAGTCTGTCATGTGTATGGGACGCTCCCGTCGGGACACGTCGCGGGAGCACTGGGAGGCTAGGATATTGGCTATGAGTGAGATTCGTTTTGCACTGGCCCAGATTGATACCTGCGTGGGGGACCTCGACGGCAATGCCTCGAAAGTACTCGACTATTCCCGTCGTGCTGCGGCCGAACACGCCGATGTGGTGGTGTTCCCCGAGATGACGTTGACCGGATACCCCATCGAGGATCTGGCATTCCGTGCCACATTCCGCAAGGCGGCCTGGGACAGGGCCGACCGTCTAGCCGAGCAGCTTGCCGACGAGGGCATGGGCGAACTGTATGTGGTGGCGGGAACCGTGGGAACCGAACGTAGCGCACTGCTGCCGCAGAATCGTCTTGTGGTGCTGCACCGGGGCGTGGTATGGGCCGGGTACGACAAGCACTTCCTGCCCAATTACGGCGTGTTCGATGAGTTCCGTATCTTCACTCCGGGCACGCATTCCCTGGTGTTCGAAGTGAACGATCGCCGTATCGGCGTGGCCATCTGCGAGGACATCTGGCAGGATGGCGGCCCTGTTGCCGAACTCGCTGGGGAGCATATCGATGTTCTGCTGACGATCAACGGTTCCCCGTATGAGGAGGGGAAGGGACACCTTCGCGTGGACATCGCCCAGCGGCGCGCCCATGAGGTCGGCGCCCCGCTGATCTACCTCAATCAGGTGGGAGGACAGGACGATCTGGTGTTCGACGGGGCCAGCTTCGTCATTGATCGGGATGGCACGATGCTGGAGCGGTCTCCGCAATTCATGGAGGACCTGAGCTTCTGGACACTGCCTGAGTCCGATGATCACGATGGACTGGTGTCCACCATCGCCGATGTGCTGGATCCGGACGAGGAGGTGTATACCGCCTGCGTACTGGGTCTGAGGGATTACATGGTCAAGAACGGCTTCCATGGCGTGGTACTAGGACTTTCTGGTGGCATCGACTCCGCATTGGTGGCTGCCATGGCGGCGGATGCGTGCGGAGGGGAGAACGTGTGGGGCGTTTCCATGCCGAGCATGTACTCCTCGGATGGGTCCAAGGATGATGCCGCCGATCTGGCCGACAACATCGGAGCCCATTACGATATCCAACCCATTGAACCACTGTTCAACGCCTATCAGGATCAACTCGATCTCGACGGCGTCGCCGCGGAGAACCTTCAGGCCCGCATTCGAGGCGTCATCGTCATGGCGTACTCGAACGAGAAGGGGCTGCTTGCCCTGGCGACCGGCAACAAGAGCGAACTGGCGTGCGGATACTCCACGATCTACGGCGACGCCGTCGGTGGATACGCTCCGATCAAGGATCTGCTCAAAACCCGTGTCTGGCAGCTCGCACGCTGGCGCAACAAGGCCGCCAAACAGGGGATCGGCATCGGAGGACTGCATCTGGTCGGCAATGAGGCGGGGGACCCTGGAACTCAGGTGGATGAGATCATCCCCGTCAATTCCATCGTCAAGCCGCCGAGCGCCGAGCTGCGTCCCGGACAGAAGGATTCGGATTCCCTGCCTGAGTACGATCTGCTCGATAAGGTGCTCGCCGCATACATTGAGCATGCTCATGGGCGTGCCGATCTGCTGGACGACGGATTCGACGAGAAGACCGTGGATACCGTCATGCGTCTGGTGGACCGTGCCGAGTGGAAGCGACGCCAGTATCCTCTGGGTCCGAAGGTGACGTCCCTGGCGTTCGGACGCGATCGTCGTCTGCCCATCACCAGTCGTTTTCGCGAATAGGAGTGAATAATAGGGAATCGGAAAGGAACGGAACCCATGGCATCGAATGACAAGAAGTGGTATTTCAACACGCGTACGGAACAGGCCGAACTCGGTCCGAAGTCCCCGATATCGGAGCGTATGGGACCGTATGACACCGAAGAGGACGCGCTGAACGCGTGGAAGATCGTCGAGGAACGCAACCGCAAGTGGGAGGAACAGGATCGTGGATGGCGCTGAGCGCTTGACCTGAAGCAGTCCTGATCACTCTCTAAAGCGAGTCTGATGGAGTGCGTGTGAGCCGCCTTACAGAGAGCTGTGAAGCGGCTCACACGCGTTTTGTGAGCTGTCTCATAAAGGCAAGGGAAAGCCTTGTGAAATGTGAGGAACGTCACGCGTAAACGGCTATTTTCCGGGTCATAGGCCGCATAGAATAGTCAGTGACAACGGAGTGATGACGCGACGTTGCAAATCCTCAACAAGGAGCGAATATGACAGCAGTAGATGCCACCAAGGTTTCTGCCGAAGACCTCCAGGCCAAGGCTTGGGCCGGCTTCAACGGCGGCGACTGGCAGAACGAAATCGATGTCCGTGACTTCATCCAGAAGAACTTCACCCCCTACGAGGGCGACGAGTCCTTCCTGGCCGACGCCACCGACAAGACCAAGCATCTGTGGAAGTACCTCGACGACAACTACCTCGCCGTGGAGCGCAAGCAGCGCGTCTACGACGTGGACACCCACACTCCTGCCGGCATCGACGCTTTCCCGGCAGGCTACATCGACAGCCCTGAGGTCGACAACGTGATCGTTGGTCTGCAGACCGACGTCCCCTGCAAGCGCGCCATGATGCCGAACGGTGGTTGGCGTATGGTCGAGCAGGCCATCAAGGAAGCCGGCAAGGAGCCTGATCCGGAGATCAAGAAGATCTTCACCAAGTACCGCAAGACCCACAACGACGGCGTCTTCGGCGTGTACACCAAGCAGATCAAGGTTGCCCGCCACAACAAGATCCTCACCGGTCTGCCGGACGCCTACGGCCGTGGCCGCATCATCGGCGACTACCGTCGTGTTGCCCTGTACGGTGTGAACTACCTGATCGAGCAGAAGAAGAAGGATAAGGACTCCATTCCTTACCGCAACGACTTCACCGAGACCGAGATCGAGCACTGGATCCGCTTCCGCGAGGAGCACGACGAGCAGATCAAGGCCCTCAAGCAGCTGATCAACCTCGGTAACGAGTACGGTCTGGACCTGTCCCGCCCGGCTCAGAACGCTCACGAGGCCGTGCAGTGGACCTACATGGGCTACCTCGCCTCCATCAAGAGCCAGGACGGCGCCGCCATGTCCTTCGGCCGTAACTCCGCCTTCTTCGATTGCTACTTCGAGCGCGATCTGAAGGCCGGCCTCATCACCGAGACCGATGCTCAGGAGATCATCGACAACATCGTGATGAAGCTGCGTATCGTCCGCTTCCTGCGCACCAAGGATTACGACAACATCTTCTCCGGTGATCCGTACTGGGCCACCTGGTCTGACGCCGGCTTCGCCGACGACGGCCGCGCCATGGTCACCAAGACCTCCTTCCGTCTGCTCGCCACCCTGACTCTCGAGCACCTCGGACCTGGCCCTGAGCCGAACATCACCATCTTCTGGGATCCGAAGCTGCCGGAAGGCTACAAGCGCTTCTGCGCCAAGATCTCCATCGACACCTCCGCCATCCAGTACGAGTCCGACAAGGAAATTCGTGGTCACTGGGGCGACGATGCCGCCATCGCCTGCTGCGTGTCCCCGATGCGTGTCGGCAAGCAGATGCAGTTCTTCGCCGCTCGTGTGAACTCCGCCAAGGCTCTGCTGTACGCGATCAACGGTGGCCGCGACGAGATGACCGGCATGCAGGTCATCGACAAGGGCGTCATCGATCCGATCGCTCCGGAAGCCGACGGCACTCTGGATTACGCCAAGGTCAAGAACAACTACGAGAAGGCTCTTGAGTGGCTGTCCGAGACCTACGTGCAGGCTCTGAACATCATTCACTACATGCACGATAAGTACGCCTACGAGTCCATCGAGATGGCTCTGCACGACAAGGAAGTGTACCGTACCCTTGGTTGCGGTATGTCCGGTCTGTCCATCGCCGCCGACTCCCTGGCTGCCATCAAGTACGCCAAGGTGTACCCGATCTACAACAAGGACGCCAAGAACCTCGAAGGCCACGAGTACGAGTACGTCGAGGGCGCCGATGACGATCTGGTGGTCGGCTACCGCACCGAGGGCGAGTTCCCGATCTACGGTAACGACGACGACCGCGCCGACGACATCGCCAAGTGGGTTGTGTCCACCGTCATGGGCCAGGTCAAGCGCCTCCCCGTGTACCGTGGTGCCGTCCCGACCCAGTCCATCCTGACGATCACCTCCAACGTGGAGTACGGCAAGAACACCGGTTCCTTCCCGTCCGGCCACAAGAAGGGCACCCCGTACGCTCCGGGCGCCAACCCGGAGAACGGCATGGACTCCCACGGCATGCTGCCGTCCATGTTCTCCGTCGGCAAGATCGACTACAACGATGCTCTCGATGGCATCTCGCTGACCAACACCATCACCCCTGACGGTCTTGGCCGCAACGAGGAAGAGCGCATCAACAACCTGGTCGGCATCCTGGATGCCGGTAACGGCCACGGCCTCTACCACGCGAACATCAACGTTCTGCGCAAGGAGACCATGGAGGACGCCGTTGAGCACCCCGAAAAGTACCCGCACCTGACCGTGCGTGTCTCTGGCTACGCTGTGAACTTCGTGAAGCTTACCAAGGAGCAGCAGCTCGACGTCATCTCCCGTACCTTCCACCAGGGAGCCGTCACCGACTGATCGCTAGTCCGATCAGCACCGTGTGAGCGGTGATATGCCGGGGGCGGGGCACGTAAATGTCCCGCCCCCATTTTGTCGTAGAAAAGAGGACGCCGATGTCTGAGAACGTGCAGTTTAAAACCACCAATCCGCATATGCTTAAGTCCAACAAGGACTATGCCAGCCAAACATTGATGGGGGGCCTCTCCGGATTCGAATCGCCGATCGGCCTCGATCGACGTGACCGCATTCACGCATTGAAATCAGGAGACATCGGATTCGTTCATTCATGGGATATCAATACTTCCGTTGACGGTCCGGGAACTCGCATGACTGTGTTCATGAGTGGTTGTCCGTTGCGTTGCCAGTATTGCCAGAATCCGGATACGTGGAAGATGCGTGACGGTAAGCCTGTGTACTTCGACGCCATGGTCAAGAAGATCAGTCGTTATGCCGATCTGTTCAAGGCGACCGGGGGTGGTATCACATTTTCCGGTGGTGAATCCATGATGCAGCCGGCATTTGTCTCCCGTGTATTCCGTGCCGCCAAGGAAATGGGCGTACACACCTGCCTTGACACGTCTGGATTCCTCGGTGCGAGCTACACCGACGAACAGCTGGATGACATTGATCTCTGCTTGTTGGATGTCAAATCCGGCGATGAGGCGACCTACAAGAAGGTCACCGGCGGCATTCTTCAGCCGACCATCGATTTTGGACATCGTCTTGCGGAACGTGGCGTCAAGATGTGGGTGCGTTTCGTGCTGGTGCCCGGCCTGACCGATTCTGAAGACAACGTCGAGAATGTGGCGAAGATCTGCGCTTCGTTCGGTGACGCGCTCGAGCACGTCGATGTGCTCGGCTTCCATCAGCTGGGTCGACCCAAGTGGCATGAGTTGCGCATTCCCTATCCTCTTGAGGATGCCAAGGGCCCGTCTGCCAAGCTTCGTGCACGCGTGGTCAAGCAGTTCGAAAGCCACGGACTTACCGTGTACTGATTTCGTTCCCTTCCCCAGATCGAGTGCCGCTTGGAACGATCTGAGGAATGACGCATGATCCTCGTCCATTGCATGGACGGGGATCATGTTGCTTTCGAGGCATTTGCAGTGTTCGAGCCGGCTTTCCGTTTGGGATGTACGCCATAACGACATGGCTCCGATTAGGAGCATGACGGCATCCGATGGACTGGCCTTGACGCAATCCGGCGAAAAGGCACCCGAAATACAGGCGACAGCGGACGTGACTACTAATGTTGGGTATATGGCCGATATGCATCGATTACGATTGCGCATACGCGGCACATGATTGAAATTCCAGCGCTCGCAAGCCCCCAGTAGGCGTTTTTGGCGTCTGTCAGGTTCGTAATATTCGTGCGAGAAATACGGCAGAAAACGGCAGTGTACACACGCATAGAGTGGGAAATAGAGTGTACTCCACAAGGAGGGATGCTCTATGAAAAACGGAGGCAGACGAACCAAGGGCGCGGGCAGCGTCTTCCAGGATTCCCGAGGGCGCTGGCGCTTCCGCCGTGAGATCGACCCGGATCCAGTAACCGGACGCCGACGCTACATCGAGGCGACCGGGCAGACCAAGTCCGCCGCACGGGAACGGTTCGAACGCAAACTCGACGAATACCGGCGTACCAGCCATCTCGACATTCCGGCATCCTCGCACATGCTCGTGGACGACTACCTCGCACAGTGGGTCGATGACATGAAGACTCGTGTTCGTCCCCGCACATGGTATGGATACAACTGCCGCATCCAATCGGTTCGGGACAGCATAGGACGGATCCGGCTCGGCGAACTGACTCCGCAGCACATCCGACGGATGCTCGCGGCCATGTCGAAGGACAGCACCAGCCAGACGGTGCTGGCCAGATACCAGCGACTCTCCCAGGCACTCGACGACGCCGAACGGGAGGGCCTGATCGAATCCAACCCATGCCGCAAGGTGAAGCCGCCGCGCGTGGAGGCCCCCGAGGTGCGGATCCTCGGCCCCGATGATCCACAGCGGCTTCTCGACGCGACCGCCATGCACGGCCAAACCATGAACCCCCGCAGCTTCACCAGCGACGACGACGTGGAGATGTGGCTGCTCGACTTCGAGATCGCCTTCTCCACAGGCATGCGCAACGGCGAACGCTGGGCGCTCATGCCCTACGAGCTGGAGATCCGCGACGGACAGCCGGGCATCCACATCCAGCAACAGCTCATGCGCCACAACGAGGACATGTCCGTTCCCAACTGGTACAACGTCGAACGGATCGGCGACAAATTCTGGATCGCCCCACTCAAGACCAGGAAATCCAACCGGTTCACCCCCATATCATGGGACCTCTGGAACCGACTGCAGGCACGCATCGCCAAACACGGCATCGGACCGCGAGACCTCATCTTCACCAACAAGGGCCGCCCCATCTACTGGGCGATCGAACACCGACGCTGGACCGCCATGCTCGACGCGGCCGGACTGCCGCATGTCAAGCTCCACTCCGCTCGACACTGGGCGGAGACTCGCCTCGCCGAGGCCGGAGTCGATGAAGGCGCCCGTATGGAAATGCTCGGCCACGTCAACAAGGAAACCAACCGACGCTACACTCACTGGTCACCCGGCACCCTTGGCGTCCTCATGGATAACGCCATGAACGGCCGCTTCGCTCAAACCAGCCCGTCTCCGATTCCCGACGACGTCCCCGAGGATGCGGCTGCCGTCATTGTCATCGACGACGATCCTGCCCTCGAATTTGTTACTGCCGAACTCATCGATTGACGGAAGGCCCCGTGCCCGTTATACGGGGCACGGGGCCTGTTTTCATTGATCAAGCTTGTTGCAGGGCGCTGACGCGCTGGGGGCTGACTCCGGTGACGGCTGCGACGTCTCGGACGGTAAGGCCCTCGTTTCGCAGCGCGGTCACGGTGCTTCTGGCGATGCGTGACGCCTCCTCCTGCGCCTTGCGGGCTGCGTCACGTTTGGCGAATAGCTCCTCTACCATGCACGAGGTTTCGGCGTCCAGTTTGGGCTCGATGTGGACGGCATCCACTTTGGAGTCCAGCATTTTCGCCGCGTCTCGTACCATATCCTCGACCTGGTCGAGACGACGCGCCTGGGTGAATAGACCTGGAATCTCAGGGACTTCCACGGCCCACCAGCCGCCGCTGCGGGTGCAGACGGCGGTGACGGTGCCTGTATTCATTTCGCGTTCCTTTCTATGTATTGGATGATGCCATTGGCGGTGAGCTCGTTGATCTCGCCATGACGGGGTACGACGGTCTTCGCTTTGCCGACGGTCACTTTGCTGTGGTTGCCGCCTTCGGTCCAAACCGGCGTAAGCCCACTTGCCTTGGCTATATCACGGATCCGCTTTTCGAGTTCTTTCCTCTTCATAGTTATAGTCTACATCTGTTTACTTATCAAGTCAACCAGTATTGACTAAAAATCGGGTACCGTTTTTCGAGGCGTGGTTGACTTCCAGGTGCCTCGGGATGTAACTTTAGGGTGTAAGAATTTCCATAATTGATATAGGGGAGGCAATGAACGGTTCCTGTGAACACCTGAAGAACATGGATGAACGCGCTTTGATTGCTGATCGAATTCTGGAGCTATCTCCGTTGATCCCGCTGCTGGAAGATAGTTACGCAAGTGTCATAGATTCCGAGGGGCACTCCCCATTGAACCCGGCCCAGCGAAAGCGCAAGCGTTCCGAGTTCGTCAATATGAGGACTCGCAATCAATGGGAAGAACAGCAGCTCGATAACCCTTGGCGGATCGTCGACTCGTGTTACACGCATATGATGGATGACCTTACTCAGCTGGGACTTGAAATGCATCCTGCGGATTACCGCACTGGTGGACTGCCCGCTCCTGCTCATACCCATGCGGCGCATGCTCGCTACATTCAGAGTGAATGTCTGCCGGCAGATCAGATCCAATGGAATATCGGCAATGACGGTGAGTTGGTGCCAGATCTCTCCCGGGTCCATCTTCAGGCAATTTGGAGATGGGACAACGGGCGCATGTACGTCACGATCTATAAGCCTGTTGATGCCAAGAGACGAAAAGCATGTCTCGAAATTACCCTTTTGGGCAGTCGAGAGGATCAGGGCAAGATAAAATACGAAGCCGTTCCTGAAAACGAAATTCTACTACCGGATCTGATCGATGACGAGCATACTCGTTCGGAACGAAAAAAAATGAACGACATAGACATAATTGATACGACGGGGGACGTCGCATCCTCCTGAATTATGAAAGGACGCCGGCCATGGCTGAATACAATCCCGATAGGATTGCCCTCATGCGCAGGTTGGAGAAAAAAACACAAGCTGAGCTAGTAATGGGTATGGGGATATCGGCGTCGAAGCTCAGCAAAATCCAGAATAGGATTATCCCCTTTACGGAGAACGATGCATACAAGCTGGCCACTTATATTGATTATCCGGTGTCCTTCTTCGTAATGTCCGATATTCCCACGCCGCCTACCGAACTCACTTATCGCCGCACTTCGAAGACCTTGGTGCGCGAGATCAGCGCGGTATCCGCAGAGTATGAGCTTATGGTCGGCGCCGTGCATCGTGTTGCAGAAAAACTCGGAATGAAATCACGCCTGCAATGGATCGATGAAATCTCCCCGCGCGAGTCCGGGCAGCTGGGGATCGACGAGATAAACCGCCTTGCCCAGAAAGCCAGGAAATACCTGGGGCTTCAAGAAACGGGGCCGGTCCCTAATGTGACAAGAGCTTTGGAACGCGTTGGAATTGTGGTGCTTCCCATGCACAGCGCGGGGGAGGAGTCTGGATACAAGACGACCAGCGAAGGGGTCAGCGACCCAAATCTGAAAACGGAAATCCCGGTTATCGGATATCTGGGGAGAGCCAACACGGGTGACCGACTTCGCTTTACCAAAGCCCACGAACTCGGCCACATGATTCTTCACAAACACAGGAGACCGTCTACCCGTCAACAGATGGAGAATGAGGCCCATCGGTTTGCCGGCGCTTTTCTGATGCCCGAAAAAGATGCCAGATCCATTTTTTCCCCCACTTCAAGCATGAGCATATTTTTCCATGCGAAAGCTGGCTGGGGTATGGCTATTTCAGCTTTGATCATGAGGGCATCCGCATTGGGCATCATCGATGCGCAACGTACCAGATCATTGCAGGTGCAGCTGAGTGCAAGGGGCTGGAAGAAAAACGAGCCGGTAGGCGTCGCGGTGGAGTCTCCGATATTGTTCAAGCAAATGCTCGGACAAGCATATGGCAGAATTGTCTCGCCGACTGAAGTTGTCGTAGATAGTTTCCAAATAGCAAACGAACTGGGTGTCCCCTTCCGATATCTAGACCTCTGGGCAGATGGTCTGCAAGAAGAAGGAATGGCGGATGGATTCTGTGAGGCAAGACTGAAACGGGCCAAACTTGTCCCGCGATTTACAGACGTTTCGGAAGAGGAGGAAGCATCGATCCCTTAACGCAATTGCCCCGGCGCTCGCGATGAGCGACCGGGGCAATTGCGTCATATATGGATGTCAGTCATTGAGGTGTTCTATGGCGTAATTCGCCTCGTCCTGAGTGAACTGCTCCCCATAGGGGGACGTCAGCTGATCCCTGATCGCCTCGGTCGACATATGCAGCTGATCCCTGTACCTCTTAGCGGTCTCCAACGCATTCGCATTCCAATCGGCATGCATGTGATCAACCGCCCACTGCGCGGCATCGGCAGGGAACTGCTCCCCATACTCGGACGTCAGCTGATCATAGATACCCTTCTTCGACATATGCATCATGGACGAATACTGGTTCGCCTGCACCAAAGCGTTCTTGTACTCGGTCGGCGGATCCGCAGTCAGCTTCAACTCGGCCGTCTGCCCCTCATACTCGATGACGAACGCGGCCTCGCCGTTGTAATTGATCGCACCGGGATTCTGCACCCTCCACCCAGTCACCTTCTCGGAGGACCCATCGTCATACTTGGCACGAACAAGAATCCCCGAATTCTGATCATCGATCTGCGTACCATCCGCCATGCTCCCCGCATACGAGACCTCGATGCCCGTCAACTCCCGCGCCTTCTTCGCAGGGGATGACGAACTCGCGCTCGCGGATGGGGACGGTGCCGAGGACGACGACGAGGAATTCGATGCAGAGGATCCGGAATTATCCACGGAGGAGATCATGGCACTGAGGAAAAACAGTCCCAGCACGACCAGCACCCAGAACCACCAAAGCTTGTAGACGGGCGTCTTCACGGGCCGCACCTGACCCGGATGCTGTTCGGAGGCTTTCCGTCGTCCGATCTCGTCCTTTGTCTGCTCTGCAAAACGGTAGATGGAATCGTTCTGGTCGTCAGTGAAGAAGATGCACCACGGGCTGACTGCGGCCTCCTGCGGATTGTTCGGCATCGTCGTAATGCGCCCGTCAGGCTGTTGCACGAGGAAGACCAGCACTCCTTCATGCTCGGGGGATGGGTTGATGATCTCAATGCCGGAGATCGCTTTCCAGGGATACTGTTGGGGGATGCCTCCTCGAATGATGGTCAGGTTCTCTCCATCAAATGACACCGAAGCGTTGTGTCCCTCCACCGTCAGCGGCATCATCGCCCGATTGACCGGTGCTGCATTTGTATTCCCGAGACTCATGATCTCTCCCGTGCCTCTCTGCATTGAAGGGGGCGCACTGCTCCCTGAAACCCGATAAAGGATATATAGATATTCTACAGAGTAAGTCCGTAAAACCTGCCAGGGGTCGGCTATCGACACTGCTGTTTGAGTCTGGCGTCCAGTGTTATGCGGCTTCGTCGCAGTCTTTGTCGATCTCTTGCATGTCGTGTATGGAGATACTTCTCATATTGTTTTCGTCTGCGAAGGTGTGCTGGTGCGAGACGATGTCTCCTTGACGCGAGCATCATCGGCATCTGGTGAATTGGCGACCTCGCCCATTTCTTCGATAAGTCGACGATAAGCGCTGTCAATAACCGCTCTGGGGTCTACGCCAATGAACTCGCATGTATTAAGCAAGGCCTCAATCGGCATCGAGGGCTTTGCGTTAATCCATTTCGAATAGCCAGATCGAGAATGCCCCAACCGGTCGGCGACCTGAGATTGCGAAATCTGCAATCGAACGAAACTCGCCTTTAGCTCTAGCCCGATTAGCTGAGAAAACCTTTGGCCTCGATTCTTTGAATTACTCATATGGTCAGTATATTTCCTTATTTGCATATGTGCAATCTACATTACGGGTACTTCGATCTTCATTTGAGCAACACGCCAATTGACGAATCTCTATCCGTCGATTAACGTTGCTCATATGAGCACTACAGAACTACGGACGTGGATAGGTCTACGAATTGAGAAATTAATTCGCGACAGGGGCATGACCAAGCGTGCCGTGTCGGAGAAGTCGGGCATGCCTTATAGCAGTCTCAACAGCAAACTCAAGGGATATCGCAGCTTTGATCTTGACGACATCCTCGCCATCTCCGAAGCGATCGGAGAACCGCCGTCATCCTTCCTCCCTCCTCAATTCCACGCCTCCGCGCTCGCTGGCAAGGATGGTGAGTGATGGATGGGTCTGCGATAGACAATCTGCGCCGGCTTGTGGTTGATCTGGACCGGGATCTGGCCGGGCTGCGGGACGTGGCGGTGGGTCAGGTGATGTTGGCCAGCGCTTCGTTGAGTGTGCGTCCGGGATCGAGCCCGAACAGTCTGCACAGATTGCAGTATTCGTCGAGCGTGGGTTTGCCGTGCGCTCCGTCCCTGAGGTCCATGAGTCTTGGCGCGCTTACCCCGATGGCGCGCGATGCGGCTCGCAGTGACGTTTCCTTATGGTTGGCGTTCCATTCTTCGAAGACGATTCTCATGGCTTCTCTATCGAGGTCGTTCCAGCGGCTTGCGGGTCTGTTCATAGGAGGAATCGTACACATGTCAAAGTCTTCTAACACGCGTATGGCTACGGCGATTGACAAAATGTTAGAACACTCTAACATTGAGGGTATGTTAGAAACCACTAACGCAAGCGTTTCGCAGATCGCCATCGAATACCTCGAACGCATGACCGCAGCCAAAGGCATCACCCGAGAAAACCTCGCCAGCAAACTCGGCATCACCCGGCAAACCGTCGCCAGCCGATTCCGCGCCCGCAGCATGAGTCTCGACGACTACGTCAACACATGCGTGGCACTCGACATCAACCCCGCGGAAACCCTCACCAGGGCAGCCGCGCTCGCCGGTGGGGAGGTGGAGCGATGAGCGAGCCCGCGATGGATGATCTGCGCCGGCTTGTGGTTGATCTGGACCGGGACCTGGCCGGGCTGCGGGACGTGGTGGGGGTGAGGCGCTCCGTGGCGCTCGCCGATGGTGACTGCGATGTCTCCGTGACGGCGATCGGCGCGAACCTGCTGCGTCTGCGCGACCCGGTGTGCACTCAGGCGCAGCTTGCGCAGATGATGCGCCGGGACGGCTACAAATGGAGTGCGTCCACGGTGTGGGCCATCGAGACCGGGCAGCGCAACCTGCGGCTGGACGAGGCGGTGCGAGTCGTCCAACACCTCGGATACGGCGTGGATGCGCTCTTCGAGCTGATCTCCCCGGTCAAAGCCGGAGGCGAATCATGAACGCGTCACACCCCGCCGTGCGGCTCAAGGCCAAGGGATTCGCGCGCCTGGTTGATCTCGCTCTCGTCGCCGAACAGGAATGTGCTGAACGGCCGGGAGTGCTCGACCCATTCGGGGCCTCCCGCATGGTCGACCGCGGTGCGCAGATGATCCGCGATCGCGCCGAGATTGCCGACGCCGGCAAACTCCAGTGCATCGCACGTCGCCTCCAGCAGGTACCGGGATCCCGGCTCCTCGAGCTGCTCGCGCAGGCCCGCCGCATAGGTCGCCAGATGCACCGCGTCGTCGGCCAGGGCGGGCAGCGCCTCCGAGACGGTCCTGCGGCTCGCGTCCATCTGACGGATGCGGTCGCGGATGATCTCGGTCCGAGGCCCGGACGCGTTGAGCAGCTCGTCAAGGCCGGGATGCAAGTCGATGCCCAGGATCTCGAGCACGTCGACGGCCTCCGTGAGCTTGAGCGGACGGTCGCCCTTCTCGATGGCCCATACCGTCGACGCGCTCCACTTGTAGCCCCGTTCGCGCATCCGCAGGGCGAGATCCGCCTGCGACATGTCGCCCCTGATCCCGACAAGGCTCCGCCCGATCTGTTCGTCACGATCCGATTTGCTCATACAAACACTCTAGCAATCAGAGACAGACATATAGAAAAACTAGATAGGCGGGTTTGGTGTTTTCGAACGCGAGCGATATAGTAAAAAATCAAACACACTAATCTAGAAAAACTAGATGAATGGAGGTTGTGAGTGAACTGGCCCCAACTGATCACCGACATCCTGCAGGACGCCGCAATCATCACCACCGCACTCGCCGTCCTCAGACAGGGACGAACGGTCGATGACCTGATCGAGGTGGCCGAGATCCACTCGCGCAACTTTGGGCTGGTCTCCGAAGTGACCGGTGGCATCTCGCGGATGCTCGCCGATCTCGCCGGAAGGCTCGACGGCGAAGACGACGGCGACTTCCACCTCGAGACGAAGCCCCTGCCCCCAGAAACCCAGAACCATAACCAAGGAAAGGAGAACCGACGATGACCATGACAATGCCATCGACCGCAATGCCCGGATTCGATGTCGACCCAAGGGGAGTGCCGCCATGGCACCAGGAGGCATTCACCATCCCCGTAGCGGCCCAGGTCTTCGGACTCGACTACGACACGGTCCGCATCGCGGTCAACCACGGCGACCTCGACACGTTCCGACTGCCCACCAAACGCGGCACCCTCAGCCGCCGCATGGTCCGCAGGGACGAGATGATCCGCTGGATCAAGACCTACGAGGAATAAGCCCCGAAACCAATCCCAACGGTCCGATGAGAGGCCATGACAGACAAGGAGGACACGGCATGACCGCCACAGCAGACAACCGCAACAGCAAGACGCAGCCCATGCGCATCGCCATGATCATGCGCAACCCGTTCAACGACGAGGAGGAATGGACGCTTGGCGAGGCGACGATCTACCCGCCATCCCGCAGCGGGGAGAACCCCGTCGTCGAGGTGACAGGCTCCGCCGACGCCCCGAAATGGGTGGCCGCGGCAGGTGCCATCGCCACCAACGGCTTCGCACGCATGTTCGACAACATGTGGGCGGGGGAGAGCGGCATCACGTTCGAGGACGTGCACATCCAGCTCGGACGGCAAGGGGACCGATCATGACCATGCGCAACATCATCGCGACCGTGGTCCTGGCCATGAGCCTGCCCGTCGCGATCACCGGCACCCCGACCGCGCGCCCGCAGATCGTCACCACGATCGCCGCCCTCGTCACGATCACGGCCGCCGCCCTGCTGTTCTACCCACCGGCCCTCCGCTTCATGGAGGAGAACATGCCCCCGGCAGTGGGGGAGAAGGAGAAACCCGCATGGCAAAAGACCCCAACGTCGTCACCATCACCGGCAGACTCGCCGCAGACCCCGAAATACGCGACGTCAACAACGGCACCCACGTCACCAACCTCCGCATCATGTCATCCGGCCGCACCCGCGACCCACAGGGCGTATGGCACGACGGCGACGCGACCGTATGGCGGTGCTCCGCATGGCGTGACATGGCGGACCACATCGCCGACAGCCTCGCCAAGGGCGACCGCGTCATCGCCCTGGCATGGCCCAAACCCTCCGGCTATACCGCCAAGGACGGCCACAGGGTCGAATACACCGAATGGCAGATCATCGACATCGCGGCCAGCATCAAAACCGACACCCTGACCATCCACCGCCACCGCTCCGACAACCCCGGCGAGGCCACCACGGCCCCGCCGGCACCCACCACCGCCACTGGCGACTACTACGACAGCGCCTGGGGCGAACCCGACTTCTAACCCCCAGCACGGAAAGGACCCGCATCATGGCCAACTACGGCACCGCACGACTCGACGAATTCTGCGACACCCCATACCACGACCTCAAACCCGCCGAACGCCGAGCCGCCCGCAAACACAAGGCCGCCCACGTCAACAACCCCGCATGGACGGAAGAGGCCGAACGCGTCATCAACGACCAGCAGCACCTCACCCTCAACCGCGCCTACCAGGCCGCGGCCACCCTCAACAACCACAACAACCCCACCACAGCCACCAACCCCGCCACCATGACCACGGACGCCCAACCCAACCCCGACGACGACCGCTTCACCTGGACGACCGAACTGCCGGAAAACCTCGCCAAACCGGCAAGGGACATCCGATGGAAGCCCGAGGCCGACGCCATGCGACGCCACCCCGGCCTATGGATGCTCCTACGCGAAACCAGCAACTACAAACACGCCCACGAATTCGCCACCGCGATCCGCAACGGCAAACGCACCGCATTCCGCCCCACAGGCGCATACGACGCCCGAAACATCGAAAACCCCATCGGCCATTACACCGTCTATGCCCGCTACACCGGACCAAAGGAGGCCCACTGATGGACACCAGCACCCTCACCCAACACGGCGCCGAAATCACCCTCACCCTCACCAAGCCACAGATCATCAAGGACAACGGCAGCCGAGACCACGGCCACTGGACCAGAAACCACCTCGGACAAGTCAGATACCACGACCCCGAAGGCCCACGAAAAAACAGCCTCAGACACCGCGCATGGCTCCAAGGCAAAACCCTCATCAACCTCAACCACCTGACCACACCCGTATGGCAACACATCGCCGTACGGGCACACGTGTCCTACCCCAAAGGAGTCGGCCGCGCAGACCCAGGCAACCTCAGCCACACCATCAAACCCATCATCGACGGCCTCACCCAGGCAGGACTCTGGCCAGACGACGACAGCCAACACCTCATCGGCCCCGACTACCGACGAGACCCCAACCAGACACAACCCGGCCAATGGGCCATCCGACTCGTCATCACCAACCTCGACAACCAGGCATAACCACCACACAAAGGACCACCATGAGCCGACACAAACACCGACGCCAACAAACCAAACACAACAACCAACACCGACGCCACACAGCACGCCACACCCCACGACACCAGACCAACCCCAACAAGGACACCCCATGACCACCATCAGCAACGAACGCCACACCACACAACTCCAACAACGACGATGGGCAGCCACCAGCGGACAACTCGACATCATCGCCGCCCAAACCGACCACATGCTCAACACCATCGCCACCATACGAGACCAAGGAGCACCAGAACCCGTCCTCGAAGACCTCACCACCTACCTCGCCCGCACCCAAGAAGCAAGAAAAGCCATCACCAGAGCAGCACGAACCCTCTGGAACCAAACAGACACCAACCACTAACCCCACACCCCCACCACACCAGCCGCGCTCGCCGGCAGCAAAGGAGCAATCATGAGCCTCCGAGCCACACAATGGGCCCTATACGAAGCCCCCACAGACCTCGACCTCGTCGAATTCCGCCTCCTCATGGGCATCGCCGACAACGTCGACAGCCAAGGCCGAGGCTTCGGCAAAAGCGTCGCCACCATCCAGGACGAAATCTTCCACGGACACGTCAGCGAGCGCACCATCCGTTCCCGCATGCGCCGTCTGCGCGAGCGCGGCATCCTCGTTCTGGGCGATCAGCGTCTCGTGGCCTACCTGCCCGGCAACAGGCGTCCCACCGTCTACGACCTCAACATGGGCGGTGGATCCGGTTCGTTCGCGTGCGACACCGGTTCCAACGAGCTGGGGCCGGTGTCGGAAAACAGGGGTGCAGGATATGCACCCCAGAAAACCACGGTCCCGGACCCCGTGGAGTCCACGCCGGTCGTCACGGACGTCACGGCCGGGCCGATCGTCGATGAACCCGAGTCGAAGCCCGTCGAGAAGAGCGCGCCCGTGGTCATCGAACCGGAACCACAGCCCATTGTCCGGTCCGATGACCAGGAAGGCGACGACGTCGTTGCCTGGATCGACGAGACCATGCCCGAACCTGATGAAAACCCGGTCCCGGAACCAGCCAAACAGGCCTGCGACAGGGGTGCAGCTGGGGTGCAACAGGGGTGCAACAGGGGTGCACGCATGTTTGCAGACAAAACGATTAAGAATATTAAAACTATTAAAACGAGAGAGAGCCGCACCCGCGCGCGCAAGACCAGCACCACCACGATCAACCAAACCGACTACGACGGCAGCACCGACCAGCAGGCCATCGCGCTCGCCGATCGTCTGGGCCTGACCGGGTTGGATCGCATCTGGGCCGATTTCGTTGACTGGCAGCAGGCCAACGACCGTCGTAGCGCCGACTGGGCGGCCAGCTTCCGACGCTGGCTGCGCAAAGAGACCCAATACGCGCCCAAAACGGCGTCTCTGACGGCCGAACCCGGCCTACAGGCATCCCAGAGCCCCCTCGCGTACGAACGTGGCTTACAGGCCCCTTCCCGGCCTCACCGGCACACATGGGCATGCGACCACGTCAACCAGCTCCTCGACCGCTGCGCAACGGACACCCAACCCGACCGGACCGCATGCCGCCTCGCCAGCCTGCTCAACCAGGGCAGCGAACCCCACGACGCGCTCGCCGCCATCGCATCCGATCCCGAACCATCCACCCGGCGAAAGGACGGCCGATGACCAGCATCCTGCAGAGGGAGGCCGACCGCTACGCGACCGTCGCCGAGGGCGTCGCCTACATCAACGGCGTCCTGCGAGACCTGACCCCGGAGGAAACCGACCAAACCGCGGAACACCTGTACACCCTCGTCACCGGCGACCCCCACGGATACCGGAACGCCAACCGCGCCACCCGCATCTACTGGCAGCGCATCGTATCCCGGACCATCCTCCACGCCAGACACGTCATCACCCAACCCGACGACACGAAAGACCAACCCCAATGATCACCACCCACCTGGCCCGCATCATCATCCGATGGTGGAACGCAGGCCTGACCATCGACGAGATCCAGGACCTCGCACCATTCGCCACCCACGACGACATCGCCCGACTCATCGCCACCCACGAAACCCGCAAACACACCCACCACCCCCAACCCAACCAGCCAAAGGAGAACCAGTGACCACAGCCAGAATCATCACCCGCCCCCAACTCACCACAGCCCTACAGGACCAACTCGACCGACTCGCCCTGACCCTCGTGCCCAACCAGTGGACGGACGACACCTACACCAGCGAGGACATCACCGCGCTCGCCGACGCCATCTACGACACCACCGGCATCGAGACCGACATCACACCCCTCATCGAGACCGGCGACATCCCCCAGGAGAAAGCATGAGCATCTTCGCCACCCAACCAGAACCCGTCACCACCGAATCCATCCGCCACGACTACGCCCACGCCTGGGCCACAGACCACGACGACACCATCCTGCGCGCCCACCGATTCGACCAATGGCTGGTGGACTACACCCGGCAAATCGCAGCGAACGCATGGGCCGAGGGATGGGAAGAGGGCCAGACGCATGCCGAGGAATGGCATCTGCACGGCATCTCGAACCCCGACACAGGCATCCACACCAACCCCTACCTGCCCAACCCATAAACCAGATATCCTCAAACACGACAGCAACAACGGCATGACGCCCCCACCCAACCACACACGCGAGGAGAGGGCCCATGAACCGCCAATGCACCAAATGCCACACCCCACTCCCCACCAACCACACCACCAACCTGTGCACCACCTGCACCACCCAACTCCGCGACAACCTGCGCTCACTGGCACACGACCTGCCGGCACTCCGACTCATCGCCGCCAAACAAGCCCGCATCACAACCGGACAAACCAGAAAACCCAACCGGGACGTCGCCCCAATCCCGATCAGCATCGCAGCCTGGGAACTCCTCCAGGACATCGAAACCTACGCCCGCCACACCGCCACCGCCGCAGGCATAACCACCAGACACACCACCGCCGAAACCCTGCTCGCCACAGCAGCCCAACACACCACCACCCTGGCCAAACGACCAGACGCCGCCTACATCGCGGCAATAGCATCCACCGCCACCCGCTACACCGCACACCACCTGAACCCACCAGAACCACGAACCCTGATCGGCCACTGCCCAACCTGCAACACCCAACTCTGGTGCGACACCACCGACCTCGCATCAAACTGGACCGTCTGCCCAACATGCCACACCACCCTACGAATCCACGACATCCAACAAACCCGCATCCTCCGACTCGCAGCCTCAGACGCCCACGGCACCGCCACCGAACTCGCCAAACTCCTCCGCACCTGCGGCATCACCATCAACGCCAACACCATCCGCCAATGGAAACGCCGAGGCAAAATCACACCCATCGCGCTCGCCGACGGCAAGCCCGTCTACCGGCTGTGGGACGTGTGGGCCACGCTGGGCCAATAGCACGACTTGACAGAACGGGCTGTCACGCCCCAATATGGTAGCGTTGGTCGTTTTCAGGGATAGCCGGAGACGGCCTTCTTTCGTATTCGCCTCCAATCGAAACGAAAGCAGCAGTATCAGAAGGCCCGCGTACCCGCATGGTGCGTGGGCCTTTCGCGTATCCGAAGGACCATTGATGACCGACGCAGACGTCTACCAGCATGTAGCCAGGATCCTCAACGAGGACGGATCCCAGCATGTCCTCATCGTCGCCACCTACATCCCGCCAGCCCGCGACGCCTACGAGCACATCCGCGCGCTGATCCCACGAAGCCATATCAGCCGACGAGCCAAGACGACGCACCTGTCCCGGCTCAACCTGACCGCCGGAGGCAGCCTCACCGCCACGAACACCGCCACCGCCGCAGGCCGCACCCCGGACATCCTCGTCATCGTCGGCAACACCGCGAAACGCGACGAGCTCATCGTCAAGGGACTGTCCGAGGCGGCGGGGAAGAACATCTACCGGGTCGAGGGGATCTGACCGTGGCCGGGGCCAGGAAAAGCACCCGCCGATTCCAGAAGGCCAAGCTCCAGTTCCGAGAGCGATGCGCGCGGGACAACGCTCCCTGCTGGCTGTGCGGAATGCCCATCGACTACGACGCCCCGCCAGGAACGACGGACGAAAGCTTCGAACTCGACCACTACTATCCGGTCAGCAAACGACCCGACCTGCAGGAGGACCCCGCCGGGTTCCGCCCAAGCCACGCCAGCTGCAACCTCCTGCGCGGCAACCGCGACCCGATGCAGCCGATCGGCATGCTGTCACGGCAATGGATCGCAAACGACTGACGCGACAGCATGAGCTCATCACCGGAGAGCGGTCGACAAGGGGGAGGGGCGGTAAAATCCCCCAGCCGGCAGACGACGGCATACTACTCGCATGGGCACTCTTCCTCTCCCTCCGAACATGACCATCCCATCGCGCGCGCAGAATCGAGACATCATGACGCACCTCAAGGTCGAATCGTTCCGCCTCGCCGACCTGCAGACATACCACAGGAACCCACGCCGAGGCGACGTGGACGCAATCGCCGAATCGTTGAAGGCCCGCGGCCAGTACAGGCCGATCGTGGTCAACATCGGCACCCACGCATCCCACGACTACGAGATCCTCGCAGGAAACCACACGTACATGGCCGCGAAGAAACTCGGCTGGGAGACGATCCAGGCGACCACCGTGGACGTGGACGACGACCAGGCCGCACAGATCGTGCTCGCCGACAATCGCCTCGCCGACCTCGGCGGCTATGACGACCAGACGCTCTCCGACCTGCTGCAGGACGTGAGCAGCCTCGACGGCCTGGGATGGGACCGGGACGATGTGGACGCCCTCGCGGCGGCACTGGACCCCGACCCCAACGACGATACGGACATCGAAGACGTGGAAACCCCCGTCGATGCCCCGACCCGCGTACATCCGGGAGAGATCTGGCTGCTGGGAGACCACCGCCTCATGTGCGTGGACTCCACGGACCGGGCGTCGGTCGCCAGGCTCATGCACGGCGACACCGCCGACGTGTGCTTCACATCCCCGCCGTACAACCTCGGGCGCAGCGCATTCGGAGGAAACGTGCAACAGGACATGCGAGGCGCACACGCGTACGGGGAATACTCCGACGACGTCAGCGACGACGACTACGCAGACCTCCTCAACAAAAGCCTCGACAACGCACTGCGCCACGCCGACGACGCAATGCTCAACATCGGCATCCTCTCAGGATCCAAAGCGGGCATCATCGACATGCTGACCACCCACAGCAAGCAATTCTCCGACATCCTCGTCTGGAACAAGAACAACGCGATCACCCTCGGCATGCCATCACACCGAGGCCTCGTCTCCCACATCTGCGAGCTGATATTCTGCTTCAACCGCAAAGGCAACCGGGCATTCTCCCATCCCCAATGGCCGATCGCATCCATGAACAACAGAATCGACACGCCGTACAACTCGGGAAACGAATACGCCACACAGCATGCCGCGGCATTCCCCATCGAACTGCCAGCATACGTGATCCGCAACTTCACCGAATCCAGCATCCTCGACCTGTTCGGAGGAACCGGCACGACACTGATCGCAGCCGAACAACTCGACCGAAAATGCTACATGATGGAACTCGACCCCCACTACTGCGACCTGATCATCAAACGCTGGGAAGACCGGACCCACCGAAAAGCCACCATTGAAGAATAGAGACCCCGATGGCAGCAGAAAAGGACCAGCAGGCGCTCAGACTGTTCCTCGCAGCATGCGACCTCGCCCAGATCCGCGACAAACTCGGATACAAGACCGTCACATCCGCTGAAGCCGCCATCCGCAGAGCACTCGCGGCAAACCGACGAGGCAAGGACCAGGACACCGAACGCTCCGTCGAACTCGAACGCATCGACGCCCTGTACCGGGCGGCATACCCGCAGGCACTCGCCGGCGACCTGAAGGCCATCGACACCTGCAACACGCTCTCCGAACGCCGCATGCGTATCCTCGACAAACCCAACACCGAGGACGGCATCACCACGGCATACGAGACAACAGTGACGGAACTGGACGTAGGGGACAAGGACGCCGCAGTCGTCGCGTCCGGACGCGCCATCGCCCGCCAGATCGACTACTCGCTCAAACACGGCACCGGGCAGGAAGTCACCAAGGCCCTCTACCTCGTCCCGCACCTAATGAACGTCCTGCGCGAGCTCGGCGCAACACCAGCAGCACGCGGACAGGTCAGCGCGGCCGCCGGCGAGGTGAAACCAGTCGCGGACGAATTCGAGGAATACCTGGAGAAAATCAAGCATGACGGGAGACGGCGATGGACCTGCACGAGATCCATGACCTCGACCACGGCATGACCACCCCCCGCATCTACACGCCACCACTCCGAGAACTCACCCCACGGACGACGAACGGCTACGCAGTCATCGAATTCGCGGAAAAATTCTGCCACGTCCACCTCTACCCATGGCAGAAATGGCTCCTCATCCACGGACTGGAACTCAACCAGGACGGATCCTACCGCTTCCGCCGAGTCGTCACAGAGGTCGCCCGCCAGAACGGCAAGACCACACTGATGAGCGTGCTATGCGCATGGTGGCTGTTCGTCGACTCCGAACGCCACCCCGACCTGTCGCCCGCATGGAAATTCCAAGTAGTCGGCGCGGCCCAGACACTGGACAACGCCAGAGCACCATACGCGGCAGTCCTCAACTGGTGCAACCCGACCCCCGCATCCGAAGCGGAGGCGGCGCTCGCGGTCCCGGCATTGCAGAAGCGTGTGCAGCGCATCAACAACTCGCACGGCGAGGAGGCGATAATCTGCAGGAACAAGGCGCAGTACATCGTCCGCGCCGACAAGAACATCCGCTCCAAAAGCGCCGCCCGCGTGGTGTTCGACGAGCTGCGCGAGCAGCACACCGACGACGGGTGGAACGCCGTCAGCCAGACCACCAAGGCGGTCTGGTCCTCACAGCTTTGGGGCATCAGCAACGCCGGCGACTACCGCAGCATCGTGCTACGCCGAGTCGTGGACGAGGGACGCTCCCTCGCCGAATCATGGAACGCGTCGGTGGAGGCAGGCGACCAAACGCCTGAGGAATGGGCGGCAAGCCACGATGCGTCCTACGGCTATTTCGAATGGAGCGCTCCAGACGGCTGTCCTCTCGACGATCCCGACGGCGTACGCCAGGCCAATCCGAGCATGGGCTACGGGCCGATGACATATCGGAGCATCATCGCGGACATCAACGGCATGACCGAGGCCGCATACCGTACCGAGGTCCTGTGCCAGTGGGTGACTGCGGACATCGTCCCGTACATCCCCCTGAAGCTGTGGGAACGCGGCATCGACCGCACGTCGAGCATCCCGTCCGACGGCAGGATCGTCCTGTCGGTGGACACGTCGGCGGACCGCGATACCACGTACATCGCCGCGGCCGGCTATCGGGACGACGGCCTGCCGCACGTCGAACTCATCGTGCGCCGTGACGGCATGCTCTGGGTCCCCGGATATCTCAGACTCCTCAGGAAATCCTGGCCGGGCATCCATGAGATCGCCGTCCAATCCAAGGGATGCCCCGCGGTGGATTTCATCGACCCACTCGCCGAGGACGACTGGACCGTCCACATGATCGAGGGGTTCAAGGTCGGCGCCTGCGCAGGACGGTTCCGCGACCGCGTCCGGCAGAACAAGCTGCGGCACCTCCCGCAGCCGGCCATCGAACAGCAGGTGTCCTGCGCCATCACCAGACGCCTCGGCGAGGTGGAGGTCTGGGACCGGACGAAAAGCGCCATGCAGATCAGCGGACTGATCGCGGAAAGCCAGGCGCTCTACGCGCTCGAGACCATGGACGGCGAACCCGAGAAGCCCAGATTCCAGCCATCCACGGGCATACGAATCCACTGTTGAACACCAGTAAGGAGAACGCATGGGATTACTAGACAACCTGTTGTCCCGTAATGCGGCGTCGATCATGATGAAATCGGCAAACGCCGATCCGCCCACCATCATCGACGCGACTCCCAATGTCATCAGCTGGCCGACAGACGACGAATTCGCCGGCATCGCCAACGGCATGTACTGCCGTGAATACGCCGTGCGCGTCGTCGTCGACTTCATCGTCCGACAGCTCGCCAGCCTGCCGTTCAAGGTCTACCGGCGCAATGACTCCGGCGACGCCGAAGAGGCCAGAGACAGCGAACTGTCCCGACTGCTCAAACGACCGTCACGACTGCCCGGCATGAGCCGATACCGGTTCCTCGCAGGACTCCTGCACGACATGCTCATGGAAGACCGATGGGTCTGCACCCTCGGACTCGATCCCAACGACGAGTGGACCCTGCGCCGCATTCCCCCCAACGGCTACAGCCTCACAGCCAACGGATTCGGCGAGATCACCCAGATCACCGTCAGCTCCACCGAAGGAGCTCCCGGCAGGACCTACACGCTGCCATCGCCGAACGTGATCCTCGACGTCGGCTACATCGACGGACTCCGACTCGGCGACCCGGTCACGGGAGTCCTCCGCCCACTGCTCGCCGAGGCGCGCTCCATGGCCGCCTACCGCAAAAGCATCGCCGCAAACGCGGCACGCACCCCGGCCTACGTCTTCCGTCCCAAGGAGATGCGCTGGGAGACCCAGGAGGACTATGACGACTTCGTCAACAGCCTGCGCAACTACCAGGCCGGAGGCGGCAGGGAAGGCGCATGGCTCCCCCTGCGCGACGGCATGGAGATCCGAAGCCTGGACCTGTTCAAGCCGGTCGACATGGAGGACATCGAGGCGCGGGAGAAGATCAACGAGCAGGTGGCGCTCGCCTTCCACATCAGTCCCGAGAACATCGGATTTCGCACCGGCACCAACTCGAACATCGCGGCCTACAAAGAAAAGCTGTGGAACGTCGAGCTCCTGCCGTACCTTGTCGCGTTCGAGGAGGCCCTGAACATGAACCTGCCGGCCGCCGTGGGCGAACCCGACTGCTACATCCGCGCCAACCTCGACGCGAAGCTCCGGGGCACGATGGAAACGCAATTCCAGGCGCTCAGCACCGCCACGGGCAGACCCTTCATGAGCACCAACCAGGCGCGTGACCTGTTCGACTGGCCGAAGATCCCCGGAGGAGACGAGATCATCACCCCGTTGAACGTCACTGTCGGCGGCCAGCCCAGCCCTCAGGACGGCGGACAGACACAGAACGCCCAGCAGGGCGCGAGCCCCAACGGCAAACAGGCCATGGCCATGATCGGCCAGTTCCAACGCCTCTACCAGTACGACGCTGGATTCCGCCAGATATGGGACTCGATGACGAGAGGAGACCACAACGATGAAACTCGACCATCTGGGCTATGAGCTCAAGGACCTCACAGCCGACTGGACGAACGACGCAGGCACCTTCTCCGGCTACGCATCGACATGGGAGAAGGACATGTACGACGACGTGATCGTGCGCGGAGCATTCAAGCAAACCCTCGCCGACGATTTCCGCAGCGGGGGAGCCGGCATCCCGATCCACTGGCAGCACAAGGACGGATCCCCGAACGACATCATCGGCGAGACCCTCTCTGCCGTCGAGGACGAGCACGGCCTGCTCATCACCGCCAGGCTCGACACCGACATTCCCGAAGGCAGGCGCGCCTACGATCTGCTCAAACGCGGGCTCATCCATCAGATGAGCATCGGTTTTGTGCCGGAGAAGACGGCATGGATCGACGACGAGGACTCCGACTCCCCATGGGACGGGCACCGTGAGATCCGACAGCTCAAACTGTTCGAGATCAGCCTGGTCCAGATCGCAGCCAATCAGGGTGCCGAGATACTCGAGGTTAAGGCCGGACGCGCCATCTCGAAGGCGAACGAGACCAAGATCCGCGTCGCCTACGACGCGCTCGGAGAACTGCTCGCCGCCATCACCGACACCCCGGACGACGACCCCGACGAGGGGACGAAAGATTTCGACCCGCAGTGGGCCGAGGAATTCAGGGAAATCAGCGACTTCCTCTCGCTGGCAAACAACCAATAGAAAGGATCCACATGAACCTCGTGGAACAGCTCGCCGCCGAGAAGAAGGCGGCACAGGCCATCGTCTCCAAGGGCATGGAGAACATCACCGACGACGAACAGACCCAGCTCAAGGGCCACGTCGCCGAGATCAAACGACTGCAGGAGCGCATCGACCTGTTCAAGGGCGTCAACGACCTCGATCCAGAGGCGGTAACCACACGCGAATCCAAGACCTGCGCCGGAGCAGCCACCATCGGCGACCTGTACGCGGCCGAACTCAAACAGGCCGGCATGACAGTCGGCCAGACCAAGAACCACCCGTTCAGCACGTCGGAATTCAAGGCCTCGTCCGACACCCACGCTGCCGGCACGGGCACAGCCGGCGTCGGATACCAGCCGGTCGTCACCCAGATCGACATGAACGGCGCATGGCCCTACGAACGCCCCCTCGTCGTGGCGGACCTGTTCGGCAGCATCACCCTGTCCGGCAACGCCAACACCGTCGAATACCCGGTCTACTCCGCGCTCGAGGGCGGTGCCGGCACCGTGGCCGAAGGCGGAGCCAAGCCACAGACCCACCTGCCGGACCCCACATGGAAGGCCGACAGCCTCAAGGAGATCGCCGCCTACTGGAAGGTCACCGACAACATGGCCGAGGACCTCGCCTACATCGTCAGCGAGATCAACAACCACGCCCGCTACAACCTCCAGCTCGTCGAGGAGACCCAGCTCCTGAGCGGCGACGGCAATGACAAGAACATCGAGGGCCTGCTCGCCCGCGAGATCCAAACCATGGGACAGGACACCGACTCCGACCCGGATCGCCTGTTCAAGGCCCGCACCAAGATCGCCCTCGCCACGGGCTTCCGAGCCGACGCGCTCGTCATCAACCCCGCCGACTACGAGGCCATCCGCCTGAGCAAGGACAGCAACGGCCAGTACTACGGCGGCGGCTACTTCGCCGGCCAGTACGGCAACGGCGTCATCATGCAGGACCCCAGCCTGTGGGGGCTGAAGACCGTCGTGACCGAGGCAGTCGCTCAGGGCACCGCGATCGTCGGAGCATTCAAACTCGGCGGAGCGGTCATCCGCAAGGGCGGCCTGACCGCAGAATCCACCAACAGCCACGCCGAGGACTTCACCAACGACCTCATCACGTTCCGCATCCGAGAACGTGTCGGACTGCAGGTCAAATACCCCAAGGCATTCGTCAAGGTCGCCCTGGGAAAAGCCGCGGCCAAGTAACCGAGCCGGAAAGCCTCATCGTCTCGCCGACAACCATCACCATGAGAGCCGGCGAGACCGTGAGACTCTCGACCTCGGTCCTGCCTCCCGACGCAGCCCAGGAGGTAACCGTCACCGTGGCAAACCCCGAAATCATCACGGCCGCAACCGCAGAAACCTCGCAAGGAGCATGAAGATGGCCCTCCCGGACATCATCGCGAACCCCGGCACATTCGACGCGGACGCCACATTCTGGCTCAAGGCCGCACAAGCGGCCATCCGCCGAGAATGCGGCTGGCACGTCACCCCGAACACCGAACTCGCCGGAGTGATCAACAGCAGGGGAGGGCTCATCCTGCGACTGCCGGCCAGACACATCACATCAATCGACACACTGACCGACCGCAACGGCACACCGCTCTCCTACATCAACGACCCCGAAACAGGTCTCCTTGAGTCCACCGACGGACCATGGCCCACAGGAATCGCCGCCATCCACTACCGGATCCACGCAGGATACGACCCCGACGAATGCACCGACCTGCAAGGCGTCCTCATCAACGTCGCCAAACGAGCCGCCACTGCATCAGCCGGCGTCATCACCAGCCAATCGGTCAACGGCAGCTCCGTCAGCTACAACGTCAGCCTCATGACCGACGAGGTAGCCAAACTCAACCGCTACAAACTCGGACCACTACCATGAGCATCCTCGACGACATCCCCACCAGCCACACAGGATTCACCCTCCCCGGAGCAACCCCATTCAACCGTCTCCGCGCCACCCGAACCCCGGACCCATACAACCCCTCCACCACAGCATCCGACTGGACCAACCCCGTCACGATCCCCATCCGAGGAGCGCTCGCCAGCAGTACCAGCACACGACTACAGGACGGCCCCCGCGACCAGACCACATCCACCGCCATCCTCACCATCGACGATCCCCACACCGACATCCAGATCGGCGACCGGATCAAACCCGACCCGGACGACGGCCGCTGCTGGGAAGTCACGGGATTCCCCAGCAACGACGTCAACGCCTTCACCGGACTGCAACCCACCCTGCAAGTCACCCTCGCCGAATGGAAAGGATAACCCCATGCCAGCAGCCGGACAGACCACCGTGCACTTCGACGACAGCTTCTTCGAAGCGATCCTGCGCAGCGCAAAGGTAGACGCCCTATGCAAGGAAAAGGCGGAACGGACCCTCGCCATCGCACGCAAAAACGCGCCGGTCGACTCCGGAGACTACAAGCGAGGCCTCAAAATCAAGAAAGTCCGCCACGCCCACCGCGACACCTACCTCGTCGTCGGCACCGACGCAAAAACCCTCCTCATCGAATCCCAGACCGACAACCTCCACAATGCCCTCAAGGAGGCATCAGGATGATCATCCCCCCGGACGTCGAACAATGGCTCTGCAACCACCTCCGCACCCAGATCACCGACATCCCCCGCCTCCAGATCGGCAACCGAGAACCCCCGGACTACGACGGAACCCACCCACTCATCGTCATCCGAGACATCCCCGGCCCACGGACCGCCATCATCGCCTACGACTGGGCCATCGGCGTCACCATCCGAGGCTGGGCACGAGACAACCCCAAACCCTGCAAGGACCTCGCCCGCCGAGTCCTCGCCATCCTCACCGACGACCCAGCAATCATCACCGCACCAAACAGCCCCATCGCAGCCATCAACCACACCAGCGGCCCCACCCCACCAGCAGGCGACACATCCCCGGCCGCACGCTACTACCTCACCGTCGACTACACCATCGCCGGCGAAATCCAACAACCACAACCATAAGGAGAACAAACAATGGCACAGGACTCCCTCGGCAACGACCTCACCCAAGTCGACCTGCCAATCACCGCGGCGCTCGCCATCGCGTCCTACTCGCAGACCAACGTGCTCGCGTCCGCCGCCGGCGGCGGAGCCAAGGTCACCCTGCCGGAGGGGTACCGTCGTCTCGGACTGATCAAGCAGGACGGCGGTGCGAACGAAAGCATGGACCAGGACAGCCCGATCGAGTTCTTCCAGAAGGGCTACAAGCTGTCGCTGGACCCGACCATCAGCATCCAGTGGGGGCTCGCGGAATTCAACAAGGTCGTCCGCGAACTCATCACAGGCAAGGCTCCGGACGAGAACGGCATGATCACGGTGTCCACGTGGACTCCCGACACCAAGTGGCTCGTCTACTACGAGGAGGTCTACAAGTCCGGTCGTATCCGCCGTCTCAACGGCGTCATGCAGGTGACCGGAACCGAGATCGACCAGTCCGAGCGCAACAGCGTCAAGGGCCGCAACGTCACCCTCGAATGGCAGACCGATCCTCTGATCGGCGACGGAGTGACCAGCCTCTACAACGAATGGCAGTACGATCCCGCCGACTGACATGCCCCGCTATTCCCGCCGACGTCTGCCATGCCAATTCCCGTCGGCGGGCATACCCGATACTCGATAGGAGCAATACATGACCGACGAATACACGCCCGACCGAGAGGCGTTCGACCAGATCACCATCGCCGAGACCGAGCAGGCCATCGCCGAGGCAGGCAGGATGGTCGCACCGAAGACCATCGTGAAATATCCGAACCTATGGGTGTGCTTCCCCTCGGGAAACATCTACCGCATGCCGCTCAATCCCAGCCAGGACCTCGTCGACTCCATCGCCGATGAAACGCCCGTCGACCAGATGATCAGCCTGCTAACCGTGGACGATCCCGACACCAGGACGAACGTCCGCGGGGAATCCTCCGCATCGATCATCGCATTGAGCTACACGTACACGAAGATCCTCACCCAGATGCAGGGAGCGAGCCTGGGAAAATCATCAGCTTCGTCCGACTGATCCGCAACGCGGACGAACATGCGCTCATCGCGGCGGACTTCGCCCGACACGGGTGGAGCCTGACGGGAGATCTCGGCGACCGGCTCCGCTACGGTGACGCGATCGACCTGCTCTCGGATCTCGCCACCGACCCGTCCACCAGCGTCGGCGCCAAACGATGGGGACTGAGATACCCCGTCAGCCATGAGTGGATACTCGACCACTATCAGGGGCCGGGCATCATGCCGCCGATCCCTGACCCCGACGAACAGGCCCCTCCGACGGACGAGGAGCTGGCCCTGGCCAAAAGCCGGCTCAGCCCTATATTCGACGGACTCTAACGCAAAGGAGCAGCAATGGCAGGGGACGGCTCTGAAATCGCAACCGGCCACGTATCGATCTTCCCGGTACTCAAGGGCGTGCGCGCCGCCGTGGAAAAGGAGCTCAAGGCCTCCGGGAAAACCGGAGCCAGTGCGTTCAACTCGGCGTTCGGCGGACGAAAGCTCGGCCACGATTCCGGCCAGGATGTGGCCAAGGCCTTCGACGCCGCCACCCAGCAGATGGGCGAGCAGGCGTTCCGCAAACTCACCCAGGACGCCGCCAAAGCCAGCCAGCAGGTCGCCAAAGCAAGGGAAACGCAACGGTCCAGCGCCGCCGCAGTGACCATCGCAGAGCAGAAGCTCGCCGAAGCCATCGCCAAATACGGCGAGAACTCATCCCAGGCCATGAGCGCCCAGGAACGGCTCACCGCCGCCCAGCACAAGAACGAAACCGCCACGGAATCGCTCACGTCTGCACAGGACAAGCTGGCACGCGCCCGCAAGGCCGTCTTCGAAGCCGCATCACAGGTCGGCAAGACCGGGACCGAATGGCTCGGCGCTGAAACAGAACGGCTCACCGCGCGCGCAGTCCAGCAGCGGCAGACACTGGCCAACGCCGACAAGAACCTCGAAACGGCCGAACAGCGGCTCGCCGCCGCAGTCGAGAAATACGGCACCGGATCCATGCAGGCCGCCACCGCCGCGGCGAAGGTGGAATCGGCGCGCAGCCGACAGAAGACCGCGTCGGACAACCTCGCTCGGACCGAAAACGATCTCGAACAGGCACAAAAGGCCGCCAAGAGCGCCACCGATCAGACCGCCACGGCCATGAAAAACGGTGCCAGCGCCACCGACGTGCTCAAAAAGGGCATGGAATCGGCGGGAAACGCGGCAAGCGGCATCAAGAACAAGCTGGAGGACGCGACAGAAGGACTGCGAGGCTGGGCGCTGGGGGCCGCAGGATTCGCCGGCGTAGGGGCAACCATCGGAGCCGCGATCAGCTCGGGCCTCGACCAGGCCAATCTCGGCAACAAGCTCAAGGCTGCGCTCGGAGACGAACAGGCCGCTGCCGAGGCCGCGAACGTGGTGAGCCGCATCTACGCCGACGGATGGGGCGAAAGCCTCGACGAGGTCCGCGACGCCGTCACCCAGGTCAAGCACACCCTGCGCGATCTGGGAGACGACAGCGAAGAGAACCTCGAAACCATAGCGAGCAACGCGCTTGTCCTGTCCGACGTGTTCGGCGCGGACGTCAACGAAAGCGTGCGCGGCGTCAACGCGCTCATGAAGTGGTTCGGCCTCGATGCCACCGAGGCTACCGATCTGCTCACGGCAGGCATGCAGCGCGGTCTGAACTACACCGACGAACTTGGCGACAACCTGTCGGAATACGCAGGCCGCTGGGGCGAAGCTGGCATGAGCGCAAGCCAGTACTTCAGCCTCCTGCAAGCGGGAACGGACGCAGGAGCCTACAACCTCGACAAGGTCGGCGACTACCTCAATGAATTCCTCACCAGCCTCTCCGACGGCCGTATGGACGACTCCATCGGCAGGTTCAGCTCGAGCACGCAGCAGCTCTGGGAATCCTACAAGAACGGCGGGGCCACCGCCGGGGAGATGCTCAACGCCGTCATCGGAGACCTGAAAAACACGAAGAATGAAACAGAGCGTGCCGCCATAGCATCCGAACTCTGGTCGTCCCTCGGCGAGGACAACGCCATGGGCATGATCCTCGCACTGGGCGGCGTCGAGGACTCGTACAAGGACGTGACCGGAGCCGCCAAGGAAGCCGAGGAAAACAACCGCAGCATCCAGCAGTCCTGGCAGAAGATCAGCCGTACCGTCATGCAGTCCGTCGGCAAGGAACTCGCCCCGCTACTCGCAGATGTCGCCGACCAGATCGGAGCCCACGGCGACGAAATAGGGCAGAAGATCGGCGAGGCCGCGAAAACCGTGATCGACCTGGTCAAGGCATTCGCGGGCCTGCCCCAGCCGGTCCAGCTCGGCATCGCAGGCCTGGCGTTGTTCGGCGGCAAGATCAATAGCCTCCTCGGCATCGTGAAAACCTTGGGCGGTGGTCTCAAGCTCATCGGCACCGGAGCGAAAAGCGCTGCGAACCTCATCGGAAAGCTGGGATCCGGACTCTCGTCCAGCGGCAAGCATGCCGGCGACGCCGGAACCAAATTCGGCGGCCTCGCAGGAATGTTCGACCGCTCCGGCAGCAAGGCCAAGCATGCGACAGGCAACATCAAAACCGCAGGGGACACCATCTCCAACACCGGAGGCAAGGCGTCATCCGCCGGACGAAGCATAGGCGACGCCGCAGGCAAGGTCGATACCCTGTCCGACTCGCTGGACAACACCGGCAGCAAGGCCAAGAACGCCGCCGGCAACATCGATTCCGCCGGGGAAAAGGCCTCGGCGGCCGGAGGCAAGGCGTCCGGTGCCAGTCAGGGATTCAGCCTGCTCGGAGGCGCTCTCGGCGGCATCGCCATCGGAGTGGGACTCTATGCGCTCACCGACCTTATCGGGGAACTGACCGAGGGTTCGGAGAAGGCAGCCGCACTCAAAAGCAGCTTGGAAGAAGGCGGTTCCGCAGTCGCCGATTTCCTCCAGACCGCGGCATCCACCGGGGAAGGCCTCAACTGGGGATTCTTCGACACGATCAGCAGCGGCACTGCCAACTTCAACAGCATCCTGCAGGACAGCGGAGTGAACCTGAGCGTATGGAGCAGCGCGGTCACCGGCAGCCAGACGGCGGTCGACTCCTACAACACCAGCCTCGGGAACGCCTACCAAACAGGTCAGATTTCCCTCGACCAGTACGTGGCTGCGAAGAACGAGCTCGCCGAAATGCAGCAGGCCTATCAGGACGCGGCATGGCAGCAGAACCAGATGGTCGGAAGTCTGCAGTCCCTGCAGACGCTCCAGTCAGGTCTGAGCTCGTCCATGGGACAGCTCAACACAACCATCAAGGCGAACGGCACCACCCTCGACGAGTCCAGCGCCGCAGGCCAGGCCAACCGCGCAGCCATGGAATCGCTCGCCAACCAGGCCATCGCCACAGCGCAGGCAACCCTGCAGCAGGGCGAAGCCAACGGCAACATGAGCGAAGCCACCCAACAGGCCAAAAACAGCATCTACGAGGCCCGCGAAGCCATGGTGGAGGCCGCTCAACAATGCGGCATGAGCAAGGAGGAGGCCGACGAGTACGCCAACAGCCTCGGACTCATCCCCGGCGATGTCGGCACAACGATCACGCAGAACTCGCCCATGAACCAAGGCCAGGTGGAAGCCTACCTCAACACGTTGAACCTGACACCGCAGACCAAGGACACGGTCATGCAGGCATGGAAGGACGGCGCTATCAACAACATCAACGATCTGAACAACGCCATCCACAACGTGCCCAAGGAGAAGACCACCGACCTCAACGCCAAGGACAACGCCAGCAGGACCATCAATTCGATCAACGGACTGCTCAACCTCATCCCCGGCGTCAAGACCATCAAGCTCGTCGCCCAGTCGGTCGGCAACTGGTTCAACAAGAAAGCCGATGGAGGCGTCATCCGCAGGGCAGACGGGGGAGCGGTCATCCAACGGGCAACCGGAGGGGCGATACCCCGATTCGCGTCCGGCGGCAACCCCGGCGGCCTGCTCAAAGGTCCCGGCACCCCCACAAGCGACTCGATACCGTTGCTCGCCAGCACCGACGAATTCGTCATCCGAGCCGCGGCCGCCCGCCGACTCGGCATCGGCAAACTCGAACGCGCCAACGCCACAGGCCGATGGCCCGGCGAGGTTGACAGCCAGCAGATCGCTCAGGCCATCGCCACCGCCATCAGCGGGCTCCTGCAGGACGCGGGCACCACGAACGTCAACCAGACATTCATCTACCCCGCCATCGCACCCACATCCATATCCACACAGCAAAAACTCCAAACGGCAGCAATGCCCCAATGGTAGAAACGGAGGACTGGCATGCCGAAGGAAGTCTCATACAGCCTCAACGGCATGCCTCTCGACACCAGCGGATTCCACGTCACAGTCGGCACCACATGGCGAGCCGCCATCACCCCGCGCCGCACAGTCACCACGGTCCAGGGCCGTCACGGCAGCATCACCCCAGGAATGGCCCCACGATTCGACGAACGCGAAATCACCATCACCGCGCTCGCCCACGGAACAGAATCCACCACGATGACGGAACACTTCCTCCGCCTGCTCACCCTGCCCACCATCACCCTAGGCAAAACCGAACGGGACCTCGCCACAGGAACCAGCCGCACCATGAGCGCACGGGCCGAACTCACCAGCCTCACCGCCAACGACAACGAACGCCCCTACAAACCCCACGAACGGTACACGGCCGTACTCGCCCTGCCCGACGTGTTCTGGCAGGAAACAGCCCGTACCATCGAACTCCCCGCCACAGGAGGAACCCTACTCACCAACGGCAACGCAAACGCGCCCATCATCGACCCCATCATCAGACTCAACAACCCCACCGCCGTCACCATAACCAACCACGCCAGCGGCACCGACATCACCTGGGGAGGCGGGACCGACACCAGCAAGCCCTACCTCTTCCTCGACCCCGCCAACCTCACCGCATGGCGCAGCAACACCGCCACCGCATGGGACACCGGCACCAAAACATCCCCACCTGACTACACCAGCGAACCACTCGAGATCTGGCCCGACAACAACGGCACCTACACCATCAGCATCAGCCAGAACACCACACAGAAAGCCGCCATCCGCACCAAACCCGCATGGTGGTAAACACGACAGGAGCCCACATGAGCAAGCGCACCCTCCACGCACGACTCGCCGCCTACGAACCCTTCGGCACCCGCATCGGCATCCTGCCCCAACCCACCGCCTTCAACGCCAGCATCCTCCACAACGACGACGGTGCCCTCACCCTCACCTACAGCCGCAAAGCCCTCGCAGGAGACATCCTCGCCCGCACCCTCGAACACGGCCTCGAAATCGCCCTCGAAGTCAGCGACGGCACCAGCTACCACGAACCCCACAACGCCCGATACCTCGCCATCACCCGCAGCAACAACGCCACCGACGCCACCGACACCATCACCATCAATGCCCCCAGCATCTCCTGGCTACTCTCCAAAATCCTCAACAACGACACCAGCCACCTCATCGCAGACGGCGACAACAAAGGCAAACGAGCATTCCTCTCAGCCAACCCCGGCACCATCATCAAAACACTCCTCGACGAAAACAAAACCCGAAAAGGCGCAGCAACCGGAATCGCTACAGACTTCACCACCGGCACCGACAGCAACGGCGACAAATGGGCCAGCATCTACACCCTCTACTACAGCCTCGGAGTCAGCGTCCAAACCGCGCTCGCCAGCCTCGTCGGCGGAGGCGGAGCAGACTGGCGCACCAACGGACGCACCCTACAACTCTGGAACCCCGACAGCACAGCCCTCAGCCGCGACCTCAGCCCCACAATCCAACTGCGCTACCGACAGGACATCACCGACGCACCCAACGAAGAATCCATCAGCGACCTCAGCTCCGACATCCTCGTCGAAGGCGACAACGGCCTCATTTTCCGTGAAAACAACCCCGCCGCACCAACTCCATGGGGTCGCTGGGAATCCTATGTCTCACAAGGCGGCGTAAGCGACGAGGCCACCGCCAAATCCCTCATGCAAGCCACACTGGGAAACAGCGCCCGAGTCCGCGGCCAATACACACGCAGCCTCAATACCACCAACGTCGACACACTCCCACTCGTGGACTACCATCCCGGCGACTGGATCAGCGCACCCACCGTCAACCACGGCGAAAAAGTCCGCATCCAGGAAATCGACATCGCCTCCACCCAGGACGGCCTGACCGCCACCGTCACCCTCAACGACATCAAATACGACGCCCAGGTCAAAGCCAACAAGAAAATCCAGGGCATCACAGGAGGCGCCGCGCTCGCCGGCAGTGAGAACGGGCGGCCAGCCCCCGAGACCGACCATCGTGTGCCGCAGGCTCCGAAGGGCCTCGTGGTCGCATCCAGCGCCTACATCAGCAGTAACGGAACGGCGCTCGGCCTGGCCACGCTCCGATGGGACGCGGTTACCAAGGCCACTGACAACACCAGCATTGGCATCAGCCATTACATCGCCGCCTATCGCAAGAACCTCGCCGGAGCCCCATGGGTGTCGGCAGGAGTCTCCGACGCAACCGCCACGACAGTCGGCATCGGAGGACTCGAATGCGGTGTCGAATACGGATTCCGTGTACGCGCCGTGCCCACCTACAGCGACCAGATGGGGGAATGGTCCGACGTGACCACCGTGCGCATCGCAGCCGACACGACCCCTCCCAGCGTCCCGTCCAAGCCGATCGCGTCCAGCGAGCTCGGAGTCGCCGATGTGCAATGGGACGGACTCAATTCATCAGGCGGTCGCATGGAACTCGATTTCAGCCACTGCGAGCTCGGCATGAGCGAATCCAACGGCAACTGGTCGTACCGGGACAAGATCTCCACCGCGGCGGGGCACAGCATCATCACAGGACTCACCATCGGCAAGACCTACTGGTTCGCCCTGCGCAGCGTCGACCGATCCGGCAACAAAAGCGCCTGGAGCGCATCGGCCAGCGTGACGATTTCATCGGTCATCGACCCTGGCGAATTTGACGACATCAACCAGAGGATCGACCAGGCCGTTCAGGATATGACCGATCTGAGCAAGACGGTCACGTCGATCGATGGCAAGACCACGGTGAGCGGCAAGGCCCCGACGTCATCCGACACCGCGGGCAAACCGGAAGGTGCGATGTGGACGCAGATCGACGGCACCGGCAAGGTGCTCGGCATGTGGATGCTCAGCTCAGGCAAGTGGATCCGCACCACTCCGGAGATCCCCGACTCCATATTCGACGACGTCAATGATCGCATCAGCCAAGCCGAAAAAGACGTGGCCGACCTGTCGAAGACGGTCACGTCGATCGATGGCAAGACCACGGTGAGCGGCAAGGCCCCGACGTCATCCGACACCGCGGGCAAACCGGAAGGTGCGATGTGGACGCAGATCGACGGCACCGGCAAGGTGCTCGGGCGATGGTACCTACGAAGCGGGAAATGGCTCGCCGAAGCCAAGGACTCCTACACGCTGCCAGACTGGGTCAGGAACGACATCACCAGCGCGCTCACCGCAGCCAAGAACGCCCAGACCACCGCCGACGCGAAAAACCGGATCTATACGCAATCGGCCGAACCATCGCACTCCGGACTGGCCAATGGCGACCTGTGGCGCAAGACCGACTCAACCGGGACCATCATCGGCGAATACGTGTGGAACGGCAAGGCATTCACCGCGCACTCGCTGTCTGCCGACAGTGTCCTCCTGCCTGGAAGCCTGACCGGATCCACCCTGATCAAACCAGGAAGCATCACCGTGGGGACCATCCATATCGGTAATGGAGAGATCCTGACAGGGCTGCTCAATGCCCGTAAGATCACGACCAATGACATCAGCGCCAACGGTCTGGATGCAGGTGTGATCAAGGCCGGGTATCTGGATGCCGCGCGCATCAAGGCCGGGTCGTTGGACGCGTCGCAGGTGCTGGTCAATGGCAGCATCGGCAGTGTCCTGATCGCAGACGGTGCCATCACCGCCACCAACATCCGCATCGGTAATGGAGAGATCCTTGCGGAGCTGCTCAAGGTCCGCAAGATCACCACATCCGATATCACCACGGCAGGTCTGGATGCAGGTGTGATCAAGGCCGGGTATCTGGATGCCGCGCGCATCAAGGCCGGGTCGTTGGACGCGTCGCAGGTGCTGGTCAAGGGCAGCATCGACGGGGGAGTCCTCATCAAGGACGGCAGCATCCTCGCCAAGAACATTCATATCGGCAATGGAGAGATCCTCACCGAGCTGCTCAAGGCCAGGAAGATCACGGCCGACGACATCAAGGCCGGGACATTCACCGGCTACACGTTCACCGGTTCGATCTTCCAAAGTTCCACCTCCACGAACACCGGATGGAAGCTCAAGGGCGGAGCCCTCGACATGTGGGACTCCAGCCACAACCCCACCGTCCATCTCGATGGAGAAGGCAAAAGCAACCTCATCACCGGCACCTTCCAGACCGGCATGAGCGGCAACCGCGTCGTGGTCAGTCCCAACTTCTCCACAACCGTCGTCGGCGTGAACGCCTCATTCACAGGATCCGGCATCAGCTTCCCCCTGTCGGGCAGCTACCAGGCGGCACCGTTCATCGCCACCGAATCCACCGGCACCACCGAAGGCAACGTCTCAGCACTCATATTCCACAGCGGTCAAAGGGACTCCGGCGCGCTCGGAGTCGGCCACGGATACGGATCATTCGGCCGTATCGGCGTACGACGAGACAGCCAAAAACGCCAGCGCGCCACCGTCTACTTCATCGCAGGCGCCGACTACAGCCATCAAAACCCGGACACAAGCCAGCGAAAGTGGTACTCGGATCTCAGCCTGCTCACCCCAGACGGCAATGACACCACCAGTTTTCTCGAATCACATTCGCCCACGGTCTGGTCCCGCCACTGGAACAACGCATCCACCGAAAACGCCGGATGGCGCGTCGACAACTACAGCAGCAACTTCCACGCAGTCTGCGCAGGAAGCCTACCCGACCACTCCATCTACGCAAAAGTCGGAAACGCCAACGGCGAGGTCGGCATCACCGCCGACATCAACACGGGGTACCTATTCCTTGGAGGCTTCCTTGGAGGCCTACCCGGCCGGGCAACGTTTCAAACCGGAAACTGGGCACCATGGAGAGGCAGCTTCAAGCACAACTGGATGGGCAGCCCCGTCCGAGTCGGACTCAACCCCGCCAAATACGGGCACTACCACGCACTCGCCAACGCAGACTGCCCATACGCCGGCATCCAGGCCCACGTCACCAACACAGGCAACGCGTCATCCTTCGACGTCCTGTGCTGCAACCTCGACCCAAACGAATACAACGGCACCATCTGGTGCGACTACATCGCATTCCTCGAAAACTAGGACCACATATGCAAATCATCATCGAAAACGAGACCCTCACCCTCCGCCCATCACCAGGGGAAACCGGAGGGCTGACCTGCAAACTCACCACCCTCGCAGCATGGCGAGAACTGCTCGGATGCACCACCAACACCGAAACCATCGCCATGATGCTCGCCGCGCAGGACCCAGGCATCCTCAACACCAAAACCAGCGAAAACGCATGGACACCCGCCTACACACAACTCGAACAAAACCAGCTCAACAACCTCAACCAAACCTCCCTCGCATCACTCCACCGAGCCATCAACCCCAAGACACGAGCCCTCAGCATCGACGGACGCGCCACCACACGACGCCTCCTCGGACTGCCAGGAACCCCAACCAACGACTACGAAACCACAGCACAACAAGCCCGAGCCACGGCCCTCGCACTCGCTGACGACACACCAACCGCCGACGAACAGACAGTGCCGCTACCGGACACCGTGAACGTAACCGAACTGGAAAACCTGCTCGCGAAATACTCCGATGCCATCGACGAAGCGCGGACCATGTTCGTGGAATCCCTCGTCACCGTCCGCCACCGCCCCATACCACAGCAATAACCAACGGAAAGGAGACCACATGGCCACACGATCCTCCGATGCCATCCCCGCCAATGCAGGCACCATCATCACCCAACTCGCCAACCGCATCGCCCAACTGGAACAGCGGAACGCACTCCTGCAGGCACAGATCGAAACCCTCATAAACACCATCCCAGACGACACCTGGGCCACCATCACCGGCACAACGCCGGACAACAACGAGGAATAGGAAGGACACCCCATGACCAAGATCAAAGTCACCATCCTCTCCCATGACAACGGCGGGGCCGTACCCGTGCCCAACGGCTCGGTCAGATTCGCCCCGGTCCGACGCCACATCACCGGCAACAACGTCTTCGCAGCCAAATCATTCACCGCCAACCTCGATGACAACGGCACCGTCACCGTTGACCTTGCCCCAACCGACGACACCTGGGCCTGGCACGCAACCGAACTGCCAGGCACCCCATACGCCTACGACAGGTACTTCGAGGTCCCCGACAGCACGACCCAACTCGAATACGCCAGCCTCACCGACATCAACCCCACAACCCTGGTCCCCGTGGAAATGGACGGCGGAACCCTGCTCCGCTGCTACCGAGCAGCCAACCAACAGGACGCCGAAACCTACAGCGCCGCACACCCCAACGTCCTCGTGTTCTACGACGAGACCCAGGCCTCCACAATCGCGACCGACGCCCTAGCCACCATCGCCCAGGCCGCAGCAGACGCCCAGACCAAAACTCGACAAATCACCGCCCTGAAGGCGACCGCAGAATCCAACGCCGACACCGTCAATACGCTGAGCGGCGAAGCCAGAGCCAACGTCAGGGCAATCACCCACCAAGCCCAAACCGTGGCCGACAGCGCACAGGACGCCATCACCCGCATCGACAAAGCCGTCAAAACCGTCGAAGACGCCGCCCAAAACGCCACCGGCAACAACGACGACGAAGAGGGAGCTCTCTGATGCCAGTCCTGCTAGCAAACAAAACAATCCCAAAACCCATCCGCAACGGACACCCACACAACGCAATCTACAACGGAAAAATCCTCTGGCCCTCACCCAAGGACACCGTCACCGCAATCCGCATCACCACCATCGACGGGGCCACCCCGCCCACGAGCCTGCCGGTCAACGGCAGCGTCCAACTCGCGGCCACGGCCACATACGGCGACAACCACACCGAAACACTCACCACCGAGGGAGTCACATGGCGCTCGCTGGATACGGGTGTGGCGACCATGCGGGGCAACACGCTCGCCTGGGCGCATGGCGGCACCGCGCTGGTCACCGCCACCGTGAACGGGTTCACGTCCGCGGCGGTGTCGGTCGCATGCGCATACGCTCCCGAATCGATCAGCGTCAGCCCCAACCCGGTCATCGTGCGTGTGGGCCAGAGCGTGGCCGTCGCAGTGAGCGTGCTGCCCGCTACCGCCAATCAGGAATATGCGGCGAGCATCCAGGACACGGGAATCGCCGAATTGAGGGAGCCGACCCGCCTCACGCGGGAGGACGACTAGAAAGGAGCCTCATCATGGCCGAAAACCATCAGGGGGGTGGATTCGCGTCACCGGCGTCACGGCCGGTGAGACGACCCTGGTCCTGACCGCCGGCACCGTCACCACACGCGTGCCCGTCAGCGTGCTGGACGCGAACGCCATAGCCAACGGCACGTTCGACACGCTATCCGGGTGGCAGACCAGCGGGGACGTGAAGAACGACAGTACGAGCATCGGCACCGGCCTGTACTCGCCGCCGTTCGGCAACGTTGGCACCGGCGCGTCCGTCAGCCAGCACGTCGATCACCTGCCCGCAGGCTCCACGCTCCTGCTGAGCGCGAACCTCATGAACAACGCGGACACGAAACGCAGCATCGAGGTCGCGTGCGACGGGCGCGTTGTCGGCACGCTCGACTCGAGGGAGACCTCGAAAGCATGGGCCGTCGCCACGCTCGAGTTCACGTCCCCCGCCGACGATTTCACGCTGACCCTGACCGCGCGCGGCGGCTACATGCGAGTCGACGACGTGAGACTAGTCATCAAACCCTGAGCCCCTATGACAGGGGCTCCCATCTCAGAGAGGAGACCCCGTCATGGGATCCATCACCGTCACCGGGCTGGCCATGGGCGACACCGGGCTGACCGTCACCAGCAGGACCGTGCCGTCCGTCAAAACCATCGTGCCGGTCACGGTACGCTCGCGCAATCTGCTCTCCTACGGGCCCGCGAACGTCTCCGGCCTGGCGTGCACCGTCAACACGGACGGGAGCCTGCATTTGTCCGGCACGCCAACCGCGATCTGGTCCGGCGTCAAATGGCGTTTCCCCGCGCCAGCCGACTCGGGCACGATCAGCATGAGCTCCAAAAGAAACATCCCCGGCATCAGCCTGAGCATGAAGTTCTACGACGCGCAGGGGCAGAAGGTCGGCGACCAGCTGACCCCGGGCAAGCCCTTCACGATCCCCGACGGAGCGACCCAATGGCAGCTCGAGCTCCTGTGCAACACCACGCCCCAGCCGGTCGACGCGGACCTGCACGTGCAGGTCGAGACCGGCGACACCAGCCACGAGTGGATGCGCCCCGACGTCACCACCATCCAAGGCGGCGCATAAGCCCCCGCCGTTCACGATCGAAAGGACATCATGCCGTTTCCCCAGTTGTTCGCGTCGCCGGAGTTCTGGACCGCGGTCACCGTCGCGTCGGTCGGTTCGGGCGGTGTCATGGCCTGGATCCTGCGCCGGGTCGACCGGCATCTGGACAGGCATGACATGACCATCACCCGTGACGAGCTCGACCGTGCCCTGGCATCCTCGCCGGTGATCGTCTCGCTCGAGGCCAAGCTGGACCGGGATTTCGCCCGGCTGGACGAGTCGGACCGCGACCGTCGCGCCATCCGTCTGGACGTGCTCCGCATCGAGATGTTCGCGCACACCAATACTCGCACCCAGCACGAACGCCAGCTGGAGGCGGGGCGCGAGTATCTGGCTCTCGGCGGCAACGGGCTGGGCCACGCCAGGTACGACGCGCTCAAACAGGACTACGTGCGCAGGGAAACGTCCGATGACTGGGAGTACCGATGACGGTCAGCGACATCATCCGACGCGTCATCGTCATCCTGCTCGCGGTCCTCGCCCTCGTGGCCATGGTCCTGCTGGGCGTGATCCTGCTGGTCGTGCTCCTGCGTGGGCTCGCCCTGCTGATCGCGCTCCCGTTCCTGCTCCCATAACCCATCGACCCATCTCACAGGATGGGCCACATTGCCCCGATACGGGGCGGAAAGGAGGTCGATCATGGTCGACCCAGCAAGTGAGGACACGCTCGTGTCCGATTCCAGTCAGGCGGACAACGTGGCCGACATGGCCGAACCGGTGGAGGTGATGCACAGTGGCGACGGCGAATGACGTCCTGAGGATCGCGGCGGGCGAAATCGGCTACAGCCGGTGGACCGATCCCGAACCCGGCACCAGATACGGCCGCTGGTACGCACAGTCGCACGGATCGTATTTCGGCACGAGCGGCGTGCCGTTCTGCGCGATGTTCGCGTCATGGTGCCTCGACCGTGCCGGACAGTCGTTCCCCGGCATGCCCGCCGCGTACGTGCCCTACATCCTGCGCGACGGGCGCAACGCCGGCCGACAGGTCGACACCCGTGGCGCGCAGCCCGGCGACCTCGTGATCTTCCAATGGGACTCCGGCCCGGTGGACCACATTGGCTTCGTCGAGATCAACCGCGGTGGATATCTGCAGACCATCGAGGGCAACACCAACAACGGCTCGGTGGCCCGCCGCACCCGATCATGGAACGTGGTCGCGGCGATCCTGCGCCCCGCGTACGACGGCATCACCGGCAGCCTGTCCGGCCTCACCAGTGGCCAGCTCGCGGTGGACGGGTCATGCGGCCCGGCGACCATCGGCCGCTGGCAGCAGATCATGGGCACGCCCGTGGACTGCGTCGTGACCGGCCAGGTACGCCCGTCCGGATACGCACGCCCCGCGCTCCAGTCCTACGCGTACGGCGGCGACGGCAGCCAGCTCATCCTCGCCACCCAGCGGATCCTCAAAAACGAGGGATTCTACTCCGGCCAGCTCGACGGGCTCGCCGGCCCCAAATACATCGACGGCCTGCACCGCCACCTCGGCGTCGCCACCCCCGACATGCGCCCATGGACCAACTGGGGATACGGGCTCGGCCAGGCCATCCAGCGCAGGCTCAACGAAAACCGATTCTAGGAAGGAGACACATGCCCGACGACACCACGCAGCACTCGGACGGCACCACAACCTACACGCCCGTGTTCAACGACACCGTCCGAACGATCATCTACATCGTGACGCTGATCGCCGGCGTGATCGGCCTCGGCGTCAGCGCGTTCGGCGACCCGCAGGTCGGCGCCTACATTTCGAGCGCGGCCGGCATCATCGCCGCAGCGTTCGGCGTCACCTACAACCCAATGCGACTCGGTGGCAAATAACCGCCACCAGAATGTCCTAATGGAATAATTGACGCACCGAATACAGAATCGCCCCTCTGGAACGCAGCCGGAAAAACTGCGTTCCAGAGGGGCGATTCTGCGTTTCCGGCATTGGACCTGCCCCATGGAGACCACGTCGCGATTGATCTCCTGCATAGTCGGATCGTGGAGCATTTCACTGGCGGCCATCCAGAATACGCGCCAGCGCATTGGGGGAGCGCCCGCGGAGCCGCTCCCTTATAATAAGGAGTGCACAACAAAATAGAGTGCACTTAGAGTGCAACAGAATTTCAATCCCAAGAAACAGTAGTCACAGGGGCTAATGTTGGGTATATGGCCGAGATATTCACGTTCCCTATCGGCCGGTCATCGCAGACCGCCGGTGCTTCGCGTGCAGCCTCCATCGAGGATGATCGTGGAATGACGGTGCCCAGCAATGTGTTGCGCTCCGTTGAATCGGTGCGTGCCATGAGGCAGCGTTCCGGCGTCATATATCGCGAGATTCCTGTGCCCCTGACGTTGTCGGACTACGGGATCGGTGCTCAGATCGACGTCAACAATGGATCCCCTGTTCATTCCTGCGGGTGGATCATGGTGTTGTATTCCGAACATCCTCGAACCGAATGGGGGTCGAGATGGCGGTGCGTGGCTTACGGTTCGGTGAGAATTTCCGGTTCCGAACACAATGGTCTGACCCCGCCGATGATGTGGGATTGGCTGGAGCGTTCCATTACGGGAATCAACGAGGAAACCCTTGGTGGTACGGTAAGTCTTAATCGCAACACGTCCTTTGGATCGCTGTCCGACCCGGCGGGAGATCCTCCGCGTTTCGATTGCGAGCTACGAGTCTCCTGGACTCCTCTCGAAGAGAAGGGGGGATGGGTGGACGCCGGCACTCAGGTGGACGTGTGGGCAAGATTCCTGGAATCTTTGACAACGAACGACGAATTGGAAGAACCAATCAGTGACAGAGAGTAAAGAGCCGCATCTGCTTAAGGAACCCCGTGGAGGGGTGCCGGACGTGATCGATACGATCGAAGGATTTGACGCCGTCGTCGAGCGCTTCGCCAATGCCGAGGGGCCGGTGGCTGCCGACGCGGAACGTGCATCGGGTTTTCGATATGGACATGACGACTGGCTTGTGCAATTCAAAAGGGAGGGGGCCGGCATCGCGCTGTTTGATTGCATGGCGCTGAAACAAGCCGGTGCGAACTGGTCCGATTTCAATGAGGCTGTACGCGGCGAGGATTGGATCATACACGATTCACTGCAGGATCTCCCTGGGTTCTTTGATCTTGGCATGCGTCCGGATGCGGTGTTCGACACTGAAGTGGCGGCTCGTCTACTTGGCAATACCCGGTTTGGTCTGGCTGCGGTCACCGCGAAATATCTCGGATTGGTATTGGCGAAAGAGCATTCCGCAGCTGATTGGTCCTATCGTCCATTGCCCCGTGACTGGAGGAACTATGCGGCATTGGACGTAGAGGTACTGATTGAACTGCGGTCGATGCTGCTTGCCGAGTTGAAGTCGCAGGGGAAGGAGGAATGGGCCCGCGAGGAGTTCGCCTATCTTCGGGACAAGGGACTGCAGCCGCGAAAACCGCATCCGGAACCATGGCGGCGGGTGTCACGTATCACCTCGTTGAGCAATGATTCCCGAGCCCTTGCCGTGGTGCGCAGTCTGTGGACCGTTCGTGACCATTGGGCGCGTCGTTTGGATATCGCACCCTCGTTGTTACTGTCGGATGCCGCCATGATCGAAGCAGGGCAGCGCAAGCCGAGGAATATACGGGCCTTCAGCGCGATTCGTTCACTGAATCAGCGGGTTCGCATGCATACCGGCGGGGAACAGGACAAGATGTTCGAACGATATGCGCCATTGCAGCGTCAGGTTAAGCCGTCCGTATGGCGCCAAGCCATTCTCGAGGCACTGTCGTTGCCTTCCTCCGAACTGCCGGTGACGTCCCCGCAGCCTTCCCACGAAGAGGGGAATGCTCCTCGCTCCATGAAATACTGGAGGGAACATCATCCTGAGCGCTTTGCTCGTCTGCAGGCTGCGAAAGAGGTGATTGTGCAGATCGGTGAGGACACTAGGACGCCTGTAGATGTGATCCTCAAGCCGCAGATTCTTCGTAATCTCTGCTGGGCCGACCCGGTTCCGGATAGCGTCTCCGATTTCCTGACATCGCAAGGAGCTAGAAACTGGCAGGTTTCGCTCATTGCAGAGTCCGTGAGTAGGGTTATAATGTAACGGTTGCCTTGAATGGCTTAACAGAATGTTTTTAACGAATTGGAGCGCAGAGTGAAAATCAGCGTGAGGAATCTCGAACCCACCAAGGTTCGTCTGACCGTGACCGTAGATCCTGAAGAGTTCGAGCCGTATCTTGACGCGGCCCGCAAGGAGATCGCCAAGCAGGTGAACATCCCAGGCTTCCGTAAGGGTCATGTCCCCGGCAAGATCATCGATCAGCGCATCGGCTTCGCTTCCGTCGCCGGTGAGGCTATCAACAACGGCATCGGTGAGCTGTACTCCAAGGCTGCTGAGCAGAAGGAGCTGCGTCCGATGGACCAGCCCCAGCTGGATGTCAAGGAAGTTCCTTCCTCCGCTAAGGACGACACCCGTCTAAAGTTCACGGCTGAAGTTGAGGTCCGCCCGAAGTTCGATCTGCCTGAGCTGGACGGCATGCGCATCGAGGTGGCCAAGCCGGCCGTGTCCGACGAGGATGTGAACGCTCGTCTGGAGAACCTACGTCAGCGCTTCGGCACTCTGGTTGGCGTTGATCGTCCCGCCACCAAGGGCGATTTCGCCAACATTGATCTCGCTGCCGAAATCGATGGCGAGTCCGTCGATTCCCAGGAAGGCGTGAGCTACGAGCTGGGCTCGGGCACCATGCTCGATGGTCTTGATGAGGCTCTCGACGGTCTGTCCGCGGGCGAGGAGACCACCTTCGAAAGCACTCTCGAGGGTGGCGACCATGCCGGTCAGAAGGCTCAGGTCAAGGTCAAGGTCAACTCCGTGAAGGCTGAGGAGCTGCCGGAGCTGAACGATGACTTCGCTCAGGAAGCCTCCGAATTTGATACTCTCGACGAGTTGAAGGCTGATGTGCGCAAGCAGTGCGAGCGCGACGCCGAAGGCCGTCAGGCCACCGAGGCCCGTGATGCGTTCATCGCCAAGCTGCAGGAATCCGTGGAGATCCCGGTTCCGAAGGGCATCAAGCAGAATCTTGCCGCTGAGCACCTGAAGTCCCTGACCCCGGATCCGGAGTCTGCCACCGATGAGCAGAAGAAGGAAGCCGAGGAGTCTGCGGAGAAGGAGCTTCGCGACCAGATCACCCTCGACACTCTTGCCGAGAAGCTTGACGTCAAGGTTTCCCAGTCCGACGTGATGAACTTCCTTGCCTCCATTGCCCAGCAGTACGGCATGGAACCGAACCGCTTCATCAGCGCCATCATCCAGAACGGCCAGATTGGTTCTGCCGTGCAGGAAGTCGGCCGTTCCAAGGGTATGCTTGCCGGTATGCGCGCCGTCGTGTTCGTGGATCCGGAAGGCAACGAGCTCGATCTGAGCCAGTTCCTCGGCGAGGATGAGGCCGAAGCCGAGGCTCAGGAAAGCGTGGAAGCCGCATCCGCCGCCGCTGCCGTGGCTGACGAGATCGCCTCTGAGGACAAGGCCGAAAACGCCGACTGATGCTAATCGCATAGGCGACATCATCAGATGAGAAAGGGTCGGAACCGATGGTCATGCAGTCGGGCTCCGACCCTTTTTGTCGTATCGTAGCGTCGGTCTTCCCGGCGACACTCCTACGCAGTGAGCCGAAAACGACTTGTCCGTCGAATTCAGACGGTAGTCTGAAAATCATCAGAATCGCAACAAAGGAGACAAGGTGAGCAACACGTTTGCGCCTCTGCCCGTCATGGCCGGTGAGGACATGCCCGCGGGGCCCGTCGATCCGATTTTCAACAGGCTTCTCAAGGATCGCATCATCTGGATGGGCGAGGAAGTCAAAGACGATATGGCGAATCGCATCTGCGCGCAGATGCTGATGCTTGCGGCCGAGGATCCAAAGAAGGATATCTGGCTGTACATCAATTCCCCCGGTGGCTCCATCACCGCCGGTATGGCCATCTATGACACCATGCAGCTCATTGAACCCGACGTCGCTACCGTTGCCGTCGGTATGGCGGCGTCGATGGGACAGTTCCTCCTGTCCAGTGGTACGCCGGGCAAGCGATTCATCACCTCTCACGCGCGTGTGCTGATGCACCAGCCGTCCGGCGGTGTCGGTGGTACGTCCACTGACGTTCGTATCAGTGCCGAGCTCATCATGGATATGAAGAAGACACTGTCCGAACTCACCGCACAGCAGACCGGTCATACGGTGGAGGAGATCTACCGCGACAACGAATACGATCACTGGTTCACCGCGCAGCAGGCGCTGGATTATGGTTTCGTCGACAAGATCGTGACCACGCCTGGCACCATGAGCACACAGAAGGGTGAATGATTATGGCATCCGAAGAAGCACAGTACATTGCGCACGCCCAGCGTCTTGCCGGGGGCATGCCGCAGGCTCGCTATATCCTCCCGCAGTTTGAGGAGAAGACCCCGTACGGGTTCAAGCGTCAGGATCCCTACACCAAGCTGTTCGAGGATCGCATCATCTTCATGGGCGTGCAGGTTGACGACGCTTCCGCCGACGACATCATGGCGCAGCTGCTGGTTCTTGAAAGCCAGGACCCGAATCGTGATGTGATGATGTACATCAATTCCCCCGGCGGGTCCATGACCGCTATGACCGCCATCTACGACACCATGCAGTACATCAAGCCCGATGTGCAGACCGTTTGCCTCGGACAGGCTGCATCCGCCGCCGCCATTCTGCTTGCGGCAGGCACTCACGGAAAGCGACTGATGCTGCCCAATGCGCGTGTGCTGATCCACCAGCCCGCAATGGGACAGGATTTCGGCAAGGCCACCGAGATCGAGATTCAGGCTCGTGAGATGCTGCGACTGCGTACCTGGCTCGAAGAGACGTTGGCCAAGCATACGGGACAGGACATCGAAAAGATCCGCAAGGATATCGAGGTGGACACGATCCTTACCGCATCCCAGGCGAAGGAATACGGCATCGTGGACGAGGTTCTCGAAACCCGGCAGTGATATATTGCGATTCGTATGGCAGGGGCTGAACGTCTGTTTCGGGCGTTTCAGCCCCTTTGCGAATCGAATTTCATCGATCTTCCAGAGGAATACCCATGGGACGAGTAGTCAGTTACAGCGAGGACACTCCGCGATGCACGTTCTGCGGCAAGAGCGAACATCAAGTTCATAAATTGGTCACCGGTCCCGGTGTGGCCATTTGTGATGAATGCATAGAACTATGCGTTGATATCATCTCCGACGAGCGACGGGATGATGCGGAGATGAACGCGTTGCACCTGCCGTACCCCCGTCAGATATTCGAGTATCTGGACCGTTACGTCGTCGGTCAGACGGAAACCAAGCGGACGCTATCCGTTGCGGTATACAATCATTACAAACGTGTCAACATGGGACTCCGCGACCAAGCCGCAGCGCTTTCAACGAAACAGAACAAGACACAGGATCCTTTTGCCGACGTCGAAGTCGCAAAATCGAATATTCTGCTCCTTGGCCCCACGGGGGTTGGGAAAACCTACCTGGCACAGACTCTGGCCAAGGTCATGAACGTCCCGTTCATTATCGCCGACGCTACGACCTTTACGGAGGCCGGATACGTCGGTGATGATGTGGAGACTATACTGCAACGCCTCATTCAGGCGGCCGGTGGTGATGTGGAACGAGCGAGCAAGGGCATCATCTATATCGATGAAATCGACAAGATCGCTCGTAAATCCGGGGAAAACACCTCCATCACTCGTGATGTCTCCGGGGAGGGCGTGCAGCAGGCTCTGCTAAAAATCATCGAGGGAACCGTCGCCAATGTGCCTATGGAGGGTACTCGCAAGCACAAGGATCTGGAAACGGTCCGCATCGATACCAATGACATTCTGTTCATCTGCGGAGGTGCGTTCGTAGGCCTTAAGGACATCATCGAGCAGCGACTTGGCAAATACGAGAGTGGATTCAATTCCACGTGGAGACAGACTCCGGTTCCTGATTCCGAGATACTGCATCAGGTCAGTGCGGATGATCTGTCCGATTTCGGACTATTGCCGGAATTCATCGGTCGTCTTCCCGTGATCAGTGTGCTGGATGATCTGACCGAGCGTGATTTGGAACAGATCCTTCAATGTCCATCTAATGCTTTGGTCAAGCAGTATCAAAAGCTTTTCGCTATCGATGGCGTGAAGCTCTCCTTTACCGATAAGGCCATATCGGCGATTGCACATACGTCGATGCTGCAGGGGACCGGTGCCAGGGGATTGAGATCGATTATCGAGAAGACGTTGGAGGACATCATGTTCCAGCTTCCCGAATTGAATGACGTGGAGGAAGTGATCGTGGATGAGCATTCCGTAAAGGAACACGCCATGCCACGAATCATTACGCGTACGGATGTTCGACAAGAGGCATGAATTCGGGATCTCCTGCATGGTTTGCATCGTCCTCTACTGCTCACAGGGGCGGCGCATAGCACGACTAGGAGGGAGATTTACCTCAATGGCTTTGTTTCCGTGATCGATTTCAGAGTTTTTCGCTCATTGATGGTGGGGATTCGGCTTGTGCTGGATCCCCACCTTTTGTTTTCCCGATGACCTTCCGGGATGGGGGTACTCGGCCTAACGGTCTGTTGGTGCACTAGGGATTGCAGCTGACTGGTAGTGATGTTGGCAAGTGGCTGAGATTCGCTTGCAGTCGAACCCATTGCCGTGGCTGGGGGATAGTTTCTTATCTAAATATGTGATGAATGTGTGTTGTCTGGTGATGGAATGGTCGGTGTATGGGTGTTGTGTGGTGTGGTGTTGGTGGGTAGTGTGGTGGTGGACGTGGTTTTT